>JAMOPL010000166.1 GCA_027064515.1 Sulfurimonas sp. | reverse complement strand
AAAGAGGCGATAGCCTCTCTTGGCTATCTATAAAAAGTTATCGGACAACGATTAAAAAATTTAAAGGAAGTGACATTATGCAAAATTATGGTTTAACAGAATATCAAATTAAAAAAGCAAAAGAGAAATTAGAGTTCAATAAAGATTTTATGAGGCGAAATGGTGTTCAAATTGATGATAAGATTATTCCTTTTGCTGATTTTGTATCAAATAGTTATTTAAATTCAAATAGATATGTTGCTGAGTTACAACATCGTGCATGGTCTGTATATGAATATGCTGAGGAGAAAGGTTTAAAAAATATTTTTCTTACTTTGACACTCCCGTCTGTATGGCATAAAAGTAAAACTTTTAAAGGAAAGTTAATTCCAAATGAAAAATTTGGGGGTCGTACATATATTAAGATTTATACAAAACAAAAAAAAAGATATAAATTTATTAATGCTAAAGTTATTCAAGATATTCCTTTTAAAGAGCCTATATTAGACTTTAAAGAAACGATTGATAAGTATACACCTCGTAATGCCTCTAAAGAATTATCTAAAATGCTTAAAAAGTTTTTTGATGATAGAAGTTATAAAAGTATAGAAAAAAGTGATAGATGTTATTTTCGTGTAACTGAGCCTCATAAAAATGGTACACCACACATACATATGTCATTATTTGTCCCATCTGATAATATTAAACCAATTCTAAAAGCTTTGAATAGGTTTTTCCCTGCTCCACTTAGTGAAATAGAAATAGAGGTCAGAAATCCTGTTTCATATTTAATGAAGTATGTTTTAAAATCTCTTGATGATTTAAGAGGAAAAGATGCCAAAATTACTAATCTTACTTTATGGTATTTATATCATGGAATAAGTCGTTTTTATACTTCACGAACATTTGTATCATTAGAGGTATATAGAAAGTTAAATGGTATGTATACATTGAGAGATTTAACAAAAGACTATCTTTCTGAGGAATTATCTATATATATCGATACGACCACGAATAAGATTGCAAAAATTGAAAATGAATACGGAATCATCTATACACCTAAGCTAGTTAATTGGTATGACAAACTTGTAGATGTAGATCATACTTATTTAGAAGGTGAATTTGAAACTATTTATAGAGTTAAAGATAAAAAACCTTTACAAACTTATTATGAAAAAGGTGATGAACGATATATTATTCTTGATGGAATAATTACAGAAATTAAGAAAAAACCGTATCAAATGAAAAACTATGAGTTAAATAATTATTATGAGAGTATTTCGATAAATAGTGTTAATCCTCATCATTATGCAGTTACACATAATTTAATGTTAGATAGAGGTTTGATAGTGGGTGAGCGGTTGAAACTTGATGATGCACATGAAGCTGTAGAGATATTTTAAAATGGATAATTGTCAAATTTGTGGTTCAAAAATTGAACAAGGTAAATATAAACCTAAATTATATTGTAGTGATGAATGTCGTAATTATATTAAGTATAAAAATGCTTTAGAAAAGATTTTATTGGTTCTTAAACTTACCAAGGAAGCTAAGAAAATTATTAGAGGAGATATGTTCAGATTATCTAATTCTGTGGGTAATGGTACTAATACCATTAAGGTTAAAGATAATGATTAAATTCAATCACTATTCAACATTATTTTTAGAGTTTAAAAAACATGAATTGAAATTTTCAACTTTAGATAAATATACAAATATTATTAAAGATAGAATAAATCCTACTTTTGGAGAGCTAGATGTAACAGAGATAAAGCCATCAGATATTAAAAAATGGTTATATAGTATTGATGATGTTGGTGGTAAATCTAAACGAATATATCTAAGTATTTTATCAGGTATTTTACAAGAAGTTTTTTATGATGAGTTGATAACTAGAAATCCTGCAAGGTCTGTAAGACTTCCAAAATTTAATATTAAGAAAATAAAACCTTTCACAGCTGACGAAGTTCATAATATTATGTCTTTAGCTGTAAATGATAATTATCGTTACTATATAGCTATTGCATTTTATACAGGTATGCGTTCTGGTGAAATTATTGGACTTAAAAAAAGTGATATAGATTTAGATAAACAGATGATTAGAGTTCAAAGAACTAGGTCAAGATTTGGAGAAAGCACACCTAAAACATCTTATAGCAATAGAGATATTCCAATTATAGAACTATTGAAACCATACATTATAGAGGTTTATAATAAGCATGATAATGAATATTTATTAGTTACTCAATACAACAAACCATATAAGACTACAAATGTATTTCAAGAACAGTTTTGGAAACCATCATTAGCAGAGTTAGGGATAGAGTACAGAAGACCATATAATGCAAGACATACTTATGCTACAAATATGCTTTATAATAATTTAGTGACACCTGTACAACTTGCTCAGTTATTAGGTCATGCAAATACTCAAATGGTGTTTGATGTGTATGTAAATTATATAGATACATTTAATATTGATTTTGATAGAAGTATAAATATATATAATTAGGGTGTGCAAGAAAAAAAATAGTTTGCTAAAAGTGTTTGAAAGTACCTAAAATAGGCTTCAGTGGTGGACGAGGAGAGATTCGAACTCTCGGTACAGTTACCCATACGCATCCTTAGCAGGGATGTGGTTTCAACCGCTCACCCACTCGTCCATTTGAAGATTGGTATTATAGTTATTTAATTATAATATTTAGCTTAAATATTATATATTTATAAAATATTTTTATTATAATAGCTTTTTACAAAGGAAAAATCATCAAATTTATTATTTTTATATTATTATTTACATCTTTACATTCACAAAACTATCCATCTTTTACAAAAAATGAACTTCAAAATATAAAAAATATTTCTAAAAATAGAATAAATCACTATTTTAAATATATCTCTTCACTAAAAAAAGATACTAAAGAAAAACAACTTATCAAAGTCAATCTTTATTTAAATTCCCTACTTCCACAGTATGATGCTATAACTAAAGAACAAGAAGATTATTGGTCTACACCGAAAGAGTTTCTAATAAATGGATATGGTGACTGTGAAGATTATGCAATAATAAAATATTACACTCTCATTAAACTTGGTTTTGATGAAAAAAAATTATTTATAACTACTGTGAATGAGAAATACAAAGGTGGCTACCATATGGTTTTATCATATTTTAAAGGGGATGGTAAATCTCCATTAATTTTAGATAATCTAAGTTTTAGAATCTTAAATTTACAACAAAGAAAAGATTTAAAAGCAGATTTATTTATAAATTCTAAAGGTGTATTTAGGCTCTCTAAAAATAATCTACTTAAAAAGATAGCCAAAAAGCACCTATATTATGAAGGTTTAATAAAAAGAGTCTCTAAGAATTATTAAATCTTTTCTAAAATCTTTTTTACAACCTCAGCAGGGTTTTCAGATTTATATATAGGGCGACCTACAACTATAAAATCAACCATAGCACTTTTAGCATAAGCGATGTCAGCTACTCTTTTTTGATCACCAGCATCTTCACCAAATGGACGGATTCCGGGAGTTAATGTCATAAACTCTTTTGATGTGATATTTTTTATAGAGGTACTCTCATAAGCCGAACAAACAACACCATCTAATCCACTCTCCATTGCATCTTTTGCAAATTGGTCAGCTTTTTTTGCTATCGATTCTTCATACACTTCATTAAACTCTTCTTCTGTAAATGAAGTTAAAGCTGTAACTGCTAAAACAATAGGACGATTCTCATACTTCTCTAACCTACTCATAACTTCACTCATAGCTCTCTTACCAGCAGAAGCATGAACATTAAACATATCAACACCAAGACCCATAATCGATTCAGCAGAATCTGCCATAGTATTTGGAATATCATAAAGTTTCAAATCTAAAAATATTTTAAAATCTGGATTGATTTTTTTAATAGCTAATAAAAAATCTTCACCATCACGAATATAAGTACGAAGTCCAACTTTTAACCAAACATCATAATCTTTTATCTGTTCAATTAAGTCTAAATTTTCTTGTTTTGTAGGTAAATCTAAGGCAACACATAATTCCATAATTTTCTCTTTTTTGCTTGATTGTTAAAAAGGGAGATCAAGGGAAAATCCCTTGACTATACTAAGAAAGTATAGGTGCATAAATGCACATAAGTAGTAATACGACTAATATTTTACTCATTAAATCTCCCTTATTTGCTAATTGGAGGACAAAAAAAAAGGTCAAGGGGTAATTAATCCCTTAACCTTTGCCACTCCAAAAAACAAATAGAGTTATTAGTCGTAACTTGAATTATATCAAAATAATCATTAAATAAATCTACTTCTTAACCATATCAGAAATAATAGCCACGATACTTGGATCTTCAAGAGTTGATATATCTTGAGTAATCTCTTCACCTTTAGCGATAGAACGGAGGATTCTTCTCATAATTTTACCCGAACGAGTTTTAGGAAGTCCCGATGTAAAAACCATATCATCACAAAGAGCGATATTACCTATCTCTTTTTTGATAACATTATTAATAGCCTTAAGCTCTTCTACCTCATCAGCTACACCATCATCAGATTTTAGTACAACATAAGCAAAGATTCCCTCACCTTTAAGTTCATGTGGCTTACCAACAACTGCAACCTCTGCTACATTTGGATGTTTTTTGATAGCCGCTTCAACTTCAGCAGTTCCCATTCTGTGACCAGATACATTGATAACATCATCAGTACGACCAGTGATAGTGATATAACCATCTTCGTCATATCTTGCACCATCACCTGTAAAATATACAGCTTTACCATCTTTTTTCACATCACCAAAATATGATTTTATATATCTTTCTTCATCTCCCCAAACCCCACGAATTTGTGCAGGCCAAGGTTTTGTGATACACATATAACCAGTCTCACCAACTTCTGCTATCTCGCCAGTAGCAGGATCAAGAATTTCAGCCATAATCCCTGGAAGTGGAAGCGTAGCACATCCAGCTTTAATAGGTGTAGCCCCTGGAAGTGGAGAAACGATATGCCCACCAGTTTCAGTTTGCCA
>JAMOPL010000165.1 GCA_027064515.1 Sulfurimonas sp. | reverse complement strand
AGATGGTACTACAGATGATATAACTTATTTTACTTATGATAAATATGGAAATACAATAAAAGAAGAGTTTGATGAAAATGCAGATGGGACTATAGATACTACTTATGAATCAGAGTGGACACAGTTTATATAGTTTTTAACACAATAGAAAAGTAAAGTTGAGCGATATTATGTAGCAACCGCACAAAGATTTATCAAAAATTTTTAGCTATTTTTTCAACTCATATTTAGTCGCTTTTAGCTTCTCTTTTTTAGTGATACATAGCTCATCGCCAACTTGCAACTCATAATCATCATATAGCTTCTCTATGGCTAATATCATTACTTTGTCTGTTATATCTATACTGCTCTCTAAAAAGCCATCTGAGTAGCTATTTAGAGTGATTTGTTTTGTGTTTTTGTTGTATTCTAGGGTTTGAGTGCTATTCCTCTTCATCGCAAAAATCTAAATCTTGCCGAACATAATCTTTTAGCTCATCTAATGTAAGTGGATTATCTCTTCTTCTGTGTATCATTCTATGACAATTTGAGCATACAGGAATAACATTTTCAAGAGCCTCCTCAATAGTTCTCTCTAAATCATCTCCATCAAATTGGAATACAGGCTTTTGGTGATGTATCTCTATGAAGTTTTTCCCATATTCTCCATAAAACTCTTCAAAATCAAAACAACAAGCTTGGCATTTAATTCTGTCGTCAACCGTATAAAATTGTATAGCCTTTTCTCTTAATTTACTTGACCTTTTATAAACTTTTGTTTTAACAATAGCTTGTGTTCCCTCAACTACTGTTGTATTTTCATCAAAAATTTCTATTTTTTTATCTTCTTCTCGGTTGTTATAAACAGTTTCAAAAGCTTCTTTCAAATCTTCTGATGAAAAAGTATTATTTAATAGGTAATCCACAATATCCATATTCTCATTCAAATATTGTTTTCCTGCTGTTGTTATCTCAAATCTTCCACTAGGTTCACCATCAATTTTAGGGTGATAAACTGCATACCCTAAATTTTCAAGGGTATCATGAGATTTTAAATTGCGAACTTTTTGAGTGAAAAAAGTATCATTTCTTCCACTAATTATTTCATTATCTTCGCCAGATGGTTTAAATATATCTATTAAGGCTTCTTTCATTGCCGTAGTAGTGATACTTTTACTTGGAGATATATCCATTAAATATAGAGCAGGTAAAATAAGCTGTTCTTCTGTTATTCTTACCATTCTTCAATCCTTTTTTCTTTTAGGACTGATTATATCAAATCTTATAATTTGTTATGATTAAATGTTCTGCATTTTTATCATTACGATTTTGAAAACTAACAAGATATTTTTTATCAAATGAGCTTATATAGATACCTTTTTGATTATAAAGAGAATAAATAAAATCCGTATTTTTAATAACCATCATCCAATTTGCTTCACATTCATTAATGAGATAAGAAGCTAGTCTTTTTTGGTCTTCCTGAGTAAATTGATTTTTAGCATATGTACTAAACTCACTATCGTAAGGAGGGTCTAAAAATATAAAATCATCTTCTTTTGGTTTGTTCTTTTTGAAAAAATCTTCAAAATCTAAATTATCTATAGTTGTAGATTGTAGATGTGCCACAAGTTCTGGTGATTGTAAATATTCTACTTTTTTAGCTAAGTTTTTTCTATTGTATCCAATACCACCATACGGTACATTAAAGCCACCACTCTTATTGTATCTAAACATACCACTGTAGGCATAGTTTCGTATAAAAAAGAATATAGCAACCGAAAAACTATGAGATATGTCATATTGCTCTATATTGTTATATAGATGTCTAAAATGCATATAAAAAGCACTTTTGAGAGAAGCTTCTATATTATCTAAAATATCTTTTTTAGGAAGTTTTCCTCTCTCTTTTTCAATTTTCACCATTCTTTTTATTTTACTTTTAAAGTTCTTTTTTATCTCTTTTAAAAAGTTATCGATGTTAACATTAAAAGAAGTGCTAAACATTCCATTAAACTCTTGTGAGTGCAACAATACAAAAAATGATAGCCAATTATCTACTTCTTGTTCCGACATTTTTTCTTGTGAAAAATCAAGATATGTTTTGATAAAACTGTCTTTGTTTTTTTCTACAATTTTTTCAAGCAATTCCCAATTATGAATAATCTCATTTACAACATTAAAAAAATCTTTGTCTTGCTCTTTGATAGCATTGTAAAGATGTATTAATTCATGCGATTTATCATTAATAAACATCTCTTTTGCTTGAAGTGAAAAATATACAGCACCACCACCAATAAAAGGTTCATAATAGTTATTTATTTTTTTAGGCATTGCAGGGTGGATATATTTAAGTTCTTGCTCTTTACCACCAGCCCATTTCAATATAGGAGATAATCTAGTTTCTTTAATTGCTTTTGGTTGTATGAGTGCTGTCATGCTTTATCCTTATTTCTGTGGAACAATAGTATATTTTTGACAAATTTTATAAAAATATGTCATTTTACAATATCTATACTATCAATATCAAAAGCAATGTTCCTCACTTCAAGCACATACATACATTGAAAAAAGAATGTAGCACTAAAGTTTGCTCTTGACATTTTATTATTAAAGGACTGATTATTTAATGAAATATCAAAAGTATCTTTAAGAAGTTTGCATATCTGAGCAGTTGTAACATCTCGTAGCTTCATCTCGCTTCTTAGCTTTTTGCTCGCATACTCTTGAATATTTATTTTCATTAAATTAGTCCTAAACTCATCGTATGAGGGTATATTACTATAAAATATCCAAATATACCCTTAAATGATTATATTAATACTCTTTAATGATTATATTAGTCTTGACTCTATACTCAATTTTAAGTATAATATAAATATATTTAAAACACAAAGGACTCTAAAATGGCACAACACTTCCTACTATCAGCAAAAGCAAGAGATTTATCAAGAAGTTTTTTATAATACTCTATCTCTCCAGCTAACTCTCTTCTCTTTTTAACAAGTGCCGATATCACATGACTCTCTGCCATAATAAACTCCCTAAAATATGATGTTTTATAGAGATAATTTTAGCTAAAAAGTGAAGTTTTTCTTTGTGCGGTTGCTACATAATATCGAAGTTGAGAGGAGAAAGTTTACTTTCTTCTCCAGTAGTATCTTAAAAAATATTTTTGCATTGTATTATATTCCTCTTACTTTTACTTCTTTTAACATTTTTCAAAAAAATACTAAAAGAAATAAAAAAAACAAATAAAAGACCACTTGGGCGAAAATTCTAGCTACCTTTTCGGTTTCTATTTTTCCTTTACAACTTATCAAAACTTTGCCCTTTCAGCTAACTTGTAACTAGCAATAGTTTTGACAGTCTCATTACTCTCGATAATAGAGGTTAATCCAAATGTTTGTGTAGCATAATAAAAAAGGATGATTAGCAAAAATGCGATTTTATTAAAACTCATTTTTGACCCTTTTTATTTGAACTATCTACTATAACAACGGTATGACCTGATAATAATAACTCAGCTAACGAATCAGCTGTAGCTACTGAACTAGAATTGTTAGTAATTTTAAACTTTCTCATCTTATGCTCCTACTATCGTATCTAATTGTTGTTTAGTAATATTTGTAATTCCTAAATTGATTAGTTCTTCTACATGTTCTTTTGATAGACCTTTATTATTGTTCTCTAAAAAGAAGTAAAATTCTTCTTCAACTTTTGTATATTGCACTATCTTAATCATGATAGTCTCCTTATATCTTTGATAGCAAATTGAATTGCTTCCTCAAAAACTCTAAAAAGTCTAAGAGGAAACAATCCAATACTAAAAAAGATACTGGAGGTACAACAAACTTAAAAGTAATAGATACTCTTGAAGTATTCGTTTGTTGCATCTGCATTGCTCCCTATCAAGAGGAGCAATATTAACATTAAAACACCATCTGCTTTACTCATAATTCATCCTCAAAATTATAATCATCAAAGTAAAATGTTCTAGTGTCATATGGTTCATTATGAACATTATCATAATAATCCACAGTAACACTAATATCGTTCCTATAAATAACTATCTTATTTACAATAAACGAAAAGCTAAAAATCACCAAGTTGATTTTTTTATCAACATTTAGATTTTTATATACCCATCTAACCATGATAGTAAAATCGTTAATCACATCATCATATACAAATGGGTATAAATACTCTTGATAACGACATATTAGATATGAATGAACAATAAAATCTTCTTCAATGTTCTCAATAAACTCTAAAAATTCTTTATCCATCTGTTTTTTATCAGATAGAATATTTGTTGATACTTCATTATGCATACCACACATTACAGGAGCAACTCTTATAGATACTAAACTATCTTTACATATAATATATGCATCTAAGTTGTCTGTTATAGTGTATGTATTAGCATCAAATGATGCACCGTTTTGTAGTAAGCTAACTATTTTTAAATCTTTCATTTTTTTTCCTTATACTTTAGTAGATTTTGATAAGAGCATGATAATATCTCTTACCGTAAAACCTATTTTTATTTTTTTTAACACTTTGTGAAAATCAAATCTATTTCTAAATCTTTGTAGATTAGGTTCAGTATTTGTTCCATCAGTAAATTCATTTATAAGTTTACTTTTCCAAGTGCGACCATTTTGTTTTCTATACTCAAAAAGAGATTCTGCGATTTGTTCACAAAATTTTTCTAACTTTAAAAACTCGGAACACTCTTTTATAGTATCAAACAAGGGTGTTTCTCTTTTTATATACCATTTGTAATGGTATTGAGTTACTATATGCTCGTTCAAGCTATTAAATAAGACGACTTGATCGTCTACACATTTAAGTATAAGTTCCATAGCTCTATTTTTAATAATAGCTACAACCTTCTTATTGTTTAACTCATTTAACTCTTCTTTGTTTCTTATGATTTTCATTATTTCTCCATTTTTTAAGCAGACCAAAGCAGTTCGTTTTCTATATTTAGTACATCTTTTAAATGCCTAGGGTGAATCATTGCCACACCACTATCTACTGAATCAAAACCAACCATTTT
>JAMOPL010000164.1 GCA_027064515.1 Sulfurimonas sp. | reverse complement strand
GTGCTACGGCATTTGCAGCATTTCCATATATTAGAGATTGGATTGCTGAGTACATTATGTGGAGTTTAAGTGAGGGTAGATTTAGAAAACCTCATGCTCCAATGTTTAACTGGGAAGAGTTAGGTAAGATGGATCCTTCAATTCTCAGAACTCTTAGACATATTCATTTTGGTAAATTTTCTCCAAGTTATGATGGTGAATATTTTGGTAAAAAGAAGAGAAATTATGGTGGTAAAAAAGTTTATCTTCATAAACTAGATAAAGAATATCCAATGTTAGATGTTAAAAGAAGATATACAGAAGAGTGGCCAAGTGAGATTTATAATTATCAAGATAATCTTGCATTAAAAACTACAAAATCTTCAAAAATAAAAGAGATTAAAAAAAGTGATGCTCCAAATCCAACAGGAGATGAAGCAGTTGAATCATCTCCTCAAATTAAAAAAATATCAGAAGATGAATTGATAAATTTTTTAATTTCTATTGAAGGGATTGGTAAAAAGAAAGTAAGTGCTATTATTGATTACTTTGGTGATTATAATGAAGTTATAGGTGTGTTAGAACAAAATCCTTCATTACTAAATAATGTAAAAGGGATAACAAAAAAGTTATCATTAAAGATTGAAGAAAACTATAAAAGTTTTAAATAATTATCTTAAATAACTACTCCATAACAAGACTTTTATCAAAATAAAAGTCTTGCTTCTCAAAACTAAAAGGTACTTAAATGAATAATACACAAGAGTTAGATAAAAAATATGTACTACCAACATATGCAAGAATTGATGTTGAATTTGTTAGTGGTGATAATGCTAGACTAGTAGATTCTAATGGTAAGAATTATATAGATTTTACTTCTGGAATAGGTGTTGTCAGTGTTGGACATGCTAATAAAAGAGTTAACAGTGCTATTTGTGAACAATTATCAAAATTAACACATATATCAAATCTTTACAATATTGCTCCACAAGCAAAAGCAGCTGCGTTAATAGTAGAAACTAGTGGCTATAATATGAAATGTTTTTTTGGAAATAGTGGTGCAGAAGCTAATGAGGGTGCTATTAAAATTGCTAGAAAATTTGGTGAAGTTAATGGAGAGGTTAAAAGGTATAAAATCATAACTTTAAATCACTCTTTTCATGGGAGAACTATTACAACTGTAAAAGCAACTGGTCAAGAATCTATGCATAACTATTTTGGACCTTTCCCTGATGGTTTTGTTTATGCTGAAAATATACAAGAGATTGAAAGTTTAATTGATAATCATACTTGTGCAGTTATGATAGAGTTAGTACAAGGTGAGGGTGGTGTTCAACCTCAAGATAAACAAGAGGTACAGAATTTAGCTAAATATTTAAAAAGTAAAAATATTTTATTAATAGTGGATGAAGTACAAACAGGTGTTTATAGAACAGGAAATTTTTTAGCATCTAATGTATATGAGATAGAACCAGATATTATAACACTTGCAAAAGGACTTGCTGGTGGAGTTCCTGTCGGTGTAGTTATGACTAGTTTAAAAGATGCACTTAGTGCAGGTGACCATGGTTCAACATTTGGTGGAAACTATTTAAGTTCTACTGCTGTATGTGAAGTGGTTTCTATTTTAAACGAATATAGCGAAAGTGGCGAGTTAGATAAAACAACTCAATATTTTGATTCAGCTCTAAATAACTTTTATGCTAAATATCCAAATTTGTTTACTCAAAAAGTTGGTCTTGGTATGATGTGTGGATTAAGAGTAAAAGATGCTGATACTCTATCAAAAATTATATTAAATGCTAAAGATAATGGTGTAATGGTTTTAAAAGCTGGAAGAAATACTTTAAGATTTCTTCCACCACTTACGATAACTAAAGAGGAAATAGATGAGGGCTTTAAATCTCTTAACTCTGCTGTTAGTAGTTTGTAACTCTAATTTACTAGCAACAGAGGAGAATCATCAACTTGATTCATATATATCTGAAAGTAAAAACAAGCAGTTCTCTTATGACTATGAAAAAATAGATGCAGAGAGTTCTAAACTTAGAGATTCTTGGATAGCACCTATAAATATACAATATAATTATAATAAAAGTAAACCTGATTCTCGAGAGCAAATATATCAAAATGCAAGTATTAAAATAGATCAGCCAATTTTTCAAAGTGGTGGAATCTATTTTGCTATTAAATTTGCAGAAGCATCTAGAATCTACTCAAACTATTCAATAGATGTTGCTAAAAGAAAATTAGTAAAAGATGCTGTTTCTTTATTGATACAAATAAAGCAAAGTGATATTAGAATCAGTAAACAAAAACTTCAAATTAAAAATGCTGAAATAAATTTAACCTTAAAAAAAGAGCAATATATAAATGGTCAGTTAGATTCTGGCTTTTTAGATAATGCAATAATAGAGAAGAATCTTGTAACTCAAACACTTTATGATATTCAAACAGCTAGAGAGAGAATAATTACAAAATTAAAATCTATTAGTGATGTTTCTTATCAGACAATTACGGTTCCACACCTAGAGATTTTAAGTAAAAATCAATTTTTAGAAAATAACATCGTTTTAAATATGGCTAGTTCAGAGATAGAAAAGAATAAGTATTATAATAATATTACTATTGCAAAATATCTTCCAAAAATTAATGTGTTAGCAGGATATAATTGGGATAAAAGTGAGAATGAACAGATTAATAAAACTATGCCAAATGTAATTACTGAGAGAGACTATTATAATTATGGTTTTAGAGCAAGTATGCCTATTGATATAAATAGCTTTAAAGATGTTGAATCATCAAAGGTTGATTATTTAAAATCATTGGTTGTAGTGGAAGATAAAAAAAGAGAATTAAATGCAATTTTTGAGCAAGTTATGCAAAATATAGATAACTTAGAGAAAAAAAGATTGCTAAGTTTAGATAATAAAGAGATATATTCAAAATTATTAAGTGATACAAAAAAATTGTATAGTGTAGGTTATAAGACTCTGTATGATGTAGAATTATTAGATAACTCTTTAAAGATTCAGGAACTAAATTCTCAACTATTTGAACTTGACAAACAACTTGAACTATTGACATTATATGAGATGTATAAATATAACTAAGAAAAAAAGAGGGTAATAATAGATGCCAAATAAAAAATTTAGTGAATATATGGGTGAATGGCTTTATGGTGAAAATGGTTACTATACTAGTTATAAGAGTATTGGAAAAGAGGGTGATTTTTATACAGCAGTAAGTACAAGTAAGTTTTTTGGTGGAACAATTGCTAAGCATATAGTTTCACTGGTTGATGAAGGTTTTTTATCTAAGGATGGAATAGTTTGTGAAATTGGTGCTCATCATGGATATTTTTTAGCTGATGTTGTAGAATTTATTTATACATTAAGACCTGAATTATTAAAAACATTAAAATTTGTGATTATAGAAAAATTTGATGATATGCAAGAGTTTCAAAAAAATTATTTTAAAGAATCTTTTGGAGATATAGTATCTTTAACACACTATAAATCATTAAGTGAATTGAATTGTGATAATGCATTTTTTATTGCAAATGAAATCTTTGATGCTTTCCCTTGTGAACTCTATTATAAAGATAAAACAGCAAGAATAGATGGGCATAATATAGAATTTGATGTAGATAATGAGTGGGTTAAAACAAAAGCAGATAAATATTATAAAGATAGAGGTGAAATAGCTATCGGTTATGAAGAGTTTGCAGAAGAGATGACAAAATCAGCTAAAAAATTTGAATTTATTAGTTTTGATTATGGTGAGATGAAAGCTAGACCAGATTTTTCTATAAGAGTGTATGAAAAACATAATGTAATTCCATTTTTTGATGAAGATATAAAAAGGGATGAACTATTTGGTAAAACAGATATCACTTATGATGTAATATTTGAGCATGTAAAGGATGCTTATGAAGAGGTTGGCGTTGAGTTTATAGAGTTAAAGGCTCAAATGTCAGCACTTATAGATATGGGTATCTTGGATTTACTAGAGATACTTAAAGATAATGTTGAAGAAAAAATATATAAACAAGAGTTAGAAAAAGCAAAAATGTTAATAATGCCAAACTTTTTAGGTGAAAGATTTAAGATGATTAAGTTTAGAAAGAGATAAATAGCTATTTAGTATATGGAATTTCCATATACTAAAATTTAATCTTTATAAAACATCAAGGATTTTTCTAAGCTCTTCAGGTCTATTAGAGTTTTTAATTGCAGCTTCTTTTGAAATTTTCTTAGCTTCATATAATTTAAGAAGCTCTTGTGTTTGAGTTGTCATTTTTGTTTCTTGTTGATTTAGTTGCATTTGAGAATATAGTTGGTGTACTTTATCTTCTCTAATTTGATTTGCAATTGCTGGGTTAGTAATCATAATCTCTTGAGTTGCTACTTTCCCACCACCTATCTTAGGTATAAGTGTTTGAGATACAACAGCGATTAGAGATGATGCAAGTTGCGCTCTAGTCTGTGCTTGTTCCTCACCTGTAAAAACATCAATAATACGGTTAATAGTACCAGGTGCAGAGTTAGTGTGAAGTGTACCAAAAACGATATGTCCTGTTTCAGCAGCAGTTAGTGCAGCACCGATAGTTTCAGCATCCCTCATCTCCCCGATTAGTATAATATCTGGATCTTGTCTTAAGGCATACTTCATAGCAGAAGCAAAAGAGGCTGTATTTGTTCCAACATCTCTTTGTGAAAAAACAGATTTTATATTTTTATGAACAAACTCAACTGGATCTTCAACAGTAAGGATATGTTTTCTCTCAGTTAGATTGATTTCATGAAGCATAGAAGCAAGAGTTGTTGATTTACCACTACCAGTAGGACCAGTAACTAGAATAAGCCCTTTTTCTCTTTTGATAAGTTCTTTGAAAATAGGTGGATTTCCATATTCGTCAAGAGTAGGAATATCAAGTGGAATCATACGAAATGCACAACCAATACCATGAATCGTACGATAATAATTCGCTCTAAAACGACCAATACCTGGTAATTCAAAAGAGAAGTCAAGTTCATTATGCTCCTCAAAATCTTTCTTTTGTTTATCTTCTAAAATAGTATAAGACATTTTCTCAATATCTTTATCTGTTAAAACTGGAAGATTTAGAGGTCTTAACTCTTTGTCTATTCTAATTTGTGGTTCACTTCCTACAACAAGGTGTAAATCAGAAGAACCATATGCTAAAACACTCTTTAATAATTTTTTAATATCAATTGGTGGTGCTTTTTCCTCTTCGATTGATGTTTGCTCTTCACTCATAATTATTCTCCTAAATTAATTTATAATATTAACTATTCAATGATTTTTGGTACTATGAAAAAATGATCTCCATTTTGTGGAGCATTATTTATAATAGAATCATTTATTTTTGTATCGCAAGATGGTGTATCTTCTCTTGTAAAAATTGAAGCATCACCCATAGAAAAGTTTGCATCAACACCATTAGTGTCTAGTTCACTTAGGTTATCAACAAAGCTTACAATTTCTGATAATTGATTTACAATCTCTTCTCTTTTATCATCTGCTACTTTTAAAAAAGATAGTTTTTCAAGTTTTGCTAACAGTGCATCATCAATTTGCATATATGTTCCTAAAATAAAATTTGAAAGATTGTAACAAAAATTAGATGACTATTTGATGAAACTTTAACTATTTATGCGATATTATTATAAACTTTTAAAGATTAAGTATATTAAAGGAAGATTTTTTGAGTTTAAAAAATGATATTGAGATGGTAAAAGAAGAGCTAAATTCAGAAGAGAAGTTTTTTGAAAAAGCAGTTATTACAGAAAAATTTATAAAAAAATATAAAAATATTATGATTGGTACTTTAAGTGTAATTGTGATTAGTGTTAGTGCAAGTATAGCATATGATATGAAGCAAAAATCCAATGTAGAAAATGCAAATAAATCTTTGTCTATTTTACAAAAAGATAGTTCAAATTCTAAAGAATTACTAGCATTAAAAGAGCTTAGTCCAAATTTGTATGATGTTTGGTTATACTCAAAAGCTATGGCAGACAATGATATAGCAAGTTTAGAAAAATTAAAAAATTCTACAACATTCATTGTGGAAGATTTAGTTAAATATGAATTGGCACAAAATGCTGATAATATTGACAGTCTAAATAACTACTCTTTAAAACAAGATGCAATATATAAAGATTTAGCACAAATCCAAGTAGCCGTGATTTTAATAAATCAAGGTAAAATATCTGATGCTCGTGAAAAACTGTTTTTAATTGATAAACAATCGCCTTTAAGCAATGTTACACAACTTTTACTTCATTATGGGGTTAAATAATATGTTAAAAAAATCTACTACACTTCTATTAATTACAGTTACACTTTTTTTTAGTGCTTGTAGCTCAAAAAAAGTTTTTGAACCAAAAAATGTAAATGGAAGTTGGAAAAATTCTAGTGAATCTAGTAGTAAAATAGTAGATACAAATTCAGAAATAGCCAAACTTGAAAATGGGAAACTTTTAACTAAAGATTCTGTAATTGATGTAGATATTAAAGATAATTATAGATTATTATCATCTAGTGATGGTTGGGTTATCAGTAGTACAGTAGATGGTAAAATAGATTTAGTAAACATAAGTAATACTTCGATAGTAAAAGAGTTTAAACTAAAAAAAACTATTGCCACGGCTAGTGTACAAAATGATATTTTAGCTGTTTTATTCGCAGATAATGAGATAGCTTTATACTCTACACTTACAAAAGAATTATTATTAAAAGAGCAGGGTAATGCTCCTATTGCAGTTGATGCTCGTATTATTAAACCTTATTTTATGAATGATCTTATCATATTTTCTACACTTGATGGAAAGATAGTTATTGTAAACTCTACAACTAAAAAGAAACTAAGAACAGTAATCGTATCAACTAAAGATGTTTTTAATAATATTATATATTTTAATATTATTAATAATAAAATAGTTGCTGCAACAAGTAATAAAATACTTTCACTAGCTTCTAAAGAGAATAGAGCAAAATATGAGATAAGAAGTATTGCTTATGCTGGTGGAAATATATATCTTGCAACGAAACAAGGTGAGTTAATATCACTAACACCCGATTTACAACTTCAAGCAAAATTAAAATTTCCTTTTGCTCATTTTGTGGGTATGATTGCTAAAGATGATAGAGTGTATCTTTTAGAACAACAAGGGTATATTATTGAAGCATCTAGTGATTTAAGTGAGTATGCTATCTATTCTGCTGATGTAGAAAATGGTCTTATATTTGTTGGAGATAAAGCCTTTTATGTAAATGATGAAATAATATCTGTTGAATAATGTCAAATGAACTTGAAGCTTTTTTAGAGTACATAACTGTAACAAAGGCTTTAAGTAAAAAAAGTATAGAAGCTTATAGTAGTGATTTAAAATCAATAGAAAATGAAACATCAACACCACTAATAAAGCTAGATACTCAAAAAATACTTCTTTATTTATCTACATACGAAAATAAACGAACTTTAAATAGAAAACTATCATCCGTAAACTCTTTTTTTGAATTTTGTTATAAAAGTGATTTTTTACAAGAACATTCTAAATTAAAATCAGCAAAAATACCAAAATTACTTCCAAAATTTTTAACTTATAATCAAATAATGGATGCTCTTGAGAGTATAGATAGAACTTCATGGATAGGTTTGAGAGATTATGCACTTATACTTTTTTTATATGCAACAGGAACTAGAATTAGTGAATGTTTAGAGCTGAGTAGAGATGATATAAAAGATAACTGGTTATTTATACGACATGCAAAAGGTGATAAAGAGCGAGTAGTTCCTATTGCAAAAATAGCTAAAATAGCTATTGATGATTATCTTTTGGAATTTATGTATGAGAGAGAAAATATATGGTGTAACTATATGGGTAACAAACTTAGTAGAATCTCTGCATATAAGATAACTCAAAAATATTTAGGAGTATCTCCCCATGTATTAAGGCACTCGTATGCAACTTCCCTGATTCTTGGTGGAGCTGATTTGAGAGTTGTTCAAGAACTTTTAGGTCATGCTTCACTTTTAACAACTCAAGTATATACACATATCCAAAAACAGGATTTAAAATTAACAGTTGAATCTTGTCATCCAATGGCAAAGGGATAATTAGATGAAAGATAATAACTTTTTTTCAAAACCATATTTAAAATCTTTGTTTTTTATACAAAATAATTGGCATCAACATGGTGTATTAGTTCATACTTTAAGAGTATTTTATTATGCACTCAAAGCAAAAGAGTACAAGATGTTGATGGCAACACTATTACATGATATAGGTAAGCCATCTGTTGCATATCAAAAAGATGATGAAGATATAAAATTTGGTGAGTATAGCTTTACAGATCATGAAGAAAAAAGCTATCAGATAATAAAAGATTGGTTTTTTATTAGTGAATATACTAAGCAGATAGTTCGTTATCACTACTTGATTCGTGATATAAAAAAAAGTAAAGTGGAAGATAAATCAAGGTATGATACAAAATTAAAAATTTACAATAGCCTTACACCTGCGATGCAAGAAGATTTAAAGCGATTTTTAATCTATGATGATTTAGGAAAAGGTAAAAAGAGAAGATAGATGAAAAAATTAGCACCATTTTTTATTATTATAATAATAGTTGCAATTATAGTAGGATTATTTTTATCGATAGCATCAACACAGGGGATGATAGTGGTAAAAGAGGGTAACTTAAAAAGAGTTCCAATTGATATGGAGTTAAATATCTACCAAGATAGTGACTGTGGAATGGTTATTGAAGATTTAGAGTATGCTTCACAAGTTATTGCTGTTGATGGTAAAAGTTGGTTTTTTCATGATCATGGTGGATTTGTAAATTGGTTAAAAGATAAAAAATTTCAAGATGATGTAGTAATTTGGGTTATGAGTAAAGATACAAAAAAATGGATTGATGCAAAGATGGCTTTTTATTCTGTTAATGAAATTACCCCTATGGGGTATGGCTTTGGTGCATATGAAAATAAAAATAAAAATTTTATAAATTATGAAACAATGAAGTTAAGGGTTTTAAGAGGGGAGACAATGGCAAACCCTCTTATTAGAAAAAGACTATTAGGAAAATAGCTTGGAAACAGTTAATATTTTAACTATTATAAGTATCGCCATTATTGGTTCTTTTGGACATTGTATAGGGATGTGTGGTGGAATTGTTGTCGCTTACTCAACTATAAAAATTGATCAAAAAAATTCTAAACTTACTCAGAGTATTTCACATCTTTTATACTCATTTGGAAGGGTACTAACATATACAATTTTAGGTGCAATGTTTGGTGCTTTAGGTGGCGTAGTTACATTTAGCAATAATGCTAATGGTGCTTTACTAATATTTGCTGGTGTAGTTATGATTTTAGCAGGACTTTCACTAATGGGTAAGATAAAATTCCTTACACTTATTGAGCATTCCTTTTCATCTTCAAATATATATAAAAATATTTTTAAATCAGTTTTAAACTCAAAATCGAATCTTAGTTTTTTTGTACTTGGTATGTTAAATGGTTTACTTCCTTGTGGATTTGTTTACTTCTTTGCTATTACTGCTGCTAGTACAGCTGACCCACTCTATGGGGCTATGGTTATGGCAATATTTGGTTTAAGTACCATCCCTGCGATGTTCACTCTTGGTTTTTTAACATCACTAACCTCTGCTACTAGTTTTAGAAATATGATGATGAGTTTATCATCAGTAGCAGTAGTTCTTTATGGAGTATATACAATTTATAGTGGCTATGAGTATATTGTAGACCCATTAAAAACATTAACAGATTGTCACTAATAAAAGTGATATAATTTACGATTAAATATAAACATTATTGAGGATATAAATATGAAAAATTCATTAATTGAAAAAATAAAAGCACTTCCACCATTACCAAAAACAATTATAGATATAAACAAGGTTTATGCTGATGAGGAAGCTTCAGTTGGAGATATGGCAAAGGTTGTCGAACATGATCCAATGATTGTTGCAAACTTATTAAAAGCTGCAAACTCTCCACTTTTTGGATTAAAAAAGACTATCACAAGTGTAGCACAGGCAGTTTCATTTTTTGGTATGAGTAGAACTCGTTCAATCTCTATTCATAACAGTATGAAAAAATTACTCAATGTTGATTTACAACCTTATGGAATCACATCAGAAGATTTTGCAGAAATATCAACTGTTCAAGCAAACTTGATGATGAAATGGTATAGCCACATCGATAGAGTAAAAGCTGAAAAATTATATCTTGCTACATTTTTACAAGAGACAGGGAAGATTTTAATTGCTAGTGATGTTATTCAAGAGGATGAAGCGATGAGTTTTAAATCTGAAATTGAGATGACAGCAAATATAGCTATGATTGAAAAATCTTATGTAGATGTAACAAGTGCAGAGGTTACTGCTTCAATTTTTGAACATTGGGGTTTTGATAAAGACTTTATCAATATGATTAGATTTTCAGATAATCCAGCAGCAGCAGATGATGATATAAAAGAGTTTGCAATAGCACTGAACATTATAAAAACTATTGTTCCCGTAAATGATCCATTATCAGATATTCCTATTAACTTTGGTCTTAAAAAAGCTGAAAATGCTGGTTATGATGTTAGTTTGTTAAAAACTGCAATAGATGAAACGATAGATTATTTGGATAACAACTAAATGGCTAAGACTGTTACTATAATAGATACATTTGGTTTTTTCTTTCGTAGTTTTTATGCACTTCCTCAACACTTAAAAAATGCAGATGGTTTCCCTACTGGGTTACTAACTGGTTTTACAAACTTTATCGCTACTTTACAAAAAGAACATGATAGTGATTATATAGTATTTGCTATCGATACTAAGGGTGATACATTTAGAAATAAGATAGATTCTAACTATAAAGCAAATAGAAAAGCACCACCACCAGAACTTACTATACAACTTCCAATAGCGATAGATTGGATAGGTAAAATGGGCTATAAAACTCTAGGTATGAGTGGTTTTGAAGCTGATGATATGATAGCAACGGTTGCAAAATTAGCAGTAGAGCAGGGTTATAAGGTAAGAGTTGTATCTCATGATAAAGATTTATATCAACTTATAGAAGATGAAAGAATAGTTGTTGTAGATGCTATTAAACGAAAAAATATGGATGAAAATGCTTGTTTTGAGAAATATGGGGTTACACCTAAACAGTTTATAGATTATCAATCAATTCTAGGAGATACTGCAGATAATGTTCCTGGTGTAAAAGGGATTGGTAAGGTTGGAGCAGAAAAACTTCTAAAAGAGTATGATACATTAGATAAGATTTATGAAAATGTTGGAACTATAAAAGGTGCTACACAGAAAAAACTTATAGAATCAAAAGAGAAAGCTTATATGTCTAAAGAGTTAGTTACTCTTAAAAATGATGTTTTTGATAGTTTTGATTTTGAAGAGTATACTATGGATGTTGAGCATCCATTTTTAAATATATATGATGAACTTGTTAAGTATGAACAAAATGCTATTCTTAGAATCTTAAAAGCTAAAAATATGGTAAAAACCGATACAAAACAAGATTTTAATCAGTCTGAAATAATAGAGGAGATTCCAAGTATAAATAGACTAGAATTTATCTCTACACTTATTACAGAAGAAAAAGAACTTCTTAGAATCTTAGGCACAATTCCAAAAGATTCTGTTGTAGCCTTTGATACAGAAACAACAGGTTTAGATTATGAAAAAGATAATCTTGTTGGGTTTAGTTTTAGTTTTAATGACAAAGAAGCTTATTATGTGCCTTTTGCCCATTACTATCTAGGTGTAGAGAAACAAGTAAACGAAGATTCTGTAAAAAATGCGATAAAAGAGCTATTTACTCATAAAATTGTAGGTCATAATATTAAATTTGATTTACAGTTTGTTACAAGATTTTTAGATACAGATGATTTAAAAGTTTATGCAGATAGTATGATTCTAGCATGGTTAGTAAATCCTGAGAGTGGATTAGCTCTTGATAAACTATCTGATAAATTATTAAACCATAAAATGGTCGCATTTAAGGATACTGTAAAAAAAGGTGAAACATTTGCTAGTGTAGAGTTAGAATCTGCTTGTGAGTATGCTAGTGAGGATGCATATATAACTTTAAAACTTTTTCATCTTTTAAATCAAAAACTAGAACTTCAAAGTGCCACACACCTTATAGAAGAATCAAAAAAGATAGAGGTTCCTTTTATCTTTACTCTTCTTTGTATGGAAAAAGAGGGTATAAAATTAGATACTAAGTTTTTAGATAATTTCTTAGTAGAGGTTAAAATAACTTTAGAAAATTTAACAAAAGAGATATATTCATTAGCTGGAAGTGAATTTAATATTAATTCGCCAAAACAACTAGGTGATATACTTTTTGAAACATTAGAGTTACCAAAGGGTAAAAAAACTAAAACAGGTTACTCAACAAATGAAAGTGTACTAAGTTCACTAAAAGATTCTCATGAGATAATTCCATTTTTATTAGAATACAGAGAGGTTTATAAGTTATATTCTACATATATAGAACCTCTTTTAAAACTAGCAAAAGATGATTCTAAAAGCAGAATTCATACCTCTTTTGGACAAACAGGAACAGCAACAGGACGACTTAGTTCAAGAAATCCGAATCTTCAAAATATTCCTGCAAGAACTAAATTAGGTCTAAAGATAAGAGAAGCATTTGTAGCACCAGAGGGTAAAAAACTTATAGGGATAGATTACTCACAAATAGAGCTTAGATTACTTGCCCATTTTTCCAAAGATTCTACTCTTGTTGATGCCTTTAGAGATAACAAAGATATACATATGCAAACTGCCATCGCACTTTTTGGTGATGAGGAGGCTAGTTCTAAAAGAGCTATCGCGAAGACTGTAAACTTTGGATTACTTTATGGAATGGGACCTAAAAAACTATCTGACACATTAGGTATTACAACAAAAGAAGCCAAAACTATAATAGAAAAATATTTTGAAAGCTTTCCAACTGTAAAACACTATTTTCGCAGTATTGTTGATAACTCTAAGGAGTTTGGATATATACAAACTCTACTGGGTAGAAGAAGATATTTTGATTATATAAATGCTACACCTATGTTTAGAGCAGCTTATGAGAGGGAATCAGTTAATTCTGTTTTTCAAGGTAGTGCTAGTGATTTGATAAAATTGTCTATGAATAAGATTCATCAAGTGATAATTGATGAAAATTTAGATGCAAAAATGTTACTACAAATCCACGATGAACTTATTTTTGAAGTGGATGAGAATAAAGCAGAGATTCTTGGAAAAAGGTTTCAGGATATTATGGAAAATATTATGGAATTAAATATACCACTAAAAGCTAGTCTCAACATTGGCAAAAATTGGGGTGAGTTAAAATAGATAATAATTAGGATTAGATAGATATGAAAATTTTACATACTTCAGATTGGCATATTGGTCAAATCTTTAAGAATCATTCAAGGCAAGAGGAACATAATCAGTTCTTTATTTGGTTAAAGCAAACTATTATAGAGCAAAATATAGAGGTTTTGCTTGTTGCTGGAGATATTTTTGATGTTTCTAATCCATCTTCATTGGCACTAAAGACATACTATGATTTTTTAACATCCCTTCAAACAACTAACTGTAAGAAGATAATTATCACTGGTGGGAATCATGATGGAATCTCAACACTTGATGCACCAAAAGAGCTTCTTGATATTTTAAATATAAATATTATCTCTGGTCAAAGAGATAGTATGCAAGATAAAAATAATTTAATTATAGAGATAAACAATAGCGAAAATAAATTATCTGCTATTGTTTGTGCAGTCCCTTTTCTTAGAGATAGTGTAGTGAGAAAAAACAGTGCAAATCAAAGCTCTTCAGATATAGAATCTCAACTAAAAGATGGGATTAAAAACTACTATAAAGATACTCTAGAATCTGCGATGAGAATCTCTAAAAATGTTCCTATTATAGCGATGGGGCATCTTACAGTTATGGGTACATCAAGTTCAAAAAGTGAGCAAGATATATATATTGGAAAACTACAAAGTTTAAATTCTAGTATATTTGATGGGTATGATTATGTTGCTTTAGGGCATCTACATCGTACACAAAAAGTTGCATCAAATGATACTATAAGATATAGTGGCTCACCTATATGTTTATCTTTTAGTGAGATAAATAGTGATAAAAAAGTTTTAATTTTAGATGCCTCAAATAAAAATATTATAGTTAATGAGATAGTTGTTCCTAGGTTTAGGGAACTTTATCATATAAAAGGTTCTTTTGATGATATTTTATCTAAGTTAAAAATGATTAAAATATCAACACTTACTCCATTTATAGAAGTAAGTATTGAGGATGAATTTGTAACAGCTGAGATTATAAACTCTATCTATGAAGAGGTAAATGATTTAGATTTAGAAATTTTACAGATAAACTCACAAAATAGAGATAGAGAGATTCGAACTAATTATGAGGTTCAAAAGCTGGATGATATTACACCACTAAAAGTTTTTGAAATTAAGTGTGATGAAAATAAAGAGCTTTTAGATGATGAGATAAAAGAGAAAGTTATCGATTGTTTTAAAGAGATTATGGAGAAGATAGATGAAGATTCTTAATCTAATACTAAAAAATATAAACTCATTAAAAGGTGAAAATAGTATAGATTTTAAAACAAATTTTGATAATTCTCTATTTTTAATCACTGGTGATACTGGTGCTGGAAAAAGTACAATTTTAGATGCTATATGTTGTGCTTTATATAATGAAACACCAAGGTTAAAAGATACTAAACAGCTTATGAGCAAACATACTGGTGAAGCAAATATTACTCTTGAGTATGAGATAAATGGTGAGTTATATAGAAACTCTTGGAGTGTTCAACGAGCTTATAAAAAAACTGATACAAAATTTCAAGATGTGATAATGTCAATCGCTAAATTTGATACTGATGCTAATGAGTTTGTAAGCATTGAGAGTAAAATAAACAAAGTTAAAGAGAAAGTTCAAGAGGTTACAGGTTTAGATTTTACACAGTTTCAAAAGTCTATTTTACTCTCACAAGGTAATTTTGATGCTTTTTTAAAGGCTAAGGCTAATCAAAGAGCTGATCTACTTGAGAAGATGACGGGTACAAGTATATATGCAAAAATAGGTGCAAAAGTTTTTGAGGAATATAAACTTAAAAAAAGGGTGATTGAGGATATAAGTTTAAAGCAGGGCGATATTAGAATCTTTGATGATGAGATTTTAAAAGAGAATGAAGAGAATTTAATAAATCTAAAAAAAATAATTGCAAATTTATCAAAATCTCAAAAAGAGAATGAAAGTATAATTCAAGAGATAAATAAAAAAGAAACTTTACAAAATGATATAGAAAAGTTTTCTAAAAATGTAGATAATTATAAAATAGAATTTACAAGATTACAAAAAGATGAAAAAGTTTTAATTAAAGAGTTTGAGCTTAAAAAGAAAGAGAATAATTGTTTTACAAAAGAGTATTTAAAAGAGATAGAGATAATAGAGATAGTTGAAAAACTAGATATGAAAATTGATTTATACCTTGAAAATGAGAAGAAAACAACATCAAATATAAAAAATTTAGATATAAAAAAAGAGAAAGTTTTACTTTTAATAAATAGAGAAACCTTATATATACAAAAACTACAAGAAGATAACCATAATGCCATAGAGTATTTAACAAAAAATAAAGATGATTCGTTACTACTAAAAGAGTTTGATTCTATCAAGTTAAAAATAGAACAATATCTAAAACTAAAACAGAAGTTAAAAACTGAACTTAAAATAAAAGTATCATTAGAGAAGAATCTTGAAGATTCTCAAGAAGAGATTAAAAGAGATAAAAATAGTTTATTAAGTTTAGTTGATAAGTTGGAGTATATAAAATCAAAAACTATTGTTTTAAAGTATGAAGAGGCTAGAAGAGATTTGGAAGATGAAGAAGCTTGTCCTTTATGTGGTTCTCTTGAGCATCCCTATAAAAACTTAGATGGTTCTAATGATAAAGCAAATGAATTACTTAATGAACAATCACAGCTACTAATAGCGATTAAAGAGTATGAGAATCGTATAGAATCTTTACAAATGAAAGATATAAAAAATCAAACAAAATTAGAATCTTCCATAGAGATTTTAAAAAGTGTAGATTCTGATTTGGAACAAACTATTTTAGAGTTTGATAGATATTGTAAATATTATAACTTTACTCTTGAAGATGATTTAGAAAATATCAAAGATAAGTTACAAAAAAGATTTGATATTTACTCTAACTATAAAACTAAAAATGATAACTATGAAAAAGAGTTATCAACAAAAGAAACAAACTTAAAAGTTCTAGAATCTCAAAAGATAAATAATTTAGAGCAGATTCAAAAAGAGAGAGTTGAGTTAGAATCTCTAAAAAAAGATTCTATGAAATTATCAAAGAATCGTATGGAATTATATGATAATAAAAATACAGTTACTAAAAAAAGAGAGTTACTAGAAAATAAGAAGATTCTTGATGAAATAATAACTACATCTCTTAAAAAACAGCAGGAAAATAGTTCAGAATTAAAATCTTTAGAGAGTAAAATTTTAGAGTATGAAAAACTAATAATTGAAAAAGAAATTCTCTATAATTCACTAAATACTAAATACAGCTTAGAAGATAAAGAGAAATTAAATTCAGAATCTAATGAGATAAAAAAGAATCTTGAATCTTCAAATCAAGAGTATGGACAGTTAAAACAAAAACTAGAAGATAATGATAAAAAAATAAAATCTTCAAAAAAATATCTTGATGAGATAAAACTGAAAGAGAAAGAGATAAAACCTTATGCTATATTAAATAATCTTATTGGTGATTCTACTGGCAAAGTATTTAAAAAATTTGCTCAAAATTTAACTCTTACTTATCTTTTAGAATTGGCAAATAAACATCTTAAAACATTAAATGAAAGATATATGCTTATAAAAGATGAACATAATGATTTAGAGATATTGGTTGTCGATACTTATCAAGCTCATATAGAAAGATCAGTAAATTCATTATCAGGAGGGGAAGGGTTTTTAGTAAGTTTAGCTCTTGCTCTTGGACTTAGTGATATGGTTAGTTCAAAGGTAAGTATAGATTCTCTCTTTTTAGATGAGGGCTTTGGAACTCTAGATTCTAAAACTTTAAATGATGCTCTAACTACACTACTAAAACTTCAAGATAGTGGAAAAATGATAGGAATTATTTCCCATGTAGAGCTATTAAAAAATGAGATAGATTTGCAAATAGAGGTAAAAAAGAGTTCTAACGGTATAGGAAGTATACAAATTAAAAAAAGTTAAATTAGCATATGGTACCAGAGAGGGGATTTGAACCCCTAAGCCCGAAGGCGGCGGATTTTGAATCCGCTATGTATACCGTTCCATCACTCTGGCTTGTAGAATTAGAATAATAGTAGGAAATTACTTAAAAGTAAATAATTTTTAGTCGATAATGCTTATATGGAATTATATTTGCTATAATTTGTATAATAAATAAAGTATTTAGGGGAGGTGTATTATGAGAGTTACTTCTAGTATGTACTATCAAAACTTATATTCTCAAAATAATTCGCATCTAACAAACAAACTTTTTGATGTAAATAAACAGATAGCATCAGGATTAAAGATTCAATATGCTAGTGATGATATATCTACATTTACTCAAACTATGAATCTTGATAATGAAATCTCATCATTGGAACAGATAACTAATAGCACTCAAAGTGGTTATAAAGTTTCTAATCAAACAGATGAGATAATGAATGAATTTAATGACACTATGAATAGAATGAGAACACTATTGATTCAAGGGGCTAATGATACAAATAGTGACCTTTCAAGAGATGCTATATCTACTGAACTTAGAGGGATAGAGAAGCATCTTAAAAACCTTTCAAATACTTCTATAAATGGACAGTATCTCTTTTCAGGTTCGTTAGTAGATGTAAAGCCTATCTCAGATGACGGAACTTACAATGGGAATAGTGATGATAGAAAAGCTTTTTTAGGTTCAAATGTACAACAAACATATAATATAAGTGGATCAGAACTATTTTTAGGTGAAGAGGTATCAGTAAGAAGAAATATATCATCAAATGTTGAAAATAATGATTTGGTAAATAAATATATAAAACTTGGTGGTACAGGCGATGATACATTTGTAAATGAAGAGAGTACAATTAGAGATCTTATGGGCGATTCTGATGATAATGTAGATGTAGGAACAAAAAAACATTTTTTTTATATAAGAGGTGCTAACACAGATGGAACAGCTATAAAAGAAAAATTTTCTATGAGTGATGATGAGACTGTTAATGGTCTTATGGAGAGAATCGGTACTATATATGGTAACACTCCAAACCTTCATATGGTTAATGTTACAATGAATGAAAGTGGACAGATTGAGATAGAGGATAAGCTTAGAGGATCAAGTAAAATTGATTTTCATATGATTGGTGCTTTGGATCTTGATGGTGGTACAGATGCTGATGTTACAGATATTGATGATTTAGATGATGGTGAACAAGATTTTTCAAAAATTATGAATGGGACTAGTACAGCTGGTAATTCTGATTTACATGTAAAAGAGTTTGTATTATCTAATCTTAAAGCTACTGATTCATCTTCTATGATAGATGGAATTATATATGATAGAACACAGTTTAGTAAAGATGGATCAAAAGTTTCATCATCTGCCCCACAAATATTAAAAGACACTAATGCCTTTGCTTCTGGGTCTACAAAACTTTCAGAAGTTGCTGATATAACTCAAGGAACTATTGACCCATCAGATGATACTTTATCTGGTACACAGTTTGTATTATCAGGGATAGACACAAGTGGGAATACTTATAATGCAACAATTGATTTAGATAAATCAGTAGCTAATGGTGGGAACGGTTCAAGTTTTACAATTGGTGGAAATACTTATGATATATATGGAGCAAATACTCCTAGAGTAGCAGTTGATGCTGATGATATTACATATCAACAACTTATGGATGTTATCAATATGACGGTAACAGGTGTTTTACCAACTGGAAATACATCAGCAGAATACGATACTGCTATTAAAACTTCAAATTATAGTGGAGAAACTTATTTAAGCTATGATGGCAGAATAGAGTTCGGTGATATGCTTCATGCAAATACTGAAGCTACAATATCTTTATATGATTCAAAAAGTGATGATTTCTCAGCTGGTGTTAGAGGTTCAGTTATGACATTTAACACTAATAATGCGCTAACTATTACGGATGCAAAAACTGATGTTTTTAAAACTATTGATACTATAATTAGTGCTATGGAAAATTACCAAAATTATCCAAATGCTAAAGATGGCGATGTGAGAGGTGTTGGGATACAAAACTCAATATCAATGATGGATAATTTACAAAACCATATGTTAAGAACACACTCTAAAGTTGGTGCTCAATCAAATGCACTTCAAAGCTCTTTAGATAGAACTGAAATGCTTGATATTGCAAGTAAAACTCTCCGTTCTTCTATAATAGATACAGATTTAGCAGAAGCTTCACTTGAGCTAACAAAATTATCTTTAAATTATGAATCGATGCTATCTACTGTTGGAAAGGTATCAAAACTTAGTTTAGTTAATTATTTATAAATATTTGGCAATTAAATATTTCATATTGCCAAATATTTTACTTGCTTATAGTTGTTTTTGCTATACTTCCCCAAAAATTATATTTATAAAGGTTAATAATTTGAAAGATGCTCTATTTATACTCTTATGTGGTATTTTTATATACCTTGGTGTCGCTACAATTATAGGTGATAGTGGTTTAATTGGAAGTTATGGAATAACTTTTGCATCATACAATAAACTATATTTTGGATATTTATCATATATTTATCTACTTGCATTTTTAATCCCTATATATTTTTTATATAAAAACACAAGTTTTTCTTTTAGAAGACTAGAACTCTCAATGGCTACATTTCTACTATTTTTCTCTGTACTTTTAGCACAAGCGATGTTATTAGAAGGTGAATTAAGTGGAAAACTTGCTGGTAATTTTGTAGGGTTTGTATATCCTTATATTGGTAGTTTAGGTATTTGGGTATTTTGGACTATGATGAGTATGGTATCTCTAATAATAGTTTTAAATAAAGATACACAAGAGATAGGTGATATTGTAAATAAGTATATAAAAAAATTATTAACTTCTACAAATCAAACTTCAAAAGAAAAATTAAATAAAAAAACTAAATTTGTTGAAGAGGTAGAAAAAAAGGCTAAAGAGGTAAAAATTGAGGAGATTCCTAAAAGTACTGAACAAAAGATAGAAACAGAAAATATAGTAATAAAAGAGAATATAACAAAGATTCCAGAGGAGATATTAGAAGAGCCAGAATCTTTTGAAGAAGAGGAAGAGGAAGAGATAGAGATTAAGTTAATAAAGAAAGATAAAAAACAAAAAATAAAAGTTAAAGAAGAGTTGAAAATAATTGAAAAAGAGATTGTAGAAACAGAAGAGCTAGAAAAAACAAATAATATAGTAGAGATAGCACAAAAAGTAAAAGAACAAAAAAATGCTGTTGTTGTTCAAGAACTTGAGGAAAATGCAAAACTATTAGAGGGAATAGAAAAAGGTAAAGTAGATAAACCTAAAAATTTTAAACTACCATCTATTGATTTTTTACAAAAAAATGATGGTATAACACATAATATAGATGAAAGTGAATTGGACGATAAAATAGGGCATTTAATCTCTAAATTATCTCACTTTAAAATAGATGGTGATGTTGTGAGAACTTATGCAGGCCCTGTTGTTTCTACATTTGAATTTAAACCTGCAGCAAATGTTAAGGTGAGTAAAATTTTAAATCTACAAGATGATTTAGCGATGGCACTATCTGCTGAGACGATTCGTATTCAAGCACCGATACCAGGAAAAGATGTTGTTGGGATAGAGATTCCTAATGATTCTGTTGATACAATTTATCTACGGGAGTTATTAAATTCTAAATTATTTCAAGAATCATCATCACCTTTAACAATAGCACTTGGAAAAGATATAGTTGGAAAACCTTTTGTTACGGACTTAAAAAAATTACCTCACCTTTTAATTGCAGGAACAACGGGAAGTGGTAAGAGTGTTGGTATAAATGCGATGATAATTTCACTTTTATATAAAAATTCACCTGATCAATTGAGATTGCTTATGATAGATCCAAAAATGCTTGAATTTTCTACTTATAATGATATTCCACATCTTCTTACTCCAGTTATTACAAAACCTAAACAGGCAATAGTTGCTTTGAATAATATGGTAAATGAGATGGAGCGTCGATATGAGCTTATGGCTGATTCAAGAACTAAAAATATAGAAAATTATAATGAAAAAATAAAAAAAGAGGGTGGGGAGCATTTTCCATATATAGTTGTAATAATAGATGAATTAGCAGATTTAATGATGACAAGTGGTAAAGATGTAGAACTATCAATTGCTAGACTTGCTCAAAAAGCTAGAGCTTGTGGTATACATCTTATAGTTGCTACTCAAAGACCATCTGTTGATGTTGTAACAGGTCTTATTAAAGCGAATTTACCATCAAGAATCTCGTATAGGGTAAACTCTAAAATAGATTCTAAAATTATTTTAGATCAGATGGGTGCAGAATCTTTACTAGGTCGTGGAGATATGCTTTTTACCCCTCCTGGTGCAACTGGCTTAGTAAGACTTCATGCTCCATGGGCAACAGAAAATGAGATAGAAAATATAGTAGAGTTCATTAAATCTCAAAGAGAACCTAATTATGATAAAAGTTTTTTAGTAGAAGAAACTGATAATATAAATACAGGAACAAGAGAAACTAATGAAGAGCTAGATTCACTTTTTGAAGATGCAAAGAATGTAATCTTAACAGATAGAAAAACATCAATATCATATCTACAAAGAAAACTTCAAATAGGATATAATCGTTCAGCAAGAATAATAGAACAATTAGAATCATCAGGTGTATTATCTACTGCAAATGCAAAAGGTATCCGTGAAATATTATAAGGTTCAAAAAAGCACTTTTTAACCAAAATATAGATAGAATCGAGATAATTTAATAAAAGAGTATAATTATGTTAAAACCACTATTAATAGAGATTGGTGTTGAAGAGCTTCCAGCTGTTCCACTTTTAAAAGAGTTAAAAAATATAGAAAAAAAATATGCAGATGTTTTAGAAAAATATTCACTTTTATGTGAATTTGAATTTTATTATACTCCTCGTAGACTTGTTATGTGGCATAGAGAGTTTAAAACTTCACAATCTGATAGCGTGGAGGAGTTCTTTGGTGCTCCACTTGCAATTGCATATAAAGATGGGGAACCAACAAATGCTTGTAAAGGTTTTGCTAAAAAATGTGGAGTAACTATTGATGAGCTATCAAGCACTGTAAAAGGTGGTAAAGAGGTTCTTTACTATAAAAAAAATGTTAAAGGTAAAGAATCTTCAGAATTATTAGAAACTATTATTAGCACTTGGATTAACTCTTTAGAATTTGGTAAAACAATGAGATGGGGAAGTCTAACTAACGGTTTTATTCGTCCTATAAGATGGGTAAATGTTCTTTTTAATGATCAATTAGTAGATATAGAACTTTTTGGTGTGAAATCAAAAAAAGAGACTTTTGTTCATCGTATTAGTAATTTTAATTCTATAAAAATTGATGGTGCAAAAAATTATTTTGATGTTTTAAAAGATGGTGGTGTAACTCTATTTCCAGAGCTAAGAAAAGAAAATATTTTAGCAAACTTTAAAACTATTGAAGAGAATAATAGTGTAAATATAGAGATTGATGAAGAGTTATTAAATGAAGTAATTGCTATTACTGAAAACCCTACTGCTCTTTTAGGTTCATTTGATGAGGAGTTTTTAAAACTTCCTCCTGAAGTTATAATAACTTCAATGAAAGAGCATCAAAGATATTTTCCAGTTTTTAAAGATGGTAAATTAATAAATAAATTTGTAGTTGTTTCAAATGCATTAACTGATGATTTTACTAAAGTTATTGATGGAAATGAAACGGTGTTAAGACCTCGTTTGGCTGATGGGCTTTTCTTTTATCATAATGACTTAAAAAATGGATTAAATACAAAAGGTCTTGAAAAAGTTGCATTTTTTAAAGGGCTTGGTAGTGTTTCAGACAAGATAGATAGAGAAAGAAAAATAGCAAATATACTTTTTAGTAAATATAAACCAGATGCTTTAGAAGATGATTTAAACAGAGCAATAAACTTAGCAAAAGCTGATTTAATGAGTGAAATGGTGTATGAATTTACAGAGTTACAAGGTCTTATGGGTTATTACTATGCAAAAGAGGCTAATGAAAATGATTCAGTAGCTCTTTGTATAAAAGAACAATATTTACCAAATGGTGAAGATAGTGATTTACCATCTACTTCATTAAGTGCTATTGTTGCTATGAGTATAAAACTTGACACTCTATTAGCACTTTTTAGTGTAAATCAAATCCCAACTGGTTCAAGAGATCCTTTTGCTCTTCGTCGAGCAGTAAATGGAATCATAAGAATTACAAAAGAGTATAATTTTGATTTTAATATGATAGAAGATTTAAAAGAACTAGCATCTTCATATGAAAATATAGATATGAAAAAGTTAAATAATTTCTTCTTAGAGAGAGTTAAACAGTATCATAAAGTAAATCCATCTATTATAGAAGCTGTTTTAGCATCAGGTGAAAAAGACTTAAATGCAATCGATTCTAAAATTGAAGCACTTAACAATATTGTAAACAGTGAAGGTTTTTCAGAGTGTTTTACTACATTTAAAAGAGTTGCAAATATAACTAAAGATATTGATTTATCAGTAGAAATGATTATAGATTCTAAACTATTTGATTCACAAGCAGAGGAAAATTTATATTTAGAATATAACAAAGTTTTAAATACAAATTATGAATCTTATGAAGCTGAATTAGATTCTCTTTTAGGACTAAAACCACAATTAGATAAATTTTTTGAAGATGTAATGGTTAATGCTGATGATGAAAGAATTAAAAATAATAGAAAGTCATTAGTAGCGTCAATATATAAAAGTATTTTAAAGATAGCAGATATTAAAGAAGTAAGTATTTAACTATTTTGTATGATATAGCAATTATTGGAGCTGGTATTAATGGATGCTCTTTAGCATTTGAATTTACACAGCTTAATAAAAAAGTTATGCTTTTTGATAGTGAATCGGTAGCTAGTGGAGGGAGTGGTGCAGCTGGTGCATTTATCTCTCCTAAGTTTTCCAAATCTGGAGAATTAAAAGAACTTATAAATGATTCCTTTGTTTATAGTATGGATTATTATGAAAGAAACTTCCCACATCTATTAACTAAAGCTCCTCTTTTACATATTGCAAAAGATGATTTAGAATCTAAAACTCTTAAATTTTATAAAAATATTACTAAATTAAAATTAAATGACTTATCTACAATCAATACAGAGAATCTTACAACAAATGCTTTAAATCAAGAACAAGTATCTTTAAATACAGGTGTAATCAATGCAAAATCTGTTTGTGAAGCTATGTCTAAAGATGCAAAATTCATAAAACATACAGTAGAAAATTTAATTTATGATGATGGAATCTGGATAATTGATGATTTGTATAGTGCAAAAAATGTAATTATTACTACTGGTGCATATGAACAAATAATAAAAGAGCCTTATATAGAACTCAGGGGTGTTTGGGGTCATCGTATAGATATTAAGACTAGAAGTGAGAATCCTTATTCTATACATCAGTTTGTTTCTATATCTCCAAGTAAAGATGGTATTTTAGCGATTGGTGCAACACATAATACTCATTACCATCCTCAAAAAACTAAGGAACCTTATGATTTTGATAAGGGTAGGGCAGAGTTACTAGAAAAAGCATCAAAAACTATAAATCTTGATAATGTAGAGATAATTAAAGATTATACAGGATTAAGATCTGGTTCATTTGATTATATGCCAATAGTAGGTAATTTAGTTATGAGCAATGAAACTATTTTAAATTGTGGAAATAAATTAAAAGTAAAAAATGCTGATTATAAAAAGTTTACCTACTATCCAAATTTATATATGATGAATGGGAATGGTGGGTATGGATTTGTTTTAGCACCATATCTTGCTAAAATTTTATCCCAACATATTATCTCAAATAAAGAGATAAGTGATAGAATCTCACCAGCAAGATTTTTTGCAAGATGGGCTAAAAAGAGATAGAGATTACAACTCTTTATCTTGCAAAATCTTATCTACATCTAAAATTGTAATCATCTCATTCTCATTATTTTTATATAATCCCGTTATATACTCAGGATTTATCCCTATTCCAAGTTCAGGTGGAGATGTAATAAAACTAATATCTATATCTTTTATAGATTCTATACAATCCACAATCATACCGATTAATTTTTCAGTATTTGTTTTTACGATAATTATTACAGTATCTTCTGTAAAATTTGGCTCAACATCACCAAATTTTAATCTTAAATCTACAATAGGTGCTACATCACCTCTAAGATTAATTAAACCACTTATCCATTTACTTTCATTATGTAAAGGAGTTATACTTGTTTGTGAATGAACAAGTATAACTTTTATTTTTTTAAGTTCAATAGCATAAGTACCACCTAGAAAATTAAAAACTATTAGTTCCATAATCGCACCTTCTCTTCCTCTATTATATTCATAATATCTAAGATTAATCCTATCCTACCATCACCTCTAATTGTAGCAGCACTAATACCTTTTATTTTTTTATAATTTTTTTCTAAAGATTTAACAACTATCTGTTCTTGATTTAAAAAGTCATCTACAAAAATAGCAACTTTAATATTTGTTATTTTTGTTATAATCAACATACCTTTAGTTATATCTGTAAATTCTGGTTCAATATGAAAGAAGTCATATAATCTAATAATAGGTATAAATTCGTTTCTCAACATTAGAATCTCTTTTTTATTACTACCAACTCTTTTAATCATATTTACAGTTGGTTGCAGAGATTCTACTATCATATTTAAAGGCATTATTAATTGCTCTTTACCGATTTTAACATTTAATCCATCTAAAATTGCTAGAGTTAGGGGAAGTAAAATAGTAAATTTAGAACCTTTGTTTTTTACTGTATCTATTGTGATATTACCACCTATGGATGTGATGTTATTCATTACAACATCCATTCCCACTCCACGACCAGATACATCACTTACTTCATCAGATGTAGATAAACCAGCAGCAAAAATCAGCATTGCCTTATCTTCATCACTCATATGCTCAGCATCTTTTTCTGTAATAATATTATTTTCTATAGCCTTAGCAGCAACTTTTTCAAGATTTATACCTGCACCATCATCTTCAATAGTTATTATTATATGTCCACTCTCTTGAGCAGCACTTATTGTAAGCTTTCCTGTTTCATCTTTCCCTTTTTGAGTTCTAACATCAGGCTCTTCAATCCCATGGTCTAAAGAGTTTCTAATAATATGAACTAATGGGTCTGTTAAACCCTCAACCATCATTTTATCAATCTCAACTGTATCACCATGATGAATAAAATTAACTTTTTTATTTAATTTTTTGGCTAAATCTCTTATGGTTTTAGGTAGTTTTGAATAAACACTTTCCATTGGAATCATTCTAACAGACATAACAGCCTCTTGAAGCTCTCTAATCTCTCTATCTAATCTGGAAAGTTTATCAATTATTGTTGGGTCTTCATATTTGTCTGCTAAATCTTCTAAAAATTTATATAACATACTTTTTGTAATAACTAAATCACCAACTCGATTCATTAAAAAATCTATCTTATTCAAACCAACTCTAATTGAATTACTAGCAGCAGATTTTTTAATAGTATTATTATTTGTTTTTGGCTTTTTATCTTTTGCCTTAACCACTTTTGGAATAATTTGTTTCTCTTGTATATCTATTTTAGAATCGACAACTTCTATCTCTTTTTTTTCCTCTTCAAATAATTCAAAACCTACATTTTCTTTGCTAGAATTACTCTCTTCAGTTTTTTTATCCTCTTCAAAAAGTTCAAAACCTACATCTTCTTTACTAGAATTATTTTCTTCAGTTTTTTCATCCTCTTCAAATAATTCAAAACCTATATCTTCTGAATTATTTTCATCTTCTTCATTTACACATTTTTCAACAATAGCATCAAACAACTCTTCTACATCTTTTAACTTTATATTAAATTCATCATCATCCAATGAATTGTTAAATTCATCATTAGCTATCTCTTCAGCATTATTCATTGTTTCAATAAGTGCTATATTGAAGTGGTTTGTGTAGCAGATTAAACCATTTCTTGCTTGGTCAAGTAAATTTTCTACATTATGTAAATATTTAGGGAATGCAGTGAGACCCATAAAACTAGAGCTACCTTTAAGTGTATGTAAGTGTCTAAACAAATCATTCACAAATTCTTGATCAAAATTTTCTGTATCCTCAACACTATGAAGAGTTTCAATTACAGCATCATATAAATCAATAAACTGCCCACTTTCAACAGATATACCTGTTTCATCTTCAGAGAATGCCACATTATTAAATGATTTAATATCTTTAAGTAGAGTGCTTAATTTATTATCAAATTCATCCTTATTAATATTTCCATTTGCCTCTTCATCTATCATCTCTTGTAATATATCAAGTTCTTGCAATAAGAAATCAATCATAGCCATACTAGGTGTTAATTCACCTTTTCTTAGGCTATCTATAAAGTCTTCTAAATAGTGTATATATTTAGCAAAATAATCAAGTTCAACTGAACCAGACCCACCTTTAAGTGTATGTATATTACGGAATAGGGCATCAATACTATCAGAATTTAATTCACCACTTTGTTCAGATTCTAGTAATATACTATGTGAACTATCAAATAGTTCAGATGCTTCTTCTAAAAAATATCCCTGTATCTCTTGCATCTCATCATCATAATTATCCATTATCTACTCTTCTGTGTTTTTTTGAACTTCGTTTACTAAACTATTTGAAATACTATGAAGCTTAGCCGAGATTTTATGGGTACCTTTCATAATATTAAGATTATCCTCAACATCAGCATTAAGTTTTGTTATTACTTGAGATATATTGTCTATTCTTTTCATCTCTGAAATTGTATCTTTATTAACATTTTGTACAAGTACAGATGTATGTGTAATTTGTTCTAATACCTCTATAAAATTCTTTTTCATCTGTTCTGATACTTCTATCCCTCTTTGTGCTTTTTGTTGTGTTTGAGAAACTAGACTTTTTATCTCTTTTGCAGCTTCAGCACTTTTGTTAGCAAGATTACGAACCTCTTGAGCAACAACAGCAAAACCTTTTCCAGCTTCACCAGCCGTAGCAGCTTCAACAGCAGCATTTAGTGATAATATATTTGTTTGAAAAGAGATAGAATCGATAATTCCAATAGCTTCATTAATTGATAATGTTGATTCATTGATAGCATCCATAGCATCAAATGTATCATTTGCTAAAGCCTCACCATCTTTTGCATTTTTTGTTGTTGTTTTCGCAACATCGCTCATCATAGTAGATTTATTTAGAGTATTTTTCAAAGTAGCTTGTACCTCTGCAATATCTCTTGTAACATCTTGTGTCATCTCACTTGTTGTATTCATAGATGATGCTAGCTTATCCATTTGAGAGTGGATAGCTTCAGCACTATCTTGAAGTTCATCACCTTTTTTCATTAATGATTCAATTATCTCTTTTCTAGCCTTTTGTAAAACATCCCCTAAAATATTTACACCCTCTATTAGTTCTTTTACCTCACCAATAGCATTATTATCAAGACGATTGTTAAATTCATTCTTTTTATAAGAGGAAAGCGTAGATAAAATCTCTGAGAATGTTACACTAATCCCATCTATAAAGTGATTTATATCATTTTGTAAGGCTTGTATTTGAATATTATCAGGTCTAAATTCTGCTCTTAATGAAAAGTCACCTTTTAACATATTTTGAGTTAATTGAGAAATTTCTGATACAGCTTGTAAATCTTTTTTTAATCCATCTTCTATTTTGTGAATATTGTTATTAACAATTATAGCCATATTATTAAACTCAGTCATATTACTATTTGGCACAACCTCTACACTTTTTGTTTCATGGTTTAAAAAATCAAAGAAAGATACTAAAGCATTTTGAAGTGTATCTATATTTTGAATTATTTGACGAACAAAATAATATAGTAAGACATTAATTACAATATTTCCGATAAGTATAATAAAGAACATAACAAGATTCTCATGATTTATATCTATCGCATGTCCTTTTTGTGATATTTTTTTATTGAGTATATTTAATTTTGTTGTTGTTGTTTTATATAGAGCTTCCAAAGATGAAACAGTTGATTCATAATTAGCTATATTACCTTTGAGTATCTCCATATCTTTTTTAATATGTGAATCTTTTAATTTACTAGCAATTATAATAGTACTAGCTTCTATATATTTTACTTTTTTAGTTATTTTATATAATAAAATATTATTTTGAAGTTTTTGCAATAAAATAATTTTATTATGTGTCACTTCTCTATCCTCTACATGAGAATTAATATAACCAAGTCTAACTGCAATTACTACCTGCAAAATTATAAAGGCTATAAAAATTATAACCCCTAATCCAATATTTCTCTGTCTTAAACTAATCATCTTTTACCCCTTTCTTTTATAAATATTTTTTTATGTATTCATGTAGTTTATTTAGATCTGCTTTATTAATTAAATCAATAGCACCAAGTTGTTGGACTTTATCTAAAACACCCTGATTTGTCATACTTGTTAGTGATATTACTGGTAAAGCACTAAATCTTATATCATCTTTTATATATTTGATAACTTGATATCCATTTCTAATAGGCATCTCTATATCTGTTACAACTAAACCAATATCATCAATGTTTATTGTTTCCAATCTATCAATTAAAAGTTGTCCGTTTTCATATATTTCATGACGAACACCTATATTTGTCAAAAATTCATCTAATTTTTCAATAACTACTCTGCTATCTTCTGCAACTAAAAGTACTTTATTTGATTTTATATTAGACAACTCACCAAATGAATTAATATCATAAATAGTAGTTCCATCAGATTTAGAATCTTTATTTATATCATAAAGCAATTTTTCTGCATCATATACTATACATAAATGAGAAGAGCCATCTATCTCTGTTTCAGTAACATAGGATATTTTAGGATCACTACTACTTGGTAATTTCAAATCACTACTATTTTTTTCCTCTATTTTTATAATATCTTTAACTAAAATACCAAGTTTTCTATTATTATAATTACATACGATAACTATTTTATAAGGATCATCATTGACTTTTTCACCTATCCATTCATCAAGATTAATTATAGATATCATCTCTCCACGAAGATTGATAACACCTATAACTATATTATCTGCTGATGGAGTTTTAACTATTTCAATGTCATCTTTAATTAAAAAACTTTGTATTTTAGAGATATTTACAGCATATATTTTATTACTTCCTGTGTAAAACATCGCTAACTGCATAACATTTCTAAGATGACTTTTTGTTATATAGTCTATATTTTCTTGAATTTCATTTCTATAATTAGATTCGCTCAAAATTTACTCTCTTTCTTTTTTAACTATATCAATCATTTTTTCAATTAATGGAATAACACTATTTTGACGAAAAGGTTTCACTAAATAACCCTTGACCCCTTTTGAAAGCATCTCTTTAACTCTATCTTTTCCACCCTCAGTAGTAGCCATAATAATTTTCATCTTTGATAAATTACTTATTTTTGAAACAGCTTCAACAACTTCATCACCATTCATATTTGGCATATTCCAATCTAATAACATAACATCAATATTTGAATGATTTTTTAAATACTCCATTGCTGAGATTCCATCTTCTGCTTCGATGACCTCTACATTTTTAAAGTTATTTAAAATAGACTTTTTAATTACTAGCCTAATTGTTGCACTGTCATCAACTGTCATAAAACGAATAATATCTGACTTAACATCCTCTTTGTTATCACTTTTATTTATATCAATAATTTTATTAAGTATTAAAGATGATGTTTCAGAACCTATAATTAAAGATTCTTTATTTATTACAGAGATACAATTAGCATCATCAAATGTAACTTCTAACTCTTTAACATTTGAATTAAAATCAATATTAATAATTTGATTTTTTAATAAAACATATACAGAACTATTAGTAAAATCATATTTAATATCTTTAATTATAGAATCTGTTGAATACAATTTAGTTGTCTCAATATTACTAAAATCTTCTATCTTTACTAAATATATATCATTTTCTTGAGTAGTATAAATTATATTCTTTTTACAAGTAATAATATTACTAATTGCTCCTTTAGATACTATTTTTGCTAACATCCCTTTTTCTAATATATCTACTAGTAGAATACTTTTTTTTGTACTACCCATTATAATATTTTCTTCAATAAAATCAACAAAATCAATACTTTCACCACTAGAGAATAGTGTAAACTTTAAAATTGATTCTGCTGATATATTATTTATGATATTAATTTTACCATCATCCGTTCCAAGGATAGTATTCATTGAAAATTCGGATAATGCTATTGAGTTAATTGGCTTAATATTACCAAGTGACATATTTACTAACCTAGTATCTTTTTTTAGATGGTAAACATTTAAAAAATTTGAATTTACACAAGCCAACACATTTGATTTTAAACTATGATTCTGAATATTATTTGTAAATTCCAAAATTTCTTGAGTTGAAGATTCTAAAGTAGATTTATAAATAGCACTATTATAAAAAGTATATATCTGCTCTTTATCTACATAAATATCACTTGTAGTATGAATATGCTTTAATGTTTTAGTTTCAATCATCTACAACTCTTTCTTAAAAGAGGAGAGTACAATCTCTTTACCATCAAACTCTTTTAACTTCACATCAGAAACAATTTTTGTTGCAATAGCCTCTGTTATTGCTGAGATTTCATTTGTATCTTTTGTAAAATCTGCATAATCATTAGTTTTTTGTTCAAGAGTTGCTAGCGTTTCATTTATTTGAGTAATACTTGTTACTTGCTCTTGTGAAGCAGTTGCTATATTATTAATCAAGTCCATTGTGTTATCTATATTTTTATGCAATGTACTATATCCTGTAATCATTTTATCTGATATATTTAATCCAGTTGTTGCATATGTTGTTGCTTTTGAAACTAGTTGTTTAATATCTTTTGCTGCATCTGCACTTCTGTTTGCAAGGTTACGAACCTCTTGAGCAACAACAGCAAAACCTTTACCAGCTTCACCAGCAGTAGCAGCTTCAACCGCGGCATTTAAACTTAAAATATTAGTTTGAAATGATATTTGATCAATAATTTCAATAGCATCATTAATCGCATTGGTAGAATCGTTTATAAATTTCATAGCATCTACTGTCTCTAATGCTAATTTATTACCATTTTCAATAGAACTTTTTAGCTCTAATGATGAGTTTTGCATCTGCATAGTAGTTTCTGTATTAAGCTTTGTTTGTGTAGTTATTTTTTCAACTTCACTTGCAGTAGAATCTAAAACTAATACTTGCTCTTCAATCGCATCGCTTAAATATGATAGTTTTTTATGTAGTTTTATTGAGTTCTCTTCTAATTTTAAACCATGTTCTAAATTGGAATTTAATGTTTTTGTTAATACCTCTTGTAGGCTATTAATCCCCTCTATAAGTTTAAATAATTCACCACCTCTATAAATATTTTTATCTATACTATTTATATAGTTTTCATTTTTATATTCATTTAAAATAGCATTAATAGATACAAAATTATTTTCCATTTTTTCAATCATCTGATTGATACTTTTTGCACTATTACTTTTATCACTATTATGTCCATTAGAAACTTTTTCCAAAAAGTGCATAATTTCACTCTGAATAATTAAATCATCCTGAGATTTTTTCATCAGAAGAGTAGATAATTCATCTAAACTATTTTTTATTTTTTTTGTATTAAAAACTTCTATATTATTGAAAACTATTTTGTTGGTATCACCATTAACAAATTCTTTAATTTTATCTATATAATTTAAAATAGTTTGCTCTTCATCTTGTGTTATTTTAATTGAATTACCAAAAAACATATCTAATTACCTATACTAGTATTTTATAAAGAAATTCAGAACTATTTATCTCATTTAGCATAATTTAATTCTCTTTTATTTTATAGCCAATAACTGGTGCAAGTTTAATCATTAATTGCTTTACAATTTTTGTTTGATATGGTTTCATTAAATAGCCACTTATTTTAAATTTCATAGCTTTTTCAATTTGTTTTTTACTCGTTTCAGTAGTTTGCATAATAACTCTTACATCATCATATTTATTTTGAGATCTTATAATTTCTAAAAACTCCATACCATTCATTATAGGCATATTTACATCAAGTAAAATTAATTTTATATCGTTATTATTTTCAAGATGTTCTAAAGCCTCTTTTCCATTTAAAGCTTCGAAAACTTCAACATCCTCTATCGTTCTTTTTGCAGAAGTTTTCAAAATTCTTAGCATTGTCGCACTATCATCAACAATCAATATTTTCGCACTCATTAATCAGCCTTTTATGTATAATTGCAAATATGGTATACAAAATAAGCAAAATAAATACTGAATTATAACTTTTGAAATACTTTTTTGTAAAATATGTGAATCAATAATAATATAATTTAGTTAGAATTTTAAAAAGATATAAATTATGCAAAGGCTATATAGTGAATAAATGGATAGATATAATAATACAAAATAATTTTATAGATGCGAAAATATATATAAAAAATGGTGCTGATATTAATGAAGAGAATGATTTAGGGGAGAGTGTTTTAGCATCTGCTATTAGATATAAATGTGATTTTGATTTTCTTATGCTTTTAATTGATAATGGGGCTGATATATATAATTTTGATGATGAGGGTGTTAGTATTTTTGATATGGCTATCACATATAATAATATTGAGATGGTTAATTATTTTATAGATAAAGGTATAGATGTCAATGCAACGAGAAGAAGAAGTAGATTTACACCTTTAATGTGTGCTACTTGTTATGGAAGAGTTGAAATTGTAAAGTTACTTTTAGAGCAGGGCGTAAATCAAGATAGTGTTGATATAAAAGGATTCAAAGCATCTGATTTTGCTAGAAAAATGAACAAAAAAAGTGTTTTAGCCCTTTTAGATTATAATGAAACGATAAGCCATAATAGAAGTATTTGTTAATTGATATTATCTATTATCTCTTTAGTAATTGTTTGAATATCTTTACTTGCATCAATCTCTACTAACTCTATATTCAGTAGTTTAGTAGCTTCTATAATTGCATCTTGAATCTTTAAAAGATACTCAGAACCTCTCAGTTCTATCCCGTCCAATTGCTTTTGTGAAAGTCTATACTCTAATTCATCTTTTGTTAATCGGAGTAAAAAAACTTTTTGAGGGTAGATTCCATTAGTAGCAAAATTATTTAACTCTACTAACTCTTTTGATGATATATCACCTTGAATAAGAGCATAAGCAACACCACTAACTGCACTTCTATCTGAAATAATCATACTTTTTTCTATATTTGGTTCAATTACCTCTGTAATATGCTCTGCTCTATCAGCTAAAAATAATAAAAATTCTGCTTTTTTACTTTTAGCTCTAGCACTTAGAACCAAAGAGCGAATCTCTTGCCCAATCGTAGTTCCCCCTGGTTCTTTTGTAATAATAGCATCTTTATAAATTTCTGATAATTTTTCTATTTGTGTGCTTTTACCTGCTGTATCGATTCCCTCTATTGCAATGTACATGAAGTCATACCCCTTATGATTTTTTGAACCTCTTTAGGTAATAGATGTTCTGTTTTTCCATGAAATTTTAACAGATTTCTTACAATTGATGAGCTAATAAATGCATGTTGAAGTTTTGGCATTAGATAAACAGTCTCTATTGAATCATCTAAAGAGTTGTTCAAATATCCTAGTTGTAATTCATACTCAAAATCACTCACAGCTCGTAATCCTCTAATTAAGATTCCAGCATTATGTGTTTTTGCTAATTCTACTGTTAAATTATCAAAACCAATAACTCTTATATTTTTAAGATTCTTAACAGATTCTTCTGCCATAAAGATTCTCTCTTCAAGTGCAAACATCGGTTTTTTATCTTGAGATATTGCTACTGCAATAATAACTTCATCAAAAAGACCTAAAGCTCTCTCTATTATGTCAAAGTGACCATTTGTTATTGGATCAAAAGTTCCTGGATATAGTGCTATTTTACTATTTTGCATTTTTTTATTCCCATCTTTTATATAAATTATTTTCAATATCTAATAGATCAAACCATCTACCAATGATAAAATTTTCCATCTCTTCAAGTGTTTGTTGTTTTGAATAATATGCTATCACAGGTGGTGCTATAATAATTCCTAGCGAAGCTAATTTTTGCATATTTTCTAAAGCTATTGCCGAGAATGGCATCTCTCTTGGAGCAAGTATAAGTTTTTTTTGCTCCTTTATCATAACAGAAGCACATCTTGTAATAAGATTATCAGAGATTCCACAAGCAATTTTTGCTAGTGTATTCATACTACAAGGTGCAATTATCATAGCATCTACACCAAATGAGCCTGATGCTACACTAGCTGAGATGTCTTCATTTGGATAAGTTGTACACTTCATCTCTTTTTCTAAAACAACTTTTGAATTATCAGATATGATAAGATGCTTATCTATTATATCTGGAAGCAGTTCAAGTGCTTTCAAGCCTAAGTTTGTTCCACTCGCTCCACTTATTGCTAAAACAATTTTTCTTTTTTTCATCGAATCTCCACTCTATTTTTACCTATTATTTGTACTCTAAATCTTTTTCCATTACTCTTTTGAACAGTTATAGTATCATTTAATTTCCCACTTTTAAGTGCCTTGGCAATAAATGATATAGCAATATACTTAGAATTCATACTAACATTAACACTAGAACCTTTTTCAACAATATCTAATTTCTCTATATCTTTAATTGTGATTATACTATTTTCTTTTATATTATTTTTACTTTGAACAGAATTCAAATCATCTATATCTATTGGTATTGCTTTAAATTTGCTAAACTTTATTCTTTTTCTACTTGTATTTGAAATGGTTATTTTTGTATCTCTTTTTATTTTATACTTAGATATATAAACATCTATTAATGCATCTATTTTATAATTAAAAAATATCTTTTTTTTAGAATCTGTTTTAACATATATGATGCCATCATTACTTTTCTTATTTTTGATATTTAAGTGAACTGTGTAATTATCTTCTAGTTTGTCAATATAATTTCTTGGTTCAACATCTACACTGATTATTTTCATATTGACATAATTTTCTTGGTAAAATTGCTTTATATAATTTTTAATTATTGATCTATCAATAGGACTCTTTAAAATAAATTTAATATAACTATTTTTACTCTTAAAAGAATCATACCCGTTGTCTATCAATTTTTGTAGTAATAATTTAGACTTTATTCTTTTAGAATATCTATTTTCTGAGATATTAAAAATAGTTGTATTATCATCGCTATCATCTATAATATCTGATATTTTAATATGCTTTGTATCTATATAATATGTTTTATGAAGAAAATCAGCGAATAATCCATTAAAAAATATTACTAGTAATAGAAGAAATTTCATTTTTATCCTTAATATAAATGTAATACTAGCTAAAGATGTTACATTTTTAAACAAATAATTAACAAAAACTACCAAGAGTGTTTATATATGTAACAAGGTAAAAAATAATTATTTTATTTGGTTACAATACTAGCAAATTAAAACACAGGATTAAATATGGCATTTATCGAAGATTATAAAGCACATACAGAAGAAAGATTAGCTCTTGGTGTTCCACCACTAGCATTAACTGCTGGACAAGTGGCAGATTTAGTTGAATTATTAAAAGCTGATGAAATAAAAGAGGAACTATACTTATTAGATTTATTAGAAAATAAAATTCCAGCCGGTGTTGATGATGCAGCATATGTAAAAGCAGCATTTTTAAATGCAATAGTACATGATGATGCACATTCTCATGCTATTAGTAAAATGTCAGCTGTTAAAATGTTAGGTAAAATGTTGGGTGGTTTTAATGTTGGACCATTAATTGATGGTCTTAGAAATAACAATGTTGCTCTTGCACAAGAATCAGCAGATCAACTTAAAAATATGATTTTAGTTTATGCTTCTTTTGATGATGTAAAAGAGTTGATGGATCATGGAAATATGTTTGCAAAACAAGTAATAGAATCTTGGGCAAATGGTGAGTGGTTTACTAATAAACCTGCAATGGAAGAAAGTATTACTGTTACAGTATATAAAGTTCCAGGTGAGACTAATACTGATGATTTATCTCCAGCATCTGAAGCATTTACAAGAGCAGATATTCCTATTCATGCAAACTCATTTTTAATTAATAGAATGGACAATCCATTAGATACTATGAAAGAGTTAAAAGCAAAAGGTTATCCACTTGCTTATGTTGGTGATGTTGTTGGTACTGGTTCTTCAAGAAAATCAGGAATTAACTCTGTTCAATGGCATATGGGTCAAGATATTGCTGGTGTTCCAAATAAAAGAACTGGTGGTATTGTAATCGGTGATATTATCGCTCCAATCTTTTTTAATACAGCAGAAGATTCAGGGTGTATCCCAATTCAAGCACCAACTGCTGAATTAAATACTGGTGATGTTATCACTGTTAAACCATTTGAAGGTACAATTGAGAAAGATGGCAAAGTAGTTTCTACTTACGAAATTTCTCCAAATACTCTTCCTGATGAGATGAGAGCTGGTGGTCGTATTCCATTAATTATTGGTAAAGGTTTAACTGCTAAAGCTAGAGAAGCTATGGGTATGGATGCTGGTTCTTTATTTATGGCTCCTGCACAACCTGCTGATAATGGTAAAGGTTATACTTTAGCACAAAAAATGGTTGGTAAAGCTTGTGGAGTTGACGGTGTTAAACCAAATGTTTACTGTGAGCCAATCGCAACAACTGTTGGTTCTCAAGATACAACTGGACCAATGACTAGAGATGAAGTTAAAGAACTTGCTGCATTAAACTTTGGTGCTGATATGACTATGCAATCTTTCTGTCACACTGCTGCTTACCCAAAACCAGCAGATATTGAACTACAACATACACTTCCAGAATTTTGGACTTCAAGAAAAGGTTTCATTCTTCGCCCAGGTGATGGTGTTATCCACTCATGGTTAAATAGATTATGTCTTCCAGATACTGTTGGTACTGGTGCAGATAGTCATACTCGTTTCCCAATTGGTATCTCTTTTCCTGCTGGTTCAGGTCTTGTAGCATTTGCTGGTGTAACTGGTATGATGCCATTAACTATGCCAGAATCTGTACTTGTAAGATTCAAGGGGACTATGCAACCAGGTATCACTCTTCGTGATATGGTAAATGCTATCCCTCATCAAGCTATAAAAGATGGTTTATTAACTGTTGAAAAAGCTGGTAAGAAAAATATCTTTGGTGGTAGAGTTCTTGAAATTGAAGGTCTTGAAAATCTTAAATGTGAACAAGCATTTGAATTATCGGATGCTTCTGCTGAAAGAAGTGCTGCTGCTTGTACTGTTAAGTTAAATAAAGAACCAATTATTGAGTACTTAGAATCTAACATTGTTCTAATCGAAGAGTTAATCTCTCAAGGTTATGAAGATGCAGCTACACTTCAAAGAAGAGCTGATAAGATGAAAGCATGGATTGCTAACCCAGAACTTATGGAAGCTGATAAAGATGCTGAATATGCAGCAGTAATCGAAATTGATATGGATCAAATTAAAGAACCAATCTTAGCTTGTCCTAATGATCCAGATGATGTTAAAACATTATCGGAGATTCATTCTGCTGGTTTAAGAACTGAAATTGATGAAGTGTTTGTTGGTTCATGTATGACAAATATTGGTCTTTTCCGTGCTGCTGGTGAGATTCTTAAAGGTGAGGGTAAAGTTGCTAACAAACTTTGGATCTGTCCTCCAACAAAAATGGATGAAAAAACTCTTCAAGAAGAGGGTTACTACTCTATCTTTGGTATGGCTGGAGCTAGAACTGAAATTCCTGGTTGTTCTTTATGTATGGGTAATCAAGCTTCTGTTGCAGAAAATGCATTTGTATTTTCAACATCAACTAGAAACTTTGATAACAGACTAGGTAAAGGTTCTCAAGTTTATCTTGGTTCTGCTGAACTTGCTGCCGTTGTTGCACTAAAAGGTGCATTACCAACATCTGCTGAATATTTAGAGATAGTTGCTAATAAAATTACACCAGAGATGACTGATGAAGTTTATAAGTATCTTAGCTTTAATAAAGTTGCTAAAGATGAATTAGTAGCAATGGTTAAATAAAACTTTGTATTCCATCCTTTCTTGGATGGAATATAATTAAAATTTTTTCATAACTTGACAGTTTGTCATATTTTTTCACTTCACTTATCTTTCATGATATAGTTTCATATATTAATTATATAATCATAAATAAGTTATTTATCAATGTAGGAGTTCCCTTTGCAAATTAAAAATATAAAAAAAGTTGGTATTATTCTAAGACCATCAACTCCAGAATTAAAAGATGATTTTTTCAAACTTGAAAAAATATTTAAGAATCATAATATTACTGTACATATTGATAGTATAAGTGGTGGTATGATTGGAATAATGGGTCTAGAGTTTGATATATTATGTAAAGAGTGCGATTTTCTTCTTACTTTAGGTGGTGATGGCACTTTAATATCTGTTGTAAGACGATCTTTTGAATATGATATTCCAGTTCTTGGTATCTTTGCTGGACATTTAGGCTTTTTAGCTGATGTGGGGATGGATGAACTAGATGAGTTTATATCTGGAATGTGTAAAAATAAATATAGAGTAGATAAAAGATCTGTTTTAGAAGCTAAAATTATTAGAGAAGGAGAGGAAACAAAGATATATGCCTTTAATGATATTGTTATTACTCGTCCATCAATTTCAAATATGATAAATATAGAAACACTTGTTGATGGAAAAGCTTTTAACAATTATTATGGTGATGGGATTATTGTTTCTACACCAACTGGCTCAACTGCCTATAATCTTTCAGCTGGTGGTCCTGTTCTTTTTCCTTTGACAAAAATCTTTACACTCACTCCAATTTGCCCACACTCTTTAACTCAAAGACCAGTCGTTTTACCTGCTGAATTTTCAATAGAGATGAAAACATCTGATAATAAAGCATTAATAATAGTAGATGGTCAAGATTTACATGAGTTATCGAATAGTGAGAGTATTCATATACGACTTGCCACAAAAACAGCAAAACTTATACATAGAGAAGAGTTTAATTATTTTGATATTTTGAAAGAAAAATTAAACTGGGGAGAGTAGGGGATAGCTAATGATTGAAAGATTCTATTTGAAAAATTATTTGAGTTTTAAAGAGATTGAACTAAATATGAGTTCTGGACTTATTGTATTTACAGGGCCTAGTGGAAGTGGTAAATCTATCTTAATGAACTCTATTTTATCTTCATTAGGTGCTAGTAGTTGTGAGGCAGCACTATGTGAATCTAGTGTAACTTGGGATATATCTAATGATAATAATGGTTTACAAAATGATGAAATAAATATTTTTAAATTTATAAAAAAAGAAAAATCAAGATATTTTATAAATAATCAAAGTGTATCCAAAAAATCTATAAATCATGTAACATCAAATTATTTAAGACATTTAAGTTTAAAAGATTTTAGTGATTTTGAAAATGAAAACCTACTAGGTATTATTGATGAAAGAATTGAAAAAAAACAAGCTGGGATATTAAAATTAAAAAATGAATATAAAAATATTTTTTTAGAACATAAAGCTATTGAAACTGAATTGAAAAATACACAAGAAGCTGAAAAAAAAATAATAGAGTTAAAAGAGTTTACAACTTTTGAAATTAAAAAAATTGAAGATATTAATCCAATAATTTCTGAAGACAATGAGTTGTTGGAGATAAAAAAAGAGTTATCAAAAAAAGAAAAAGTTCTAGAAAAAATAGAATCTGTAAACGCAGTTTTTGAATATGAACATCAAATCTTTTCTCTTCTTGAAAATTTAGATATTGATAGTTCTTTTTTTGACGATTCAATGAATGAACTAAGAGCTATTTTAGATACAGCACAAAACAAATTTAGTGCATTAGATGAGATAAATATTGAAGATGTATTAAATAGACTTGAAGAGCTTAGTGGACTTAAAAGAAGATATGGAAGTATAGAGGAAGCTCTAAACTATAAAGAAAAAAAGAAATTAGAGTTAAAAAAATTTAAAAATATTGAATTTACAAAAAATAAACTAGAAGAAAAATTCAATAAACTTACATGTAAAATAGAGTTGTTAGCAAATAAAATTAGTCTACTTAGAAATAAAGAGTTGAAAAAATTTGAAATTGACTTAAATATCTATTTAAAAGAGTTATATTTAAGAGATGCAAATGTTATACTTGAATCAACTGATTATAATTTAGCAGGTAGTGATATTATATCTTTACAATTAAACTCAACACAACTTCAAAAAGTAAGTACTGGAGAATTTAATAGACTAAGATTAGCTATATTAGCTTTAAAATCTGAATTTATGAATCAAAATGGTGGTGTGTTGATGCTTGATGAGATTGATGCTAATCTTAGTGGAGAAGAATCTATGAGTGTTGCTAAAGTACTTAGAAAACTCTCTAAATATTTTCAAATATTTGTTATTTCTCATCAACCACAACTGACATCAATGGGTGATCAGCATTTTTTAATTTATAAAGATTCTAATATCTCAAAGGTTAAAGAGCTAACTACAAATGAAAAAATAAATGAGATTGCTAGAATAATTAGTGGCACAGACATAAGTAATGAAGCAAAACAATTTGCAAAAGAGTTATTAGAGGCAAATAAATGTGTTTCATAATATCTATTGTTATGTTAGTTTTAGCCTATAATTTTTATATGGCTAGTAGTATATTGTTAGCAATTATTTCTGTTTCTATTTCTGCTATTTTCATCTACTTTATGATAAAAAATATACTTTATGTAAAAAAATTAAGAGAGAATAAAAATGATAATTGACACACATATACATTTAGACGATGAGAGATATAGAGATGATTTAGATGAAGTTCTAAATCGTGCGAAAGAGGGTGGAGTAGAGAAATTTATTATTCCAGGAGCTGATGCTAAAACACTTGAACGAGCAGTAGAGATAGCAGAAAAATACCAAAATATTTATTTTGCTATTGGGATACATCCTTATGATATTAAATCATTTAGTGAGGATAATTTTATAAAATATGCTAACCACCATAAATGTATAGCAATTGGTGAATGTGGTCTTGATTACTTCAGACTTGAAGGAAGTGATGAAGAGAAAGAGTTAGAAAAAGTAAAACAAAAAGAGGTTTTTATTGCTCAAATAAAATTAGCAAAAAAATATAAAAAACCTTTGATTATTCATATTAGAGATGCTTCAAGAGATTCTAAAGAATTATTATTAGAACATGCTTCAAGTGAATTTGGTGGTGTACTTCATTGTTATAATGCAGATGAAGAACTGTTAAGCTTATCAAATAATAATTTTTATTTCGGGATAGGAGGGGTCGTAACTTTTAAGAATGCAAAAAAACTGATTAATATAGTTCCTAAAATCCCAATTAATAAACTTTTAATTGAAACGGATGGACCATACTTAACTCCTACTCCACATAGAGGTGAGAGAAATGAACCATTATATACAAAACTTATTGCTAAAAAAGTATCTGATTTACTTGGTATATCACAAAAAGAGATAGAGGAGATTACTACTATAAATGCATCAGAATTGTTTAATATTTAATATTAACAAAATCTTAACTATCTTTTCGATAAAATTCTTAAAACTAACAAGAGTGTGCATGTGCTAAAATATTTTTTATCTTTTATCTTTCCAATTTTATTAAATGCAAATTTATCATATATTAACAACTCTGATAAAGATATTTCCATATTAGAATCTTTCGATATTGATCCATCGTTTATCCACGATAATATGATGAATAATATCCGTGTAAAAAATAATTCAATAAAGAGACATAAATCCTTTTTTAAAGTTATGAGTGATGCATATATTTTTATACCTGACATTAAAAATATATTAACTAAGTATGATGTTCCTCAAGAACTTTTATATCTTGCTATGGCAGAATCAAATTTTTCTACTAAAGCATATTCTTATAAAAAAGCTTCAGGAGTTTGGCAGTTTATGCCAAGAACTGCTAAATTATATAGTCTAAAAATAGATAACTATGTTGATGAAAGAAGAGATTTTATAAAATCAACAGAAGCTGCTGCCAAATATTTATCTAGTCTTCATAAAAGATTTGGAAAATGGTATTTGGCAATAATTGCTTATAATTGTGGTGGAGGTAGATTGAATCGTGCAATTAGCAATGCTCAAAGTGAGAACCTTGATATACTTCTTGATTCAGACAAAAAATATCTCCCAAAAGAGAGTAGAATCTATATTAGAAAAATACTTGCTTTAGCTATGATAGGTTATGATGAAAAGTTTATGTTAAATAGTAAATATGAGTATCTTCTAAATAGAGCAAATGCTAATTCAGTTGCTACGGTTAAATTACCAGCTGGTGAATCTATTCAGAGAGTTTCAAAATTAATTGATATACCCATTGATGAATTGCAAAAATTAAATAGACATCTAAAATATGATTTTGTACCACCTTATGCCAATAATTATGAAATTTATATCCCTTATATTAAATTATCTGAATTTAAAAAGAATTATTTTGAAGAAACAATTAAAAATATTTATAAAATTCATAAGGTAACACAAGGGGATAATCTTTCATATATTGGCAAGAAATATGGTGTTCCGTATAAAGTAATTATGGATTTTAATAAGTTGAAAAATACTAAACTAAAACTTAAGCAAATTTTAGTTATACCAATAAGTAAAAAGGTTAAAAATATATGAATAAAAAAATATTAATATTTGGAGTTATACTTATATTATTTAGTGGATGTGGAAGATCTTATAAAATAGCATATAATAATTCAAAACCGTCTGTCTATTCACAAAATAAGAATGCCTATAGTAATTCAATGGATAAAAAAATGTATTCACATTCAAAAATGCGATCATATGTGGTACATGGTGTTAGATACTATCCAATAAGTGTTAATGTTGGAGATAGATTTAGTGGTAATGCTAGTTGGTATGGTCCAAACTTTCATGGAAAACTTACATCTAATGGTGAGCGATACAATATGTATGATATGACTGCAGCACATAAAACTCTACCTATGAATACAATAGTTAAAGTTACTAATCGTCGTAATGGTTTATCAACTGTTGTTAGAATTAACGATAGAGGACCATTTGTAGCTACAAGGATAATAGATTTATCTAAATCTGCTGCAAGTAAAATTAATATGATAGGGACTGGAACAGCACCTGTTACAATTGAGGTTTTAGGATTTTATTCTAAAAACAAGAAAAATAAAAACTATACACCAACAAATAATAAACCATACAAAGTTTCAAAAACTCATTATAGAGGTAAATTTGCTCTTCAAATAGCTTCTTTTTCAAGAATTAATGGAGCAATATCAACTCAAGAAAAGTATGATAAAATTGGTGGATACAAAACAATAATTAAAGATACTGAAACTAATAATGGAAGAACTTTTAAAGTTTTACTTACAGGTTTTGAGAGTGAAGATGAGGCGAGAGATTATAAAAATAGAAGTGCTTTTAGTGGAGCATTTATAGTAAGGGATAACTAATTATGATAACTAAAACAAGAAAAACAAAAGAAACAGATATTACAATATCTTTAAATTTAATTGGTAGTGGTAAAAGTAATATAAATAGTGGTGTTGGTTTTTTAGATCATATGTTGGAGAGTTTTTCAAAACATTCTCTTATCGACTTAAATATTGATTGTAATGGTGATACACATATTGATGATCACCATAGTGTAGAAGATATAGGAATTGTATTAGGTTCATTATTAGCTGATGCAATATACCCAGTAGTAAATATGGAAAGATTTGGTAGTGCAAACATTGTTATGGATGAAGCCTGTGTTAGTTGTGATCTTGATTTAAGTAACAGACCCTTTTTAGTTTACGAGGTAGACTTAATCGGCAAAGTAGGGCAATTTGATACTGAACTTGTTGAAGAGTTCTTCAGAGCCTTTGTGTTGAATGCTAAAATAAGTACACATATGATTGCATTAAGAGGAAAAAACCAGCACCATATTATAGAAGCATGTTTCAAATCACTAGCTGTCGCGATTCGCAGAGCAACATCTAAAAATGAAAGAGTTGGAATACCAAGCACAAAAGATGTTTTATGATTAAATTAATTATTTTAGATGTTGATGGTTGTTTAACTGATGGTAAACTTATATACTCTAACGATTTAATAGAGAGTAAAAATTTCAATGTAAAAGATGGTCTAGGAATTAGTACATGGATAAAATTAGGTCATCAAGTGGCTATCATAACAGGCAGAAATTCTAGTATAGTTGAGAAAAGAGCCAAAGAACTCGGTATACAACATATTTATCAAGGTATAAAAGATAAAGATAGAATTTTAAAAGAGTTAGTTAATAAATTAAATCTTGACTTTAATGAAGTTGCTGGAATCGGTGATGACTTAAATGATTTTAATATGCTTAATTTAGTTGGAGAGAGTTTTACACCAAAAGATGGAGTTAAGGAGATTAAAGAGATTGTTAACAAGATTCTTAACTATAATGGTGGAGAAGGTGCTGTAAGAGAGATGATTGATTTACTTGTAGATTCTAATAAACAAAAAAAAGAATTTATAGCTGTTTGGAATATATACTAATTAAGGATTTACTATTAATATAAATATTTTTTTTATTATAATTACTACAATTTTTATAATGATCTTTGTATCATTTAAACCTATCGATGCCATAAATACAAAAAGTAAAAATGTTGATATTGCTTTGGTTGAAATAAAATCATTTATTATGTATGAGCTAAATAAAAAAGGTATGATTAGTATTACTCATGGAAGTAAATCTCACCGTTATTTAAAATACAGTACTATAAAAGATCTAAACTATACAGATAATAGTAATAAGTTTATGGCTAATATAAAAGCTAAGGATGCTTTATACAAAAATGATATTATTAATTTAAGTGGTGATGTTGTTTATAATAGAGAGGATAATTTAGTTTTTAAATCTCAAGAAGCTATTTATAATCAAATAGAAAATACAATAAGCACAACAAAAAAATATATACTCTATCAAAATAAAAATATTGTAAAAGGTAGTTCACTACAATTTAACAATATTTCGGGTAAAATAAAATCTAAAAATGTAGTTGCTACATATAAATACTAAAGGATAAAATGATGAAATTTTTTATGATAATGATACTAACACTAACAACAACTCTTTTTTCACAAAATTTGAAAATCACTTCAGATAAATTTAGTGGAGACCAAAAAAATGGTATCTCTATCTTTACTGGTAATGTAAATATGGTTAATGGAAATGATAAGCTTAATGCTGCTAAGGTAACTGTATATACAGATGACAAAAATCAACCAACTAAAATGATAGCAAAAAGTAATGTTACATTTAGAATAAAAGCAGAAAATGGTGCACAATATGTAGGTAAAGCTCAAAAAGTAGTTTATTTCCCAAATAAAAAAGAGTATCAATTTTTTAATAGTGTTCATCTAAAACAACTAGATACTGAAAAAGAGATTATTGGTGAAAGAGTAAAACTAAATGCTATTAAGGGAACAGCATATGCAGAGGGTGGAAATAAAGAGCCAGTTATAATGATATTTAACTTACCATCAGAAGATAAGGAGTAGATAATGGTAGATATTGTAAGCTCTAAATTTATGACATCAGCTCCTGATGTTTCAAAAGCCCCAGAATCTACTCTTCAAGATGAAATTGTTTTTATGGCGAGATCAAATGTTGGAAAAAGTTCACTTTTAAATGCACTAACAAATCATAAAGGTTTAGCTAAGGTTTCTTCAACACCTGGAAAAACAAGATTGATAAATTATTTTGATGTTACTTTTATGAATAGAGATGATGGGATAAAAAAAGATGCAAAATTTGTTGATTTACCTGGTTTTGGTTATGCAAAAGTTTCAAAATCAATTAAATATGATTGGGAAAGAAACTTAACCGATTTTATATCTAAAAGAGAACAGATTAAACTCTTTATACATCTAATTGATTGTAGGCATCCCCACTTAGATATAGATACTTCTGTTAGTGACTTTTTAATGACTAGTTGCAGAGAAAACCAATATATATTACAGATTTTTACAAAAATTGATAAATTAAATCAAAAAGAACAAAGTGCTCTTCGCAAAGAATTTCCAAATGCTATGATGCTTTCTAGCTCAAAAAAAAGAGGTATAAACAAAGCTGTTAAAGCTATCTATGATATTTTGCAAGAAGATGAAGATGAAGATTCAATTTAAAAAAGCCAAATTAACTGATGTGGAATTAATGAGAAAATTAGTTACTCCAGAGGTAGAACTAGGGATTATTTTAGATAGAACAGCTGAAGAGATATCCACAAATATAAGATCATACACCTTAGCACAAATAGATGATAAACTTATCGGCTTTTGTGCTTTACATATTCATTCTCCCCTTTTAGGTGAAATAAGATCTTTAATTGTTAAAGATAAATTTAGAGGATTAGGTATTGGAAAAGAACTTGTAAAGTTAGCTAATGAAGAAGCAATTGATTTAGGACTTAAAAAGATTTTGACATTAACATATAAACAAAAGTTTTTTGAAGATTTAGGTTTTGTAGAGATAGCAAAAGAATCTATTCCTGAACATAAGATTTGGGCAGATTGTATAAAATGTAAACATTTCCCAGTATGCAACGAAGTATCACTAATAAAAACTATTTAGGGCTATTTACTTATATTATATTTTTTGTAATATATCAAAGTCTTAGCTCGATATATCTGTTTCTACCTCCACTTCTTGGTGTCTTATTTTACCTATTTAGTATCTCATTAAAAGATGATGATACTGTAAACAGTTTTTTTATTATTCTTTGTTTACTTATATTTGAAGCTGATAAGGGTTATCCAATTTTCAGTTCAATACTCTATTTTTTAATTATATATAAATTTGTATTACCAATTATTATAAAAAATTTCAGTTGTTACTCCTGTATTAGATTATCATATGTATTTTTAGCTTATATAGGCTTTTTTATTTTTAATCTTTCAATTTCATATGTATTTATGTATACATTACCAAATTTTAACTATTATATAATTTACTATATAGTAATTGAATTTTTAATAGTGAGTGCTTTATGAGAACAAAAATTATTTTATTTATGTTTATAACAATTTGGCTGACTATATTAGTTAGGGTTTTTTCCTTGGCAGTAGAATCTAATAAATACTATGAAAACTTATCTTTAAATAATACTATTAAGCTTGAAAGAATTGCTCCTGTTAGGGGAATTATTGTTGACAGAAATAATAGACCGTTAGCTATAAATAAACTTGGTTTTAAAATCAAATTAAAACCACATTTAATGTTAGAAAAGAATTTAAAAATATTTAATGAAGAGATAGATTTTGTAACTAAATTATTACCAAATTTAGATAGAAAAAAGATAGAAAAAAAATATAGAAAAAAAGATTCTTATTATAATCATAATTATATTGATATAGTTGATTTTGTTACATATAAGAGTATTATGCCAATTTACACAAAATTGAATTTAAGAGAAAATATAAAAATCGTCCCTGCACCAAAAAGGTACTATCCTTATAACGATATAGCTTCACATATTATAGGATATGTTTCGCGTGCAAATAGAAAAGATATAAAAGATGATAAGCTTATAGAATTTATTGGTTATGTTGGTAAAACAGGGATAGAAAAATATTATAATAGTTATCTACAAGGTGATGTGGGATACAGAAGAATAAAAGTTAATGCAAATAATCAAGAGATAAAAGAGTTAGAGTACACAAATGCGATAGAAGATAGAAAACTGTCCTTAAGTATTGATATTGAGTTACAAAAATATATCGCATCTCAGTTTACAGATAAAGTTGGAGCTGTTGTTGTGATGGATGTTAATGGCTCTATTTTATCAGCAGGTAGCTTTCCAAATTACAATCTAAATATCTTTGTTTCTGGTATGTCTCATAAAATGTATAATAAATTATCTACCAGTTTAGATCATCCGTTTACAAATAAAATCATAAATGGACTTTATCCTCCAGGTTCTAGTATTAAGCCTGGGTTAGGGCTATTATATATAACTACAAAAATTGATGAAAAATGGACTGTAAATTGTAAAGCCTCCTTGCCTTTAGGTGGAAGAATCTTTAGATGTTGGAAGAAAAAAGGTCATAAAATAACAAATATAACTAAAGCTATTAGAGAAAGTTGTGATGATTATTTTTATAAAGCAAGTCTTATAGTTGGTAATAAAATGATGAGTGAAGGGCTTCATAAATATGGTTTAGGAAAAAAAACAGGAGTGGATTTACCTAATGAATTTGTAGGTATAGTACCATCAAGAGATTGGAAAAGAAATAAATACAACCGTTCATGGAATATAGGTGAAACACTAAATACATCAATTGGTCAGGGTGATTTTTTAACAACTCCTTTACAAATTGCTCAATTAACTGCACTAATGGCAACGGGGAAATTACCTACTCCACATTTGGCTTTAAATATATCTGGAAATATATACACCCCTGAAATAAAAAATGTATTGAATGAAAATGAACTAAAAAAACTACCTATTATTCAAAAAGCTATGTATCAAGTTTGTAATCATCCTAAAGGAACAGCTACAAATTATTTAAGTTCTAATGTTGTTATTGCAGGTAAAACAGGAACAGCACAAGTTATAGCTATTAAACAAGATATTAAAAAAAGGTTATTAGAACATGAACTGTCTTATTATAGCCGTTCACATGCTTGGTTTACATCTTATGGACCTTATGAAAATCCAAAATATATTGTTCTCGCTATGGTTGAACATGGTGGGCATGGTGGACATGCCGCTGGAAAAATAGTTTCTAATATATATAATAAATTATTAGAATTAAATTATATAGATAAAAAATATTCTAAAATTAAATAAAACTATTTTGAATAAATAGAGCTAAAATAATTAGTAAAAATATCGCTCCAGCTTTGTTATAAAGTTTATTTGCTAAGATAAATAGAAGTGTAATAGAAGCTGCTACCATTATTAACATATCAAACTTTGTTGCTACTAAATCAACAGTCAGTGGAGCAATAAGAGAAGCACCCCCTAAAACCATAGAGAAGTTAGCAACATTTGAACCTATAATATTTCCTATACTCATCTCAGCATTACCTTTTTTAATAGCTACAAGTGATACTATTAACTCTGGTAAAGAGGTACCTAAAGAGATAAGAAAAATTCCAATTATCCATTCACTAACACCAAATACTCTTGCTATATTTGTTCCACTATCTACTACAAAAGATGCACCACCAATTGTTAATACAAAACCAACTGTTAAGAATCCTATTGTCTTAGCCCAGTTGAATTTCTTAGAAGCTAAATCTTCGTCTATCTCACCCTCTAAATCCTCTTTAGAACTAGTGAATAAAAACAGAAGATATGAAACCATTAGTAAAAGATATAATGCACCATCAATTCTACTAATAACACCATCCTGAATCATTATAAAAAATAAAACTAAAGGGATAACTACCCATGCACTATCTAATGCAAATAGGTCTCGTTTCGGTTGCATATTTTTAGCAATTAAAAAGACAATACCTAAAACCATAGTGATGTTAAAAATAACACTACCAACAACATTGGCAACTGCCATATCACTTTTCCCATTTGCTGATGCCATCATAGATGCTGCCATCTCAGGTAAAGATGTTCCAAAAGCTACAAGTGTTGCACCAATTACAAAGTGTGAAATATTAAAATGAAGAGCAATTCTCTCAGACTCTTTTATTATAAAATCAGCACCATATATTAAAGCACCCATCGCTACAAAAAATATTACAAAATCCATTGTTATCCTTGTGTTCTTATTATTAAACTTTTTGGTAAGTTGAATTTTTCTATCAACTTAGCCTCCTCATCTCTCATCTCACCACTATCTACCTCATGGTCGAAACCAACTAAATGTAACAATCCATGTATAAATAAAAGTGAAAGCTCATCACTATTTTTATGCCCTAACTCTTTAGCCTTATCTTTTACATATGAAGATGAGATAACAATACTGCCAAGAGGACTCATAGGCATCTCCTCATAAGGAAAACTTAAAACATCAGTAGATTTATCGATATTTCTATGTGCTTTATTTAACTTTTGAATCTCCTCATTGGAAGTTATTATAAGTTCTATCTCTTTGTTTGTAAGAGTTTTAGCGATGGAGTTTAAAAAGGGTTCGTTAACTTCTAATGAAGTTTTATTATCAAGTTCAATCATAAGTGAGATTATAGCGAATGAGGATTATACTTTACAAATCATATACTACAAAATATATGATTTGTTGTAATAAAAATTAACCAGTAATATTCAAACTATTACCTAGTCCTGTTTTTTGAGCAGTTACTTGTTTTGATTGCTCATTCGCACTATCAAGAACTTTTAACACTTGTTGTTCTTGAACATCCATAGCCTTTTTCATAGCTTCCACTTGTGTTGAACTAGCAACAGTAGTAGTCGAACTACTTGATGATGAAACATCCATAACATCTCCTTTAAGTCTTTAATAGTACATTCTATAACTTATTTCTTTTAAATCAGATTAAATTTTAATATATATGATAGAATCTATTTTATGGATTTAAAAAATAAAAAAGCAGTCTGTATAATGAGTGGTGGAATGGATTCTACTTTAAGTGCATATATGATGAAAAATGATGGGTACGAAATTATTGGTGTTCATTTTAATTATAATCAAAGAACACAAACTAAAGAATTAGAATGTTTCAATAATATTTGTGATGACTTAGATGTAAAAGAGAAGTATATTTTAGATTTGGATTTTTTTAAACAGTTAGGTGCTTCTGCTTTAACAGATAAAAATATAGAGGTTCCAATAGGTGGAATAGAGGAGGGTGTGCCTATAACTTATGTTCCATTTCGCAATGGAATCTTTTTAAGTATGTCAGCAGCGATAGCCGAGAAAGAGGGTGCAGAGGTTATTAGTATTGGTGTTGTTGAAGAAGATAGTAGTGGTTATCCTGATTGTAAAGAATCTTATATTAAAAGTATGGAAGAATCGATTAATTTAGGCACAAAAGATGAAACAAACATAGAGATAAAAATGCCACTTGTGCATCTTCAAAAATCACAAATTGTACAAAAATCATTAGAGTTAAATGTTCCATTACAACTTACTTGGAGTTGTTATAAAAGTGAAGATAAAGCTTGTGGAGTTTGTGATAGTTGTAGGCTAAGACTCAATGGGTTTAAGTTGGCTAATGTTATAGATTTTATTGAGTATGAATAAAATTTAATCAAGAAAAAGATAATCTTAATTTAAAGGAAAATATGATGGATGTTATACAAAAAGAGTTAGAATCAAGAAGAGGTGAGATAGAGGGTGCTGTGGAGTTACTTTTTAAAACAAATATGAAGATAACTGATTGGGATGTTCCTGAGGCAGATGATAACGAGGCCGCAAAAATCATACTTGATATGATGCAAACAAAACTAGATTCTATTAAAACTGATGTAGAATCTGGAAAATATAATAATTATTAAAAAAAAGGATACAAAATGAAAGCAAAAAAACAACATTTAGAAAAGATTAAAAATAGTATAAAAACTTCTCCACTTAGTGAAGATGAAAAAAGTGATAGTATGAAAAGAGTAGAGGAGTGGGCATTAGAAGACAAAGCATTTGGTACACTTGAAACTGAACTTTTAGAGATTAGTGAGTATTTTGAGGTTTTATTTGGGGAACTTGGTTTAAGTAAATAATAAATATTAAATATTAAAATTGGAGAGATAGATATGAAAAAGCAAGTAACGATTGATGCGAATGAAGCTGTTGCGAGAGTAGCACATAAAACGAATGAGGTTATTGCGATATATCCTATCACTCCATCTAGTCCTATGGCAGAATTGAGTGATGTTTATTCTATGAAAGGTGAGAAAAATATTTTTGGTTCTCTTCCTGATATTATGGAGATGCAGAGTGAGGGTGGAGCGAGTGGTGCTGTTCATGGTGCTTTACAAAATGGTGCATTAACTACCACTTTTACAGCATCCCAAGGTCTTCTTCTTATGATTCCAAATATGTACAAAATAGCAGGTGAATTAACACCAACTGTTTTTCATGTAGCAGCGAGATCACTTGCAGCTCAAGCCTTGTCTATATTTGGAGATCATAGTGATGTTATGGCTGTCCGTCAAACAGGTTTTGCTCTTTTTAACTCAGTAAATGTTCAAGAAGCTCATGACTTTGCACTTATATCACAATCAGCTACACTAGAATCAAGAATCCCTTTTATACATTTTTTTGATGGTTTTAGAACTTCTCACGAGATTAGTAAAATAGAACTTTTAGATATAGATATAATGAAACAGATGATAGATGAAAATTTGGTTCATGCTCATAGAGACCGTGCATTATCTCCCGACAAACCTTTTATAAGAGGAACTTCTCAAAATCCTGATGTTTATTTTCAAGGGAGAGAGAGTGTTAATATCTACTATGAAAAACTTCCTGAAATTTTACAAAATACTATGGACAAATTTGCTACATTAACTGGACGAGAGTATCATCTTTTTGATTATTATGGTGCAAAAGATGCGACTAAAATAATTATTTTAATGGGTTCAAGTTGTGATAGTGTTGAGGAAACTGTTAAATATCTTATGAGTAAAGATGAAAAAGTGGGTGTGTTAAAAGTAAGATTATATAGACCTTTTTCTATCAAACATTTTGTCAAATCACTTCCAAAAACAGTAAAATCTATCGCAGTTTTAGATAGAACAAAAGAGGCTGGTTCGTTGGGTGAACCTTTATATCTGGATGTTGTATCTGCACTTAATGAACTCAGAGAGAATGAGGAGTTAGGTTTTGAGATGCCTCATATCATTGGTGGTCGTTATGGTTTATCTTCAAAAGAGTTTACCCCTGCAATGATAAAAGCTGTTTTTGATGAGCTAGACAAAAAGAGACCTAAAAATCATTTTACTATTGGTATAAATGATGATGTAACACATAGCTCTTTAGAGTGGGACAAATCATTTTTTGTTCCAAATAAAGATGTTTTTAGAGGGATATTTTTTGGTTTAGGAAGTGATGGAACTGTTGGTGCAAATAAAAATTCTATAAAAATTATTGGAACTGAGACT
>JAMOPL010000163.1 GCA_027064515.1 Sulfurimonas sp. | reverse complement strand
CAAAAAAGAAGTACTGCCCTTGAGGTTCCATTTTGGGATCCTGATACTTGTATTCAGTGTAATAAATGTGTGATAGTTTGTCCCCATGCTGCGATTCGCTCTAAAGTTGTAAAAGAGGATATTTTAGAGAAGTTACCAGATAATTTTTTATATACAAAAGCGAAAGGGAAAACATTTGATGAAGATGAGATGTTTACTATTCAAGTTGCTGTTGAGGATTGTACAGGGTGTAATCTATGTGTAGAGGTGTGTCCTGCAAAAAATAGAACTCAAACAGAATTAAAAGCGATAAATATGGTTCCTCAAGAATCAGTGTTAGAGAGTGGGATAAAATTGTGGGATGAGTTTGTAAAACTTCCATCGTATGATAGAAGTAAACTAAACCATGAAACAGTAAAAGAGACACAACTTTTAGAACCTCTTTTTGAGTTTAGTGGTGCTTGTCCTGGTTGTGGTGAAACACCATACATAAAATTAGCATCTCAACTGTTTGGAGATAGAATGGTTGTAGCAAATGCAACTGGTTGTTCATCTATCTATGGTGGGAATCTTCCAACAACTCCTTGGAGAAAAAATAGCGATGGTCGTGGTCCAGCTTGGTCAAATTCACTTTTTGAAGATAATGCAGAGTTTGGACTTGGATATAGACTTGCTATTGATAAACATACAGATAATGCAAGAGAGACACTTTTACAACTCAAAGAGAGTGTTGGAATCGAGTTAAGTGATGCTATTTTAGAGAGTAAACAAGAGACTGAACAAGAGATATTTAGACAAAGAGAGAGAGTAGAAGAGCTAAAAGCTGTTTTAAAAAATATTGATGGTAATGATTCTAAACGACTTAATAAACTAGCAGATTATTTAGTGAAAAAATCTGTGTGGATGATTGGTGGTGATGGCTGGGCTTATGATATTGGTTACGGTGGTGTTGATCATGTATTGGCAAGTGGAAAAAATGTTAATATTTTAGTGCTAGATACACAAGTGTATTCAAATACGGGTGGGCAACAAAGTAAAGCAACGCTAACAGGTGCTGTGGCAAAATTTGCAGCAGGTGGAAAAGCTCAAGTTCCAAAAGATTTAGCACTTATGGCAATAGCTTATGAAAATGTTTATGTAGCAAGAGTGTCGATGGGTGCAAATGATGCAAAAACTGTAAAAGCATTTGTGGAAGCTGAAGCTTATGATGGTCCATCTATTATTATAGCTTATTCCCATTGTGTTGCACATGGATATGATTTACGACACGGTATGGAGCATCAAAAACTAGCAGTAGATTCTGGTTTATGGGCAACCTTTAGATATAACCCTGAACTTATAAAAGAGGGTAAGAATCCTATGATTCTTGATTATAAAGGTCCTAAAATAGATGTAAAAGAGTTTATGTATAAAGAAACAAGATTTAAAATGGTTGAAAAACTTGATGAAGATAATGCTACAAAATATCTTCAAACAGCAAGAGATCATGCAAGTGATATGTATAAAAAATATAAAAATTTAGAAGAATCGTTTAACGATAAAAAGGAAGATTAAAATGGTAGAATTTCTAAAAGATGCAATGGATTGGGTGTTAGATAAAGAGGCTGAAGTTGCCAAAAAATGTGCTATGAAAACAGAAGATATTGAGAAACAGATAGAGATTATGGAGAAAAAAAGAGCTGAAATTCGTGCTAGATTTGAAGAAGATGATGCAGAGTTTGCCCATATACTCAGTAGGCTTTCTATAATTAAAGCTGAATCTATGAGATGTGATATTAATAATTAAAATTTCATTAATATGATTAAGGGTTCAAAATAAAATAATTAGATAAAATATCTAATTATTAAATTTTGAACCCTAATTAATAACTAAGGATATACCTGTAATTGATGAAGAATACTTCCAAACTCACAGTAAAGAGCATAGAAAATAACTTAACTTTCAAAGAGTTAAAAATAGAACATATCTGTAAGCCATCTCTTAAAAATAGTTATATAAATATCTCTCACGAAAGAATAATCCTTAAAACACCAAAAGTTTCTTCGCAATATATTGAACAATTACTTTTAGATAAAGAATCTTGGATTAGAAAACAACTTTTGAAGCAAGAACAAAAAGAGATAAAAAAAGTAAATTTAGAAGATGAGATTTTACTTTTTGGAGAGATTTATAGTATAGATACTTACGAGGCTAAAGAACTTAAAGAATATTTACTTAAATTAAAAATTACTAATAAAGAAAATATTTTAAAAGCCTATGATAAATTTTATAAAGAATATGCGAAAAATTACTTTACTCCAAGATTAGAATATTTTTCTCAGCATATGGATTCAAAATATACAGAATTAAAATTTAGGAAAATGAAAAGTAGATGGGGAAGTTGTAATTCAAAAGGTATAATTACATTAAATAGTGAACTTTTGAAAGTAAAAAAAGAGCTTATTGACTATGTAATAGTTCATGAATTAGCACATCTTACACATATGAATCATTCAAAAGAGTTTTATACTTTAGTAAATAGATATCTTCCCAACTCTAAAACTTTAGAAAAAGAGTTGAGAAATATACAGATTTTTATTTATTAAAATAATTCGAATAATATTTACTTGATGGAGACCACATCATCCAACCACTAGTATTAACATCTTGGGTTGCTCTTATTTGCTCATTTATCTCAAACTTTCTATACTGTCTTTTTGAACTAGTATAATCTCTAAAATGTTGTAACCAAGGTCTAACCCTCTTAGAATCTATCTCATCCATAATGTTGTCAATGCTTCTATGAATTACAATATATGGAGAGTTAGCAGGATGTTTTCTACCAAATGAACCACGAGCGAAACCAGATGGATAAAGCATAGGGGATAGATAATCTGCATTCTTTGCCAATGATTTTACAGTTTGACCTATACCAGTATCATCATTACTCCAGCATATATTTCCATATGTGTCAACAGAGATAAATGTACCATATTTTCTAAGTCTATCTTGTGCTAAGCTTAAAAAATCACCAATTGCTTTTATACGATTTTCTTGTGTATTCTTTTTTGAGAATCTTAAATTAGTTTTTGCTGGAAAACGAATATAATCAAAATTAATCTCATCAAAACCAACTTTTGCAGCATCTTCAGCAATAGCTATTGTATATTCATGTGATCTTTTATCATATGGATCTACCCATGCCATATTGTCATGATTCCTCCATATTTCACCTTTTGCATTTTTTATAGCATACTCAGGATTATTAGAAGCTTGTAGCTCATCTTTAAATGTAACAATTCTTGCAATGGTATAAATATTCTTGCTCTTCATAAAATTCATAAATTTCTTTATATCTTTTATTGTTCTTTGATTAGCACTTCCATATTTATTTGCTTGTGCAAAAGATGTCTTATATGATGTTATCCCATACTCTGTTTTTACATCAATTACTAAAGAATTGATTTTTTCTTCATCAATAATTTTCATAATTTTTTTAAGTGTTTTAGAATTAATATTTGCTCCCCAAAAACTTAAATAAAGTGCCTTTACTGTTATGGGTTCTAAGATTATAGATTCATTTTTATCATCTGTTGATATAGATAAGGATCTATATCCATATGCTTTTATATGTACAATATTTTCATCACTATTGATAATAAATGAGCCATTAGAATCACTTTTAATAGTATGTAATGAATCGCTAATCATTGCACCAGATATAGGTTTGATTGAATCCTTATCTATTAGTTTTGAACTAAAAGAAGCAAATAAACTTGTTGTAATAAGTGTCATTAGTAGTAATTTTATCAATTTTTTTCTCATTTATAATTTTATTTTTGAGCATAAACTATGCTATTTTATCTCTCATTTAAGAAATATTTTAAACTTGCATCACTCCACTCTTTTGAGAGTGATAAGTGTTTTTCAATAGATTTATATACCTTTTTAAAATCATCATTTTTACTACTAAGTTCAGATATTACATCAATAAGGGCTATTTTTCCAGCATCTGTTACATCTTTTGGATATTGAAGTATATTAATATCTAACTCTTTTAATCTCTGTAAAGCTTTTATATTCTCAGCATGAAATTCGGTTGTCATATTGGAGTTCATCTCACTAGAGGCAACCTCTATCATCGATTGATGCTCAAATGCTAATTTTTTCCAAGAGTGTTTATTAAATGTAAGTTCTAAAATAGAACCTGGTTCGTGCCATCCCGAATAATAATAAGGAGCAACTTTATAAAATCCCATCTTTATATCAAGGGCAGGTCCAACCCATTCAGTCGCATCAATCACACCCCTCTCAAGTGAAGTATATATCTCACCAGCAGGTAAGAGAATCGGGTTTACACCCATTTTGGCAAAAACCTCTCCCCCAAGACCAGGGATTCTCATTTTTAAGCCTTTCATATCTGCCAAAGATTCTATCGGTTTTCTAAACCATCCACCCATCTGAATATTTGTATTTCCACCCATAAAAGGGTAAAGATTATATTTGGCATATTGCTCTCTCCAAAGCTCTAACCCACCACCAAACATCATCCATGAGTTTATCTCCTCGGCAGTAAAACCAAAAGGGATTCCACTATAAAGTGAAAAAGCAGAATTTTTACCTTTCCAATAGTATGGTCCAGAGTGAAAAGCATCAATTTGACCACTACTTGTAGCATCAAAAACGGCTAGGGCAGGGACTAAAGTGTTTTTTGGATAGAGTTTTATCTCTAATGAACCACCACTAATATCTTTGATTCTTTGTGCAAATCTTTCAACACCAATACCCATAATTGGAAAATGAGCAGGCCAGCTAGTTGCGAGTTTTATAACAGTTTTCTTATTTTTATTAACATAAACTCGTTTTGTTTGTGAATCATCTTTTTGAGGATTCTTAGAATAATCTATCGCTTGACGATTAGAATCATTACATCCACTTAGAGCAATTAGGGCAGAAGTTGCAGTAGCAGTTGTTAAAAAATCTCTACGATTCATATTGTTTTCCTTTCATACCATCTAAAAGAGGGTAGGTTGATTTAAAATAGTTGATGATTCATTTAGAATTGATTTATCACTACCTGCAATTAATGCAAAATTAAATCTATTATTTTTTAATATTCTTATTATCTCTTTTTTATTTTTATAAAAATATATATTTTCATACTCTTTTATATTAGCTAATTGCATAGAATCTGCTGGTAAAATAAAAATAAGAGTTGCCCAATTTACAAAATCTTTTATAAATTCTATTTCTGATTGAACAATATTTATATATGTTTCAAATATTAAAACTTTATCACTCGTTCCAAACTCTTTTATCTCCATCAAGTTATTTACAAATACTGCTTCAAAATGTTCCATTTGAGTAAAAGTTTTCAATCTAAAATTAACACCAATAGTATTTAAAAAATTTAGTAGGTTTTCCAAATATGGGATAAAAAAAGGGCTTATAAATACCCTTTCATAAAATATATTATCGTATATAAAAGAAGTTTCAAATAATGTTTTATCTTTAATAACTATTTTATCTGTCAAATCATTGTTTATTGACTGTATATTTGTAAATATATTTTCGTCATATAGTTCAGGAGAAAAAAGAATTTTTGAATTTTCATCAAGATTCCATAATTGTTTTTGAGTTATTTTATTATTTGATTGAATAACATTAAAAGAAGTTTCTGTAAAAATTTGAACTGCTAATTTTAATGTAATTAAATCACAACTATAAACAGTAATATTCTTTTGAATTAATCTAAATCTTAATAATTTTTTAAAAGCTTTATCTATACTATCAACTTTTATCCAAGCTATCTCATTATCAGAAATTTGAGTTGGTTTATCAAAAATAATTCCATATGCACCATTGATTATTGCTTCTTCTATCTTATCCTCATCAAAAGCTATAAAAAGATCACCTCTTTTAATCTTTTTTGATTCAAAAACAGTTTCAGTAAAACTACTCACAAAAGGCTTACTTACAAGCCTTCCATGTGTAAGTGCTAAAACATTTTCAAGTCTCATCCAATCGGTGTACCAGCTTTTTTAGGTTTTTCTGGTCTTACCAAACATAAACCATCTTCATCTTTAGCTGCTAAAAGCATCCCTTCAGAAATCATACCCATAAGTTTTGCAGGCTTCAAGTTTGCAACAACACAAACTTGAGTTCCAACTAAAGATTCAGCACTATAAAACTCTTTGATTCCAGCGACAACTTGTCTCGGAGTTTCATCACCAACATCAACTTGAAGTTTTAAAAGTTTTTTACTTTTAGGAACCTCTTCAGATTCTAAAACAGTTCCAATTTTTAAAGATGTCTCAAAAAATTGACCAATTTCTATTAGATTATCAGTTTCCTTTGAATTATCTTGTTTAAGCTCTTTTTGCTTTTCCACTTTAGGAGGATTTGATTCTGCGATAGGAGCTTCTACCATTAAAGGTTCTTCAACGCGAGGAAAAAGTGGTGGAACTTTTTTAATAGTGAAAAGTTTCAATAATTTTTTATCTATAATTAATTCATTATAACTATCATTATTAATCTTAAAATTAAGAGCATCAGCGATAGTAGCCGTAGTTTTAGGCATAACAGGACTTAGCATTATAGAAGCTTTTGCTAAAATATTTGCAACTAATGCAACAGTAGCAAGAGCTTCATCTTTTTTATCCTCTTTCATTTTAGCCCACGGAGCATATTCCTCTATCGCTTTATTACCAATAGAAAATAGTTTCCATAACTCCTCTAAATATCTGTGTGTTTGCATATTTTTCATAAAACCATCAAGATTTCCAAGTGCTTCATTCATAGAATTTAACTCTTTTGAGTGATATTTTTCTACATTTACACTATCGATTATAAATTCAGAATATTTTCCACTCATACCAATAATACGATTTAAAAGATTACCTAAATCATTACTTAATTCTGAGTTGATTCTATCAATAAATGCTCTTTGAGAAAAATCACCATCTTGACCAAATGGAACTTCTCGTAACATAAAATATCTAAGATTTTCAACACCATAAGCATCAGCAACCTCTTTTGGAGAGATTACATTTCCTTTAGATTTTGACATCTTCTCACCATCTCTCGTCCACCAACCATGAACACCAATATGCTCAGGAAGTGGCATATCAAGACTCATTAAAAATGCTGGCCAGTAGATAGCATGGAATCTTAAAATATCTTTACCTATTAAATGAGTACTTGCAGGCCAATAGTTCATATTCGCATCATCTTTGCCATAACCTAAAGCTGTAACATAATTCATAAGGGCATCTAACCAAACATACATAACATGTTTATCATCATTTAAAGATTCTGGCATATCTACACCCCAAGTAAAAGATGTTCTTGTAACTGAAAGATCACGAAGTCCACCTTTTACAAAGTTAATCACTTCATTTGCACGAGAACGAGGTAAAATAAAATCTGGATTCTCTTCATAATGCTTTAAAAGTCTATCTTCATATTTAGATAGTTTAAAAAAGTAACTTTCCTCTTTTACTATACTTGTTGTTCTTCCACAATCAGGACAAAATTCACCATCAATTAGTTGAGTTTCAGGGAAAAATGTTTCACAACTTACACAATAGTGACCCTCATAAAAATCTTTATAAATATCACCTTTAGCATACATAACTTCAAATGCTTTTTGAACACCTAGTTTATGATCAGCATCTGTTGTACGGATAAATTTATCATAAGAGATTTCAAATTCATCCCAAAGATTTTTAAATGTAGCACTAATCTCATCTGCAAACTCTTGAATAGGCTTACCATTCTTTTGAGCTGATTCTTCAATCTTTTGACCATGTTCGTCAGTTCCAGTTAAAAAGTAAGTATCATTCCCTTTTAGTCTCTCGTATCTAGCCATAGTATCTGCAATAAATGTTGTATAAGCATGACCAATATGTGCTTCGCCATTTACATAGTATATAGGTGTTGTTATATATTTATTCAATTTAATTATTCCTCATTAAAATTCAAATCCGCCTGTCTCGCCTTTGGACATGCTATTATATACTGATTTTATATAATCAGTTCTCAATTCACAATCTAAATAGTATTCACAAATACTACAACTTTTTAGACTTTTTTCTTGTTGACATTTTTGAAGTTTAAGAATCATCTCATCAAGATGTTTCTCAAACTTATCTAACTCATTATTATGCGTTTCTTGCATATACTTCTTTTACTCTTGCTATCTCATATTTTGAACCAAAAAAACATGGAGCAGTATCATGTATATGTGCGAATGGAAGAGACATCAAATCATTATACCCATCTATCGCTTCTCCACCAGATTTTTGATAAATAAAAGCAAAAGGAAATACTTCAAACAGTTTACGAAGTTTTCCATCTGGTTTATCTGAAGTACGAGGGTAAGAAAATAATCCTCCACCTTTAAGTAAAATCTGATGTAAATCTGGAACCATTCCCCCAGAATATCTTAAACGGTAACCCTCAGCAAAAAAGCTATCAACCATCTCTTTATGATACGGTTCCCAGTTTTGTTGCGTTCCACCAGGAGCGTTAAGTTTACCTTTTTCATTAAGACGAATCTCTTTTACAAATTCAAATTCACCAGCTTGAAGAAGATATAGTTTAGTTTTATTCTCTGCAAAAACCATCTCAACTCTTGGGCCATAAACCACATAACAAGATGCTACCATATTTTCTGCACCAAAACCATTTTCATAGATTCCAAAGATAGAACCAACACTAAGGTTTACATCTACCAAAGATGATCCATCAAGAGGGTCATAAGCTATAAAGTATTTAGCATCTTTGCGAAACACCTCTTCATGCTCTTTCTCTTCACTCGCTATTGTACTAACAGAATTTACACCTGAGAACTCCTCTTCAATTATCATATCACATTGAATATCTAATTGAAGTTGTGTTTCTCCCGAGCTATTCTCCTGTTGGGAATAACCAATATCTTTAACATCAATAGCATCTTTAATTCTAATTGCACTTCTTTGAATTGCATCAAATATATCTCTCATTTACACTTCCTTTGCATTTTTTAATATCCATGAAATTATTTCATCTGGATTATTCAAATCTAATATATTAATATCATTTGATAAATTATAATTATTAATGTTTATACTTTCATCAATAGCTAGTGCGTTCATATATGGAAAATAATCGCTATCTAAAGAATCTCTAAATACACTTATTCTAGGTAAAGGTAAATTTTTTAATCCCTCAACCAATAATATATCAAACTTATCAAAAAGCCTAATCATCTCATCTAAATCTTTATTTTCTTGTGAAAAATATGTTGTACGAGTAGGGGATGTGACTATAACTTCGGCACCTGTGTCATAAAACTTATAGCTATCTTTTCCCTCAACATCAAATCTAGCTTTATCTTTTGGATCATGTTTAATAATTGCTACTTTTTTATCATAATCATGAATTAATTTTCTAGCAACTTTTAAAATTAATGTAGTTTTTCCACTATTAGATGGACCTGTAAACGCTACTGCATATCTTTTATTCATATCTAATCTTTTTATTTAGCTGGGTTAAAATTTCACTTATTATACAAAATACTCATTAAAAACTTGTTTAATAAGCTATAATTCATATTGAATAAATAATAGGAGATTAAATGAAAACTTTTTTACTTATGGTTATTGCTATTTTTATACTGACTGGATGTACAACAAGAAATGCATTCGAGAGTTTTAATCTTAAAAATGATCAAGAATCAGCTGTTGAAAATTCTCATAGTGGAAAAATTATCAAAAATGGGGAAGTTGTAGGTTTATACTCAGCAGTATATTTAAACAATGTATACACTCATGTTAATGATTCTAGAGAGGCATTTTATATATCTTTATATAAAAAAGATGGCATATATCATAATATTAAATTCACTCTAAACTCTAAAGAAGCTATTAGAATGGATGAACTAAGTGATGACAATCAATTTAAACATCTACTATCAACTAAAAATAGTTGGAGCAGATATTATCTTGTAACTTTTGCCGAGGATGAAAAAAGTAATGCTAATATTTTGAAGATCGAAAGCGATCTGTCATCTTCGGGTCAAGTGTTTTTTCTAAAAGAGCAATAATAGAAACATCTTCTTTTAAGATTTTTTTATATATTACATAATTGGCTAAAACTTTTTTTCCATATTCTCTGCTCTCTACATTTTGCATAAACTCCATACTTAGATATGGCTCATATTTACCTCTGCTAAATGCTTTTGTATTTAGCAAGTGTCTTTTGAAGAATCCCATCCCACCATTATAAGCATAAGCCATAAATAGAGGATGATATAAAGATTTTTCCATCCATTTTAGATGAGCTAATGCATATCTAATATTATTATTTGGCACAAACATCTCATTATATGATTTTATTGGATTTTTAATATTTTTACTTATTGCATCTGTTACAAATGGCATTAACTGCATAAGACCAAGAGCATATGAACGAGATAGAGCTGAGGGTATCAAATTACTCTCTTGTCTCATAAGTGAATATACTAAAGCTTTTTGATCATTATTTAATTTGGTTAAATACTCGTTATAAGGCATAATATAACTATGATATTTAAAGCTGTAAGCCTTCTCTTTTATAAAAGATTGAACACTCAGCATATCTTTTTGATTATAAGATTTAGCAAGTGCTAAAAGATTATCTTTTGGTGTTTTTTTAATCTCTTGACGAATCAATCTCCATTCAAATGGATCATTGATATCTTTTTTATTATCTAAATTTGTATATTCCAATTCACTAAAAAAATTACTGATTTCATTATTAGTAATCTCTTTAGCATATATAGTATAAACATTAATATCCATACTTAATAATAAATCACTTAAATATACTTTATTATTAGATAATTTATATAACCAAAAATTATTTTTATCTATATTTATTCGTCTTTTTGCCTTTAATTTGGCTAATTTAAAATGTTTAACTGCCCCAAGCTCATCATTATGTTTTAAATGATTAAGTGCAAGAAGAAAATTAGTTTTAGAATCTAATTTATCACCATTTAATTTTAAAATTGATTTTTGTAATTTATCTAGTTTCTTATCAAATACCACTAATCTAACTAAAGTAGAAATTTTCCAAGATGATGAGAGTGAATTTATAAAATCAGAACTAAAATTAATATTTAAATTTTCTCTTCTATGTTTAGTTTCTGATTTTGTTAACATAGTTAAAATAGTATTTGAATCATATTTTTTAAATGATTCCTCTTTATATAATTCATTTTGAATTAATATAATATTTTTTACAGATTCTTTATCTATTTTATCTACTAATTTTAATCTTTGAGAATCTGAAAGAATCAATGTTTTATTTATAGATATTGCTTTATATAAGCAATCAATATCATCTATTTTTAATAAATCCTTCTCATTTTTACAAGAGTTAGTTTTTTTTGATTCTTCTTTTTTTGATTTTTTAAAATACAGTTTATTAAGTTTATAATTTTTTGTTTCAATTAAAGAATATGCTGTTTCTAATTGTGTTGAATTTATATCTTGTTTAAGATATTGCCATATCATAAAGTCTTTAGCACGGGATTTTGGTTTTGATAATATGTCATCAAGAGTTATTTCAGCATTTAAAAGTGCTGAAATAAGAGATAATAATAAAAGATATTTTTTCATATTTATCTATAATAATCTTGCAAATACAGCAAAAATATAATTCATTAATATAATAAGAACTTGTAAGCCTATAACAATTATAAGTGGAGCTAAATCTAAGCCATTAAAATTTGTTTTAACAATTTTTCTTACAAAAGAGTATGCAGGGTTAGTGATTCTATATAAAAATTGAACAACTGGATTATAAGGGTCTGGATTAACAAAACTTAAAAGAGCTGTAATAATCACTATCCATATATATACATTTATAAGACCTGTAAATAAACCTGTTATTTGAAAAAAAGCTATTCCTAAATCACTCATTTAACAATCTCCCCTATATAGTTTTTTAAATATTTATATAATTCAGCTACATCAGGTCCATCTTCTGCCCCTGTCAACAAGATTCTAAGAGGTTCAAAGAAATCTTTTTCTTTTAATCCTGTTTCTTTCATTATATAATTCTTAAAATCATTATATTCTTCAAAAAATGGTGCTGTAATTATTACTTTTGACATTAGTTCTGACTGCTTTTTAAATTTTTCAGGTATCAACTTTACAGCAAAAATAGATTTAATTTTAGATTTTAGTTCTAATGTCGTAGCAACTTCATCTAAATAGATTCTAGCAAGCTCTCCAATATCACTATCTGCAAAACCTACATATCTAGATAACTCTTTAGAATCTAGATTTTTCAGGTGTTCTCTATTTATATGCTTTAATATATTGATATCAAAACGAGTAGGGGACTTTGATATATTTTCTAAATTAAACCATTGTATAGAATCTTCTATTGTAAAAATTTCACAAGGTGTTTTATTACCAATTAACAATAAATAATTAATAATTGCAGAAGGTAAATACCCTTCTGCAAGTAGCCATTTTACACTAAAAGCAGCATCTACCTTACTCATCTTTTTGCCATTATCATTTAATATAATAGATAAATGTGCATACTCTATTTTTTTATTATAATTAAGAGAATCTCTAATATGAGCTTCTCTAGGTGTATTGTCTACACAATCTTCCCCACGAATAACAAGAGATATATTACTGAGCATATCATCTACTGCAGAAGCAAAATCATTTGTAGGTGTTTTGTCTTGTCTCATTATTATAAAACTATCAATATCATTAGGCTTAAAACTGACTTCGCCTTTTATATAATCTTTTATAATAATCTGATTTTCTGATTTTTTAATTCTAATTGTAAAAGGACTAGTATTATCAATAACTAATTCAGCTGGTAAATTTGCACATGCATCATCATATATATAAGCTTTTTTTAATATTTTTGCTTCTTTTTTTTTCTTTTCAAGCCATTCAGGTGAACAAAAACAACTAAATGCTTTTTTTTCATGTATTAACTGAAGTGCCATAGCTGTATGAAATCTTGCATTTTGGCTTTGATATATAACTTGAGAGTACTCAATTCCAAAAAGTGATAATAGATCTAAAATTTCTTGATCTTTTCCATAAATATTTTTTTCTTTATCAGTATCTTCTATTCTAATAATTAAATCTTCGTTTCTCTGTTTTGAAACGATATAGTTGAATATAGCAACACGAAGGTTGCCTATGTGCATATCACCAGTTGGACTAGATGCAAATCTTAACATAAAATTTCCTAAAAATAATTTATGAAATTCTATCTAATTTTTACTAAAAAAGTTCTTTTTTGATTTTTGTTTTAAGAATGTGGTGACCCCGAGGAGAATTGAACTCCTGTAACATGGATGAAAACCATGGATCCTAACCGCTAGACGACGGGGCCAAATAAGGTATCAAAGACTGTTTTGCTTTTGATGCCGTAATTATAGTGAGGCGATACTTAAAATATACTTAAAGTATATTTTAAAAATTTAATTTGAAACAACTACCACTTTTGTTAGATGTAACTTCAACTTTTATATTCATCTCTTGAGCCAATCTTTTAACTATGTCTAATCCTAATCCACTACTATTTTGTCTGCTGTATTCTCTGTTAAAAATTTCTGTTGTATCTACAATTCCAACACCACTATCTTCTATATATAGTGTTTTATTTTTAGAGTAGATTTTTACATAACCATCTTTTTTATTGTACTTTGAAGCATTAGAGATGATGTTTTGTAAAATCTGTTTCATAGCATTACTATTTATCTCCACTTCAAATGATGAACAATTTACTTCATAACTTAGAGTAGGGTAGTTTACTTGATGAAGTTCAACAACATCTTTAACAATACTACATATATCTGTCTTACAAACTTGAAATGTTTTTTTCTCTAATAATGTTGTAAGAGTTCCTCTAAGTTCAGAGATAACATATATACTTTTTTTTAGTCTTATAAATGGTTTAGAATCTTTGTTACACTCCTGTTTTTCTAAAAGTTTTATGTTTAACCCCATAGCTGTGATCGGTGTATTTAAGTCGTGTATTAGGTCTTTAGCAAACTTATCTAAAGTTTCTATACTCTCATTTAATGGTTTTAAAGCATTTTTTGCCAAAATATAACTTATAATAGCAAAGATAAATAGTAAAAGAAGTTGAGTAAAAAGAATTTTGAGTTTGAGTTTTTTAATTTTTTCTATAAAGGAGTTTTTAGATTTAAAAATTTTAAGGTATCTAGTAGAATCTTTTGTAGGTATATACTTTAGAAATTCATTATCTATTTGAGAAAAGTTTCTTATATCTAATCTTTTATTTTTAAAAACTAATTTATTATGAAAATCATTAGAAAATCTTGACATATCCCCACCCATCTTAATAGTTCTAGCATACTCTATTAGTGAAAAGTGTTCAGACTTCATAAGTTGTGATTTCATCTCTTGAAAATAAAAGATTCCACTAACAAGAATCAACAAAGCAACACTAACAAAATAGGTAAAGAAAAACTTTAAAAAAGCAGTTTTTTTATGATGAACCAAAACGATAACCAACCCCTTTTACT
>JAMOPL010000162.1 GCA_027064515.1 Sulfurimonas sp. | reverse complement strand
GGATCAATGATAATGTCTTTACCATCTTTTGTAACGATATAACAGTTTGTCTGATATGGTCCCATTGGTTGAACTTTTATTGTCATATTCATCTCTTTTTTAGTGAAATTATAGCATGAACTCTCTATGAATTTTCATAAAGAAAAAAGTACTTTTTTAAACTATGCGTTAGTTTGCTGAATATTTGGGATGAAGCTTTTATAAAACTTACAGCTGTAGATGCTATACTTTTAGTTAAAGGTATTTATGAGCCGAATTTCTTTAATTATTAATATTTATGGAGCATATAGATGAAATTTACACTATTATGGTTTCTTACTGTTGGATTGTTATTTTCAAATGATAATCTAAATCTTGAAGATGATTTTTTAAATAGCTTAGAAGAAGTAAGTGAAATTGCTACAAAAACAAAATTAAATATAGACGACTCTCCCTCTTTTATTACAGTTTTGCACCAAAATAAATTACAGAAATTAGGGGTAGATACTGTTTTTGAAGCATTGGATCAAGTTCCAGGTGTGCAACTAAAGCGTGAGGCAACAGGTGTTCCTGTTGTTATCTTTCGTGGTGTTTCACAAAAAGGTGAAGTAAAGTTGATGATAGATGGTGTTACTATCAACAATGCTTATCGTGGTTCTATTTATCATTATCTAGATTTTCCAATAGAATTAGTGGATAGGATTGAAGTTATACGAGGTGCTGGTTCAGTTTTATATGGTTCAGGTGCTATAAGTGGTGTTATTAATATCATTACAAAAAGTTCAAATCAAGAAGAGAAACAAATTGTTTTTCTCTCTGGAGGAACTTATCAAACAAAAAAAACAGGCGCTATAGTAGCAACTGATTTAGGTTTTGCAAAATTAGCACTTGATACTTATTATCAAGAAAATAATAAAATCATAGATAAGACAGATAGACATCTTAAAGATTATTCAGTAGGTTTACATTTAAGTGATGAGCATTTTGCTCTTATCGCAAGACTCAAAAAATCTGATATAGGAAATGCTTATGGAGTTATTGGAGTTCCTGATTTAAACGAAAATAAGTATTACAATGAAAATGAGAATATTTTTACACAACTCTCATATAATACTCCGATTGCACAAAAGAGTAATATTGAAGTGCTAGCTGGTTTTAATCGTTATGGACAGGTTGTAGAAGTAGGACATCCTAATTCTTCAATAGATAAAATAGATACAACATATCGTGAGCACTCTTATTATGGAGAAGTTAATTTTAAATCAAGTGCAATTGAAAATAATGAAGTTTTGATAGGGACAAAATTTGAAACCGTAAAAGCTATTAAAAGTAAGTGGAAGATTGCTACAGCATCTATACCCCCTGTTGCAAATCCAGATTCAGCAAGAGATATAACTTCACTTTATTTTAATGATACTTACTCTTTATCTCCTGTCTTGGATATATCAGCAGGTTTAAGATATGATAACTACTCTGATTCCGGGGATGCTTACTCTCCTACTGTTGGAGCTGTTTATAGAGTGAATAGTGACATTCGAATTAAAGCTTTGTATGCACATGCTTTTCGTGCTCCATCATGGATTGAACTTACATCAAATTCGAGTTTAAAAGCAGAGAGTTCAGATACTTTTGAAGCAGGAGTTGTTTATAAGCATAGCAGAGAAAACACTCTACGCTTAAATGTGTATCGAACTAATTTAAATGATATGATTACTAGAGGTAGTATAACAAGAAAGTATATTCAAATATCAAAAACTAAATTTTTAGGAACAGAGTTTGAGTATATTTTTATTCCAAATAATCAACTAGAGTTTAATCTCTTTGCTTCTTATGTTAAAGCGGAAGATGCGAATGGAAATGATTTAGAAGATATTGCTAATTATTTGGCAACAACATCACTGATTTATGAACTAGATAATGGATTGAGTTTTGGATCACTTTTAAAATATATATCTAGTTCTAAAAGAGCATCAACGGACACGAGAGGTGATTTTGATAACAGTATAGTTTTTAATGAAACGATCTCTTATAGTTTTAAGGATTTCACAGCATCACTTGTTGTGAAGGATCTTTTTAATAGAGGAACTTACTATGCATTACCTTCATCAACTGCAAATAATGATTTTGATGATGGTGGAAGAAGTTTTCTTTTAAAAGCAACAGTAGAGTTTTAAAATGAAATGGATAATAAATTTTTTACTTTTAACTTCTGTAGTGTTTGCATCAAATATTAATGACTCTGTGCTTAAAGTACATGCAACACTGCTTCCAAAAATATACTTGATGGAGTATAATTTCCAAAATAAGTTGATAGATGATACGATTAAAATTTCTCTTGTTTACAAAGCAAAGGACTATAAAAGTGCACAATCTCTAAAGAGTAAAATTTTATCACGATATAAGAAAGGCATCAAATCTTATAAAATAGCTGTTACGTTGCTTCAATATCATGATTTGAAAAATCAAAAATCAAATATTTTTTATCTTTTTCCAGCTTCGGATAAGGAGATAGAGTATGCTGTAGCAATGGCAAAAAGAAGTAATGCGCTCACCTTTTCTTACTTAAGCAATGATTTGAACAATGGTGTTATGATCTCTTTAACAATAGGGAAAACTGTCAAACCTATTTTAAATCTTAATGCTATTAAAGCAAATGATATCAATCTACGACCAGTTTTAATAAATATTTCTACTATTTTTGTGAAAGCTATACCAAAGAAAGAATTGATTTTGTATCAAAATAGACAACTCTGGTTGTGTGAGTTATGAAATTGATGAAATTTAACAAAAATTCAATCGCATTTAGAACAATTTTTTATCTTTTGTCTCTTTCTATACTCTTTATACTTTTCATTGGTTTAGTTATGAAAAATGTTTTTAGTAATGCCTATATGGATGTAGAAAAAGAGAAAGTTAATATAATACTTGAAAATATTCAACCCTCTATCGCTTTAAATATGAGTTATGATTTTAAAGATGCAATAAATGAAATAGCAAATAAAACATTGAATAATAAAAATGTATTATTATTGAAAATACAAAACAGTGATAATAATGAGACGCAACTCTTTACAAATGACAAATTGAGCTTGCAAAACTACAAACAAAATGGTGAAATTATAAAGGTAGTTAAACTAGAAGATCCTGCAACAAAAAAAATTATTGGCCAGATTACTTTAGTTTATTCAAATCATACTTATAAAAAGTATATGAGTAGTTTCTATAAATGGTTTTTTTTAGGAATCTTTGGGTTTTTTATATCCATAGTTTTACTTGCTTTTACTCTTTATAAATCACTTAAAAATTTAACGCTTTTAGATAACTCCTTAAAGCTGTTTAATCCAAAATTACCAAAAAAATTAAAATTAGATATAAAAACAAAAGATGAAGTTGCCTCTATATCAAAATCTGCAAATATAATGATAGAAAATATTATAGATTTTTTAAATCATGAAGATGAGTTATATCAGAGACTCAAACAAAATGAAACACACTTAAAAGATGCTCAAAGAATGGCTAAAGTTGGTAGTTTTGATTATGACATAGTGAATGACGAACTTGTTTTAAGTGATGAGTACTATAGGATATTAGGCCTTGATTATAAATATAAACTAACATGGAAGAAGTTTTTATCAATGGTTGTTCAAGATGACTATATTCGTGTATCAAAAATCTTAAATAATTCTATAGAAAATGGTTCAACTTTTAATATAAAATATGGCTTAAAAACGGAAAAATCAAAGTATATCAATATCCAAACCAAAGGCAAAGTGCGTAAAAAAAAGAGTGGTTTTGTACATCTTACAGCTATAAGTATGGACATAACAGAAGATGTTGAAAATAAAAAAACAATAGAAAAATTGGCTTATTATGATGCTTTAACAGGTTTAGCAAATAGAACTTTACTTAAGGATCGCATGCACAAGGGAATATATAGTGCTAAGAGAACAAAACAAAATATGGGGATTTTGTTTTTAGATCTTGATCATTTTAAGCTTATTAATGATACTTTAGGACATAGTGTTGGAGATGATTTATTGGTATATGTATCAGATTTATTGGAAAAGCATATCCGTAAAGCTGATACTCTATCGCGATTTGGTGGAGATGAGTTTGTTATCTATTTTCCATCTCTATCTAGCTCAAAAGATGCCCAAACAATTGCTTACAATATTCAAAAAGCACTTCAAAAAAAACATACAATTGGAAAGCATGAACTCTATATTACAACAAGTATAGGAATTGCTTTATATCCAGAGCATGGACAAACATGTGAAGAGCTTATCCGTAATGCGGATACAGCAATGTATGAAGCAAAAAATGGAGGACGAAATCAGTTTAAAGTATATACTCAAAGCATGGGAAATTTTGTAGAGAAACAGATGGATTTGGAACAAGATTTAGTTAAAGCAATTAAAACAAAAACCCAAATAGAAGTCTTTTTGCAACCTAAGATAGATGCTCATACTAAAATTATTTCTGGTGCAGAAGCTTTGGTTCGATGGAGACATCCTAAAAAAGGTCTGATTTTTCCTGATGATTTTATCCATATTGCAGAGAGTACCGGGCAGATGATAGAACTTGGAAATATCATAACAGAGCTTGCTATTTCACAAGTCAAAGAGCTTAAAGATTTGGGATTTGAGCATTTGAAAATAGCCATAAATTTATCTGCAAGACAGTTTCAAGATTCAAATTTAGTGCCATTTGTGAAAAGTATGTTGAAAAAATATAGTGTATCTACATCTCAAATTGAGTTTGAGGTTACAGAGAGTATCTCTATGACAAATTTAATTACAACACAAACAATTTTAAATGAACTCAAAAATGCTGGTTTTACTATAGCAATTGATGATTTTGGAACAGGACACTCCTCACTTGCATATCTTAAAAAATTTCCTATTAATACTCTTAAAATTGATAAATCTTTTGTTATGGGTATTTTAGATGACGAAGAAGATAGAATAATAGCTCAAACAATTGTTTCTATGGCGCATACACTAGGAATGAAAACTGTTGCTGAGGGTGTAGAGACTAAAGAACATGTTGATATGCTATGTGATATGGGATGTGATATCTTGCAGGGATATTACTACTCTAAACCAATCTCTAAAG
>JAMOPL010000161.1 GCA_027064515.1 Sulfurimonas sp. | reverse complement strand
TCATAAGATCCATTCGTCCGTAATGAGTACCATCTGTTGAACCAAAGGGAGTTGTAAAATCTTTACTTGCATAGACTCTTCCTAACATTATTTTAGGTTTTGCCTGCATCTGTTTCAATTGATAGCCACCTTTTACAACATAAGCATAATCGTTAACTTGTTTACTACCATCTTTTGCTGATTCATAAACATAGGTCATATCATAAATAAAACCCTTATAATCTTTTTCATATAAACGTGTACCCATATAGTTCATATATTTATAACTTTTTTCTCCTAAGCTAAGCTTTGGAATGAGACTGTGCTTATAAACATAAAAAGGTTCAATAGCTCCTTTTGCTCTTGTTTGAAAATGAGAATAGACAACAGCGCCTTCATACTGATGCTTCTCAAACATACTAAATTTATCTGGATCTTTTGTTCTTGTCTGTCCATACCAGGCATCAATAAAATTTCCATCAAACTTATAAGAAAATCGTCCTGCATCCCAAAGCCAGCCAATTGAATTTCCCCAGCCTCCGGGACCTATTATACGTTTGTCTCCATAAACAATATCCTGTCTGCCGATCTTAAAAGATAAATTATTTATATTCGCAAGTGATTTGAAAGTCAATGAAGCATCGTAAAGTTCAAAATGCTCAACATAAGGATTTTGCATATAAGCATACGGAGTATTTTTATTTTTTATAAAATCATCTTTAGAAAGTGAACTGCCCCACTCCCTTGCATCATACATAATGAGTGAATACTCTACATTTTGGGTTTTATATTCCACACCTGCCATTACTCTTTGCAATAAAATAACATCATCACTCTTACCAACTTTATTACCTTTTGCATCAATCGATGCATCTCCATAAGCCTTTTTATTAAAGCCATTCCAGCTCTCCATACGCTCACGCAGATCAAACAGAGTAGAAAGCCTATCAGCATAGATACAAGAGACTAAGCTCAATAACAATAAAATATTTTTCATATGAAATATTTCCGTTTCTTTATAATTAACTAATTATTTAATTAATTATATCACTCTTTAATAATAACAATATTGCTTTATATCAATTTATCATATATTCTAGAGTGTTATAATGAGTATAAATAAATTTTGGAGATAATATTATGATCAATATACAATCATATGGAGCAACACGAGAGGTTACGGGTTCTTGTCATTTAATGCATATTAATGGCAAAAATATCATGATAGATTGTGGAATGTTTCAGGGTGAGGATGAAGATAAAAATGAAAAACCTTTTGATTTTGATCCATCAAAAATTGACTATCTTTTAGTAACTCATGGCCATTTGGATCATGTAGGACGCATACCAAAGCTCATAAAAGAAGGCTTTAAAGGTACTATTTATGCTACAGAAGCAACTATGGACTTGGCATATATCATACTAATGGACAGTGCAAAGATCATGGCAGAAGACTTTGATACACGCTATAAAAAGGCCTTAAGAAAAAATCAAACAAAAAAACTGCAAAAACCGATCTACTCACCATTGGATGTAGAAAAAACTTTTAATCAAATCAATTGGGAAAATCCCCTTTATGAGAAATATTACGATCTGTGTGAAGGTGTCAGTTTTGTTTATAGAGATGCAGGACATATTCTTGGATCTGCTTTTATAGAACTCTCCTACACACAAGAAGGCGTATCCAAAACCATTGTTTTTTCAGGTGATATCGGAAATAACAATCACCTTGTTCTGCCAAACTTACAAAAATGTTCAAAAGCAAACTATCTTTATGTAGAATCCACCTATGGGAATAGAGAACACCAAGGCATTAAAAAGACAATCAAAGAGTTTAAAAAAGTGATAATAGATACACTTGAGAAAAAAGGCAATGTTCTTATACCTTCTTTTGCTATTGAGCGAACGCAGGAGATATTATGCATACTCAAAGATATGTATGATAACAAAGAACTTCCTAAATGTAAAATCTATCTTGATTCACCTATGGCAACAAAAGCGACAGAAGTCTATAGTAAATATACACAAAATCTCTCACCAAAATGCCAACATAATCTTGAAGAAGATGGCGCAATATTTAATTTTGAAGCACTTACTTACACCCTTACACCAGAAGCATCAAAAGGGATCAATAATATTAAAAGCAAAGCTATTATCATTGCAGGAAGTGGCATGTGTAACGGTGGTCGTATTATTCATCACTTTAAACATCGTATATGGAACAAAAAGAATGCTGTAATCTTTGTAGGTTTTCAAGCACAAGGGACACTTGGACGTGAAATCGTAGAAGGTGCAAAATGGATCAATATCTATGGAGAAGACATCATAGTAAAAGCTTCTATTCATACCATCAATGGTTTTTCTGCACATGCGGATCAAAAAGGAATTATGAAGTGGATCTCCAAAATTAAAAAACTTAAAAAGATCTTCTTGATCCATGGTGAATATGAGAGTCAAAAAGTTCTCAAAGAGGTTTTAGAGAAAAAACTAAACAAAGATGTTGTAATTGTAGAGTATGGTAAGAAAATTAAACTATAAGTTAGTTATAATTTCAAAAAAATTTTCTAAAGGTATGATATGAGATTAGCAATCCCATAATTTTGGTCGTTTATAACCACATATTCAGGGTTTTAGTCTAAAAGGGAGTACTTTATGGGGGTGCTTCTTTTGGATTAATCTTACGATTACTCTATTTTTTCTTCAAAAAACACGATCAGTCCCACTTTATTCCACCAGATAAAGTAAAACCACAATTAAATGTGTTTACACATCATAATATTTATTGATAACACCTCTAAAAGAATAACTCTCAATACTATAGCATAAGCATTTTTTCAATCTGATGTCATAATTTTCTCTATAGGCTATCTTTGCCTCACTGCTCATAAATGATTGTTCGATTAATCTATGCACTTTATCTGTAGAGCTTAAAATATTATTAAATATTTTTATGAGTCTTTTATCTGAAATACCTATCATCTTTGCAAATATTTCAAAATCTTCTAAAGTGTAATAACCCATTGCCTTAAAAGCTTCTGATTCATACTCTTTAAACAAATCAAGACCAGCTATACCATTTTCATCTGGAAGATGATACCTAGTAAATAAAATATCATAATTTGGGGATAGAGAATAATCGTCTCGATTGACCTCTCTAATAAGAGAAAAGTTTTTTAAATGAGCATCACCATTTCCTATAAGATAGTTTAATACAATTCGTTTATAAAAATCTTCGAGTGCAGGTATATAGGCAGCAACAAATCTCTTAATCCCATAAGCACACTCTTCATAGCTAGATTCATATTTATAATCATTTCCAGCAGACTCTTTAGTAAAAGATAACACAGATGCAAAATCTTCTTGATCTAACTTCAAAATACTTGCCTTTGTTGCATCAATATTATAATCAAATCGTTTAGTGATATAAGCAAGTTCACCATCTTTAAACTCTATAAGTCCATTTGGTGCTGTAGGAATTTTAAATATTTGAGATGAAATCTGCATACTAAGATGCTCATTTGCTGCTATATCTTCTAGGTGTATGGCACTATCATGTACTCTTGGGATAGGTTTTAAGATAAATCTTCCATCTGTTTGAGTTGGAATCAAATCATTATGATCACCATAAGTAAGAGAGATTTTGTCTTGAACACCTGAGAGTGATATTCTATTTGTCATTTGTCTTTTAATCTCATAAAACTCTGTTTTATCAAACTCCAAAGGCTTTATCTTTTTACCATCAAATAGTTTTTTTAAACATAATTTACAATAAAAACCAGAACTGATATTTTTTAGACAACTGTGACATCTCATAGTATTTCCTCCACTGTAATTGAACCTACTACATCATCTTTTGCAGTTTTTAAGAGTCTGGTAAAACTATCATCTTCATCTATTCTCATATTTCTACATTGTGCTTTTTTAACATTACCTTCTGAGAGCATATTGAAGAAAAAAGCAAATAGATATTTGGATTTAAATGCTTCAGGTTGCAAAGGAAAATTAACAGAGATATTTTTAGCTTGTGGATTATCTAAATATGTTTGTAAATATTGAAATGTATAGGTTCCATCATCAAGTTTAGCAAGAACACCAACCTCTTGTGCATTTCGTAAAATTTTAGCTGACTTCATTTAGTTATATTTTCTCTTTAACTTTTATAATTATTTCAAGTCCTAAAACCTCAGTAATCTTCTCTAGGTTATCAATAGTGATATTTAATTTACCCATTTCAAGTTTAGAAAGAGTAGTTGAACCTACCTCTGCATAATCTTGAAGATCGGTCTGCTCCATCTTTAACTCTCTTCTTCTATTTTTTATTATTTGACCTATTCTTTCTTTTAAATTCATCTTTTTGCCTAGATTATCTGAAATAATATTTACATTATAGCATAAATAAGAGGCTTAATATATTGATTAAGCTTAACTTTTATAATCTATTTACACTATACTGTAAATTATTTATTTGATTTATAGGCTTTCAAAATTAGCACATCAATAGCATTCTTAAGGTGCCATTGTATTCAAGAACTTTTTTTTTCTTTTTTTTACCATTCACTTTGGATAGCTACTTATTAGACTTCTTGCATAACCTCTTAAATCTAAAGATGTTGATTAGAGTGCATTAATTTTTTAAGATAAAAATTGAGTAATAGCCGTAGCTATTGGGATAGTTTTATCTTGAAAAAGTGATGTGCTATAAGCAATATATTTTTTGTAAGAGGTTATGCAAGAAGTCTATTACTGTTATCTGTAATTTATAAGGTTTTTTTAGTATAATGCTACTTGTCTTATCATCTATAAAAAATCTGTCTACAATATGATGTTGGGGATGAATTAATTTGATATAAACATTAAAAACAGTGAGAAATGCCTTAAAACAGGGCTTTAAAAACAAAAAAATATTAATATATATCGGAGAATAAATGGGATTAGCAATCGGCTTGGTCGGACTTCCAAATGTAGGTAAATCAACAACTTTCAATGCACTCACAAAGGCACAAAATGCGGAGGCAGCAAACTATCCGTTTTGTACTATTGAGCCAAATAAGGCGGTTGTTCCTGTACCGGATAAAAGACTGCATGAACTTGCAAAAATTGTTAACCCTGAGCGTATTCA
>JAMOPL010000160.1 GCA_027064515.1 Sulfurimonas sp. | reverse complement strand
TAATTTAGAAAAACAACTTGAATCTATGATTTTATCAAAAATATAAAATAAGCTATAAAGACTAACAAATCGTAGCAACAAAAATATGTTACCCTAGCCGAAAAAAACTTTTACAACTAAAAAAAATCGCTACCATTGTAGAAGTTAAAAAAGTACAAATACAGGTAACATATTTTTGTACTCAACCGTTAACTACACAGGAGAACTAACATGGGATTACATGTTCATTCATTAAAAAATATTCCAAAAAGTGAAAATAGGGATTATCTTATTTATCTTTTAGAATATGGTTGGCATGAGCCATTGGCTCAAGCATTAAATGACAATTTTAATAATATGGCAAATAAAGCCGCCCTAAATAGAGCAGTTGTAATAAAGGGCACTGAATTAGCTCATTTTGAAAATGAAGTTTTTTCATGGCATCAAATTAACAATGAAAAAGGTGAAGATATTTTACCTGCTATCCTAATTACTAATGCACATCCATCATATTTTTCTGAGAACAATCAAGGATATAGTCGAAAAAATGGTTTATATAGAGAATCGTCTGATGGAGAAATGAAATTAATACTAATTCCACTTAAAAAGTTTTGTAATACAACAACTGAAGTTATTAGTTTAATAGAAAAACTATTTATTGATATTGAAAAAGGATTAGACCTTTCAGAATTTAAAATTGCTAAAGAAACAAACAAAGGTGTTGGCTCTGCAATAATGGATTCAATTATACTTGAACCGAATATTTCTGGTGTAGGCTTTAGTTTTAAAAAGTTAGGAAGTTTTCTGAGAAAAAGCAGTTAACAAGTACGAGGAGACCAATAATTTACCCTAGCGGGAAAATTATTGCTCACGACAGTCGTTATACTAGATAAAAGGATAAATAAATGCATGAAGAAGAATTAAAAATTCCAAAAGAACATACTCTTGTTCAGACTAAGACTGAATGGAAACAAAAAAGAGGTCAAGATACTGATACATATTGGTATAATGAATTAGATTCAGAAGGTAAGGTTATTGCAAAATATATTTTGAAAGATAGTACAAGTATGCATCCTTCATTTGGAAATAATATTACATTTGAAAAAGAAGTAATATAAAATATCTAATTTTGATGATTTAAGGGTTCGCCTAATAGCGTTCTGGGGATGCCCTCATCATTTGTGTTAGAAGAGAATTTTGTACCTGAAAAGGTAGAACCAACTATTTATAGAAGAAAGGAGAAGGATATGGTTGTATACAAAAGTAAGAATAAGTCATTAACTACGATGTGTAAATTCAGTCCTTGGACTGGATTCAAATTTTTGGTAACTGCTAGTTTACTAACAGTTAATTTAAACATCTCTAATAGCATAGAGGTGTACCCTTAAATCATTAACTTAGAAAAAAGTATAACAAATCGTAGCAACAAAAATATGTTACCTCTGCCGAAAAAAACTTGAAAAACTAGAGAAGTTCAGCTACCATTGTAGAACTTAAAAGAGTACAAAAAGAGGTAACATATTTTTGTACTCAGTCGTTAGGTTCCTAGTTCAAAATAGTAATGAATTTAGCTATAATTAACATATTGGAGAAAAGATGAAAAAAATTGTAAGTTTATTAATATTATTAGTGACATTAAGCTTTGCAAATAGTTACGATAAGGCATTGGAATTATTTGACAAAAAAGAATATAATGAATCATTTAAATTGTTAATACAGGCTAAGGATGAAGGGAATATTGATTCTTTATATACTTTAGGTTACATGTATTATTATGGATATGGAACTAAAAAAGATTATAGTGAAGCTTTAAAATACTTTTTAAAAGCTTCAAAAAAAGGTAGCATAAAATCTTTTGAATATTTAGGTTACATGTATGGAAATGGACAAGGAACTAATGTTAGCAATAAAAAAGCAATTTACTATTATGAGTTAGGTGTACAAAATAATGGTTCTGGGTCAATGTGTGATTTATCAGAATACTATATTAAAGGTTGGGGTGTAGAGAAAAATTATTTTAAAGCAATTGAACTTGTAAAAAAAGGTCATGAACTTGGAAATTCTAATTGTAAAAAAATATGGGAAAAATATAACCTTTCTTCAAAAAAAGAAAAAAATCAATTAAATTATAATAATGAAAAAAAACAATGTAAAAAATCTTTTAATATCAATCCGAATAAAGCTATTGAGCATTGTGAATATTCTATACAACTTGAGCCAAATGATAATAATTCAAGATTTTTTTTAGCAATTGCATATTTTAGACTTGGACTATTAGAAGATGCTTTAAAAGAATATAATTACCTAGAGAAACAATTATTAAATGATATTACTATGATTGGGGTATATACTCAAAAAGGTAATGTCCTAATGCAACAACAACAAAATCATGAAGCATTCAATTATTTTAATAAAGCACTTCAATTATCAAATAAAAAATCTATAACTATTTTTGAAGCTACAATATATAATGGCATGGGAAGTGTAGAACTACAAAGAGAGAACTATAAGAAAGCCTTAAAATACTTAAATAAAGCTTTGCTATTGACAAGTAATAAACAACTAAAAATGAATATAGCAAGTAATATAGGTGTGACTTATCTAAAACAAGAGCAATATAAAGATTCGATAGATTCACTTAAATTATCACTAAAACTATGTGCAGAAGTGAATGATTATATACAAAAAGATTTAATTAGTTCAAATCTCGCAATGGCTTATTTATTTGATAATAATCAAGAAAAAGCTAAACAATTATCTAAAGAATCAATAACTGGTGCCGAAAAAACAAATAATCAAATGGCTCTATTTAATTCCTATCTTGTATACTCAGCAGTGTTAGAAGAAATAGGACAAAAAAAAGAATCTGATAAATACTTTGATAAAGCTAATGCGATTGGTAACCTGATAGGAATATCTTTTGAAGATGAAGAAACAAAAACTAGTTTATCACCGCTTACTATTCTAAAAAATATGTTTAAAAAAAGTAAAAAGTAGTTAAAATGTTATCATTCCTAAAGGTTAGTGAATATTTATCAATGAAAGATTATTTAAAACTAATTCTCCTAATTATTAGTTCTATACTGATGTTATATTTGATGATATATCTAATAATAAATACATTTAATGATGAGCTTTACTTTAATATATTTAATGTTATGCCTATTCTATATTGGATAGGTATATTCTTACTTACACTTCTGCCAACAGCATTTATAAGACCTATATTACTGGGAATTTTTGCAAAATTAAAATTTGATAAATCGTATTTTAAAGAGATGATATTTCATATCTTTAAATATGGCTTTTTTAGCTTACCTTTTTTAATACCTGTTATTTTAATTTTAGGAAATATAATTGTTTTAAATATAGTCCAAGTTAGTGCAGCAAAAACTTTATTTATTGGATTGTTATTTGCAATAGTCTTTTTTTTAATATGGGTATTTTTTTTAGGAACAACAATTGTAAAATTTTTAAGAAAGAAATTTTCTTTACCTGTTAGTATTTTAATTAATATATCAACATCCGTAATAACAACTTTAATAATTACATCAATAAGCTTTAGTTATTTTACAAATATTGATAGATATGAATTATTATTTGTTAAAGAAGCTATAAGCTCTCTTCAAAAAACTGGTAAGTTATCGAATGAAAAAGCAAAGTGTTTGTTAGAAAAATATAATATAAATAGGAAATGATAGAAATGCAAAGAAAATTAATCAGTTTTGACTGGGCTATAAAAAGAATACTAAGAAGCAAAGCAAACTTTGAAATCTTAGAAGGTTTTTTAAGTGAACTTTTAAAAGAGAATATAACTATTTTAGAAGTTTTAGAATCTGAATCAAATCAAGATTTAAAAAATGATAAATTTAATCGCCTTGATATAAAAGTAAAAAATCAAAAGCAAGAGATAGTTTTAATAGAGATTCAATATGATAGAGAGATGGACTATCTACAAAGAATCTTATATGCTTCATCAAAAGCTATTACAGAACATATGAAAGAATCAGATGCTTATGCAAAAGTAACTAAGATTATTTCTATAAGCATCTTATACTTTGACTTTGGTGATGGAGATGATTATATATACAAAGGTACTACAAACTTCATAGGACTTCATAACCATACACAACTAAAACTAAACGAAAAACAAAAAGAATTATATAAAGTTGATGATGTAAAAAATATCTACCCTGAATATTATCTACTAAAAATTAGAAATTTTAATGATAAATCAAAAGATAGTTTAGATGAGTGGATAAACTTTTTAAAAAATGAAGAGATACCTGATAATCCAAGAGCTAAAGGACTTCTAAAAGCAAAAGAGACTCTGGATTATCTGAAAATGGATGATAAAGAAAGAGTAGAATATGAAAATTATCAAAAATCTTTACATGACCAAGCAAGTGCTTATGAATCTACTTATGTAATAGGAAGTATAGAGGGTGCAAAAAAAGAAAAATTAGAAATAGCAACTAACTTGTTGAAAGCTAATGTAGATATTGAGATTATTAAATCTAGTACAGGATTAACCGACACAGACTTATCAAACCTAACAAATACGAGGAACGAATAAGTTACCTAGCGGAAACTTATCGCTCACGACAACCGTTATATATAGGAGGAAATCTAATATGAGAGTAGTTATAATAATCTCTATATTGATTGGTGGTATAGTATATTATGCAAATGCACAAAATAATATACATAAAAATTGGTATTCTAAAAATGATGGTGTAAATTATATTTTACAATATGCAATTTATGACTGTACTTATAATGGCGATCCTAGTAGCACAACGATTGTAAATGTAATCAATCATATTTATAAAGGAACAAAACTTAATAATGCTAAAGATATTAAAATAGCTAAATGCACAAAAAAGGTTATGATAAAATATGACCCTTTAATAATATGGAATGCTGTTCTTAATAAAAATACAAAAATAACTGATAGTTTTTTTGAAGATATTAAAAATATTAGAAATAACATGTGATGAAGAAATATATAACAAACCTTTGGAGAGAAATAAGTTACCCGAGGGCTTTTTTGGTTGTTTTAGTTAAAAAGATAAAACACATTGAAAAGCTTAACAAACTTTCTTAAGGGTAACTTATTTCTCAATTCA
>JAMOPL010000159.1 GCA_027064515.1 Sulfurimonas sp. | reverse complement strand
TAGGTGGAGCGAGTAAGACTACAAGTGTAGATTTGGCTAAAAGAAGTTTACCTAAAACACAAGAACAATTTGAAGTAAATAACATAGATATTAAATCTCAAAGCATAATAGTTGAAGATGTTTTTAACTATTTCAAATATGCTGTTCGTAAAAAACTAACATTTGATATGGTTGTTCTTGACCCACCAAGTTTTGCTAGAAGTAAAAAGCACACTTTTTCAGCTTCAAAAGATTATGTGAATCTTCTCAAAGAGGCTATTCAAATTACAAATAATGGTGGTCTTATAGTAGCTTCAACAAATTCGGCAAATTTTTCTATGATGACTTTTAGAGATTTTATTTTTAAAGCATTTAAAGAGTTAAGGGGTAAGTACAAAGTAGAGGAAAGTTTTTCATTACCTAAAGATTTTAGAGTGAATCCGAAATTTAAAGAGGGTGATTATCTTAAAGTTGTTTTTATTAGGAAAGTCTCTTAGAGATTTTCTTAATTTACAGTTAGTCTTTTTTTTTACTTTTAAGTGTAAAGTAGAAAATTCCTGCAATTACTACAAAGATTATAATTCTAAGAGTTAATGTTACTGGATCTGTTGTATCGTTCATAATAAACTTCTTGTATGAAATTTTAAAAAAAAGGTGGATGGGGTAGAGGGATTCGAACCCCCGAATACCAGTACCAAAAACTAGTGCCTTACCGCTTGGCGATACCCCAACATTGAAAATTAAAGATTGGTTGCGGAAGCAAGATTTGAACTTGCGACCTTCGGGTTATGAGCCCGACGAGCTACCGAACTGCTCTATTCCGCGATATTTAAAAAAAAGGTGGATGGGGTAGAGGGATTCGAACCCCCGAATACCAGTACCAAAAACTAGTGCCTTACCGCTTGGCGATACCCCAACATTGAAAATTAAAGATTGGTTGCGGAAGCAAGATTTGAACTTGCGACCTTCGGGTTATGAGCCCGACGAGCTACCGAACTGCTCTATTCCGCGATATTTAAACAAACTTATGTTTGTGAGCCGGAATTATATGTAAATTTGTTTAATTTGTCAATAGATTTAAAAAGAATTTTATAATTTATACTTAAAACTCTTTTTTAATCATAATTTCTATATAATAAAGACAAATTAAATAAAAGAGAAAATATGACACCAATAGATAGAGTATTAGTAGCGATAGAAGAGATTAAAAAAGGCAATATGGTTATTATGATTGATGATGAGGATAGAGAAAATGAGGGTGATTTAGTTTATGCATCTGCTTTTTCAACGCCAGAGCATGTGAATTTTATGGCTACTCATGCAAGAGGTCTTATCTGTGTTGCACTAAGTAAATCTATCGCAACAAGACTTGATCTGAATCCTATGGTTAGTTCTAATACATCATCTTATGAAACAGCTTTTACAGTTTCTGTTGATGCAAAAGATGCTTTAACTGGTATATCGGCTGGAGAGAGAGATGATACTATTAAGATTCTTGCAAACCCTATCTCTCATGCTACTGACTTAGTAAAACCTGGGCATATTTTTCCTCTAATTGCTAAAGATGGTGGGGTACTTGTTAGAACAGGTCATACTGAAGGTTCAGTTGATTTATGTCGCTTGGCAGGGCTTAGTGAATCTGGTGTTATTTGTGAAATCATCAAAGCTGATGGAACAATGGCTAGAAGAGATGATTTAGATATTTTTGGTAAAGAGCATGATTTAAAAACAGTTTTTATCTCTGATTTGGTTGAATACCGTTTAGCTAATGAGAGACTTGTTAATGAGATAGATAGTAAAGAGATTGAATTTTTTGATGTGAAAGTTAAAAAACATATTTTTAAAGATCACGATTTTATTGAACATACGGCAATAGTTTTTAACAATATTGGAGAGACTGCAAATGTAAGAGTTCATAATGTAGTTTCAGATATGGAACTATTACTAAATCAAAGCAAATATACTAATCTAATATCTTCTGTTGAATATTTAAAAGAAAATGGTGGAGTACTACTTTTTATAAATAAACCTAAACACCATGATAATGCTTCTATGAAAGAGTTTGGAACAGGTGCTCAAATATTAAAATCATTTGGAATATCAAAAATGAATTTACTTAGTTCAGCTAAAACTACTGATTTTATTGGTTTAAATGGGTTTGGATTAGAAGTAAGTGAAATAGTAAAAGTTTAAGATAAGGATTTTAAAATGAGAGAGATTTTTAAAAGAGTTGAAGATAATAATGAGTTAATAATAGAGATAGATTTAGAAGCAGATGAGTGTAAAGATAATTCACCTTGGCTTTTAAGTGTTTTTATCCAATATGATGGTCTAAATGAAACAAAAGAGGGATATGAAGAATTTTTAGAAAATAAAGAATCTTTAATTATTGCTCTTGCTTATGAAGAGAGAGCTAGATATGTTGGTAGTAGAGTTATTGATGGGTGGAGTGAACTTTATTTTTATGCACAAGATTCTAAAGAGTTAGATACTATGGCTGGAGCTATCTTAAAATCTACAAACTATGTAAATGAGAGTAATGTTATAAAAGATAAAAAATGGAATTTTCATCATAAAAACCTTGTTCCAACAGAGTTAGAACTAGTTCATATGCAAAGTAGTAAAATTATTTTTTTACTTGAAGAGGAAAATGAAGATTTAACTATATCTAGAGATGTGGAACATTATATATCTTTTGAAACACCAACACAAAAAAATAGATTTTTAAACACATTAGAGTTAGATGGTTTTAGTTTTAAAGATGACTTAGATAGTGAAGAGTTTGAATATGGAATCGTTTTAATTAAAAATCATGCAGTTACTGGTGATGAAGTTAAAAAAGTGGTGGATAAGCTTTTTGTAGAGATAAAAAAAGCTAATGGATATTACGAGGGGTGGAGTACTACTCTTGTAAATCAAGAGGTAGAAGATTCTGATATTTTAGAATCTTAGTCAATACAATGGATTATTTTTTTCCAGCATTTATTATGCCACTTATATTAGCACTTAAAAGTGCTATCTATTCATCATTATGATATTTTGGTCTGTTTTAGAGATGATTTTATCTACAAGACACAAGTATAATTATGTTGGCTTGGAAAATATCTCTAAAACTGATGCTGTTTTACTCTTAGGGAATCATGTGAGTTGGATAGATTGGATTCTTTTACAACTTCCCCTTGATAGAAAAATAAACTATATGATGGATAAAGATATATACTATTGGAAATTAATGCATTATATTTTTAAAAAAGGTGAGGCGATTCCGATTTCTAAAAGAGGAGCAAAAGATGCACTTAAAGAGGCTGGAAAAAGACTTGAAAATGGTAAAATAGTTGGACTTTTTCCTGAAGGTGGAATTACAGAAGATGGAGAGATACAAAAGTTTTTTAGAGGTTATGAGATGATTCCAAAAAACTATAATGGTAGTATAGTTCCATTTTATATTGATGGTACATTTGGAAGTATATTTTCAAAATATAAATCTAAAAAGAAAAAGTCTATTTTTGCTAGACGAGAGATAACAGTCTATTTTGGTAAGGCTATACCTAAAGACACCAAAGCAGATGAGTTGCAAGAGATAGTGCAAACTATGAAAATATCTACTTTAGAGTAGATTATAAATTAAAATAAAGGTTATAACTATGTTAAACAATAAATCATTACAAGAACAATTTAAAGCGTTCTATCAAGAACACAAACCAAACAATTTTGAAGAAGCAGTTGAGAAATTTTCTATTTTTGGTGGGGTTAGTTGGGGGAATATTGATACCTCAAAATCATCATCAGAGCTAATAGAAAAAGTGATCTTACCAGATTTTAGATATATTCGTAATGATGTTACTGATCTTACAACTGGTATGCCAATGTATCACTCTATACTTACTGGAATCGCTATGGGTGATGGAAAAACTCATACAGCATTTAAAAGAGCAAATATTGGAAAAGATGTAGGGGAAAAAGCACTAGATGAACTATGCGAGATAGGAATTATAAAATTAGAAAAATCAAAAAGAATTTTTACATCGTGGGCTGAAAATGAATCAGTTTCGAATAAACTATATTTTACATCTCCATTTTTAAGATTCTGGTTTGCTTTTGTTTCACCACTTTTTAAAGGTGCAAGAGATGGTGATTATAAAGAGATTTTAGATAGATATGCAAATAGAGAGAATGAGTTTGTGCAACTAACTTTTACTCAATTAGCTCACCAATTTTTAAAACTTACATCTATTGATGACCCAATCGTCGATATAGGATCTTATTGGGATAATGATTCTGATATAGATATTTTTGCTAAAACAAAATCAGGTAAAATTATTGCTGGAACTACTAAATATACAAATGCAAAGATTAAAAAAAGTGAACTTACAAAACTTAAAGAGCAGTGTGCAAAATCAAATATAGAAGTTGATAAGTTTGTAATTTTTTCTAAAAAAGGATTCTCAAGTGAACTAAAAGCACTTAAGGGTGATAAACTAGGATTATATACTGTTAAAAATTTTAAAAAATTAGTTGAGTAATGGATAGAAATTTTTTTTGTGTTAGAATATACAAATGAGATGATTAGTTATAAAATTTCAATACAAGGAGGCACTAAATGCCAAATCGTAATACAACTTTAATAATTGGTGCAGGTGGAGTAAGTAGAGTAGTGGTACATAAGTGTGTGCAAAACTCAGAAGTTTTTGGAAAAATCGTACTAGCAAGTCGAACACTTTCAAGATGTGAAGATATTAAAAGTGAATTACCGAATGCTAATATTGATGTAGCAACGATAGATGCTGATGATACAGAGGCATTGATAAAACTAATAGAATCTATAAAAGCAGATATAGTTATAAATGTAGCATTACCTTACCAAGATTTAACTATTATGGATGCTTGTATCGCAACTAAAACACCATATCTTGATACAGCAAACTATGAACATCCTGATGAGGCAAAGTTTGAGTATAAACTTCAATGGGAGAGAGATGAAAAGTTCAAAGAGGCTGGAATTATGGGGCTTCTTGGAAGTGGATTTGATCCAGGGGTTACAAATGTATTTTGTGCTTATGCTCAAAAACACTATTTCGACGAGATTCACACTATCGATATATTAGATTGTAATGCTGGTGACCACGGTTA
>JAMOPL010000158.1 GCA_027064515.1 Sulfurimonas sp. | reverse complement strand
ATCTCTCTTTGTTGTGGAGGCAGTGATTTATTTGTTTGTAACCATTTTGTTTGTGCAACAGATATCTCCCCTTGTGCATCTTCAAGTCCTGCAAGAATGCGTAGCAGTGTAGTTTTTCCGCTACCGCTTTTTCCGCTGAGTGCTACAAACTCTCCCTCTTGGATCGTTGTTTTGCATTGGAGCTGCATTATACCATTTGCACCGTGAAGCTCTTTTGTTATGTCGATCTTTATCATAATCCAAACCTTTTGTTATGGTGTGCATTAAAGATATAAACACTCAGAAGAACAACAAAAGAGATGCCAAGCATAATGGCACTGTAGATATGGGCACTTTTGTAATCCATAATCTCAACCATTTCATAGATTGCAACGGATGCCACTTTTGTTTCACCGGGAATGCTTCCCCCCACCATTAAGACAACACCAAACTCCCCGACAGTATGAGCAAAGGTAATAATGATGGCAGTAATAAGAGCCGGTTTCATATTTGGAAGGGCAACCCTAAAGAGCGTTGTAAATTTGCTTTTTCCTGCAATATAGCTGGCCTCAAGCATATTTTTATTGAGTGTTTCAAAGCCGTTTTGCAGGGGTTGCACCATAAAAGGCAGAGAGTAAAAACAGCTGGCAATAACAAGCCCTGTAAAAGAAAAGACTAGTTTTACACCCAGTGTATTTTCAAAAAAAGCGCCAAGAGGAGAGTTGTAAGAGAGTGCCCAGAGAATGTAAAAACCAAGTACCGATGGAGGCAGGACCATTGGCAGAGCAGTTAATGCCTCGAGAAAAGGTTTGATGCGTGAGCGGGTTTGTGAGAGATACCACGCAAGAGGCAGAGAAATACAAAAAAGAATAAATGCAGTCAGTGATGCCAGTTTAAAAGAGAGTATAAAGGGCTCAAAACTCATGCCAAAGTCTCCAGTATAGAAATATCACTTGATTTGATGAGTGCTGTTACAGACTCCCCGACTTCCAGCTGCATACGCTTTGCCGAGTCTGCTGTGATGATTGACTCTAAAAGTGTGTTTTCAAAAGAGAGCTGTAGTACACAAAGGAGTTCCCCAAGTTCAATAGCTTCAATTGTCACCGTAAGCTGATTTGTATAACTGAGCATTCCTTTGTACTCTTTTGCAATGGCGATATTGCTCGCTTTTGTTGTGAGTACAAGCTCTTTGGCTTGTGTAATTTCTTCACCGAGTTCAAGGCTCATCATTGTAAGGGAGTGCTCTTGTGAATGGAATGTAACGATGCTTAGTTGATCGTTTGTTCTTATGCGCTCTATCTTTGCACGAATTTTATTCATAAGGTAGTATATCCATATTTTTTAAAGATGCTTTTTGCTTCTTCACTTAAAATAAATTCATAAAACTTTTTGGCTGCTTTGTTGTTTGTGCCATGCTTTAAGATAACGATACCTTGATCAATGGGTGTATAGAGCTTTGTATCTACTTCTATCCAGTGTGTATCTTTTTTAAAGTGTTGCATTTTTGCAGAGTAGAGTGCCGACTTTGCAATAAAGCCAAGATCTGCTGCTGTCATGGCATAGGTAACGGTTTGTGCAATGGATTCAGCAAAGATAAGTTTGGATGCTACTTTTTGGTAGAGTTTTGCACGCTGAAGTGCTTCTTGTGCTGCTTTGCCATAAGGAGCAGTTTTTGGATTGGCAATGGCGATGTGTTTTATCTTTGCATCTGTAACGATTTTTATGCCCTGTGTGAAGTCTCTTGGTTTTTGGCTGAGTATTGCTAAGGCTCCCTGTGCATAGACTACAGGTTTTGTAATTGCAATTTTTTGTTTGTAAAGAGCTTCCGGATATCGTATATTTGCAGACATAAAAATATCGTATGGAGCACCGTTTTGTATCTGTGCTTTGAGTTTTCCGCTTCCTCCAATGATGATACGAAGTTTTGTATCAGGATTTTGTTGATAAAAAGCAGTTTTAAGAGCATCCATTGCATAACTTACATTGGCTGCTAGAGCGATAGTAATACTTTGTGCATATAAAAAAGAGCTAAAAAATAAAAAAAGCAGAATTTGTTTCATTGAATTTCCAAAGAGTAAAGTTAGATTTGTAGTTATAGTATAGTATGAAATATTTAAAAATTACTGAAATTAAGTAAAAGTTAATTAAAGTATCCTTAAATTAAGTCATTTGTAAGTTTATGCGGTTATACTTCCATCACTTAAACAAATCTCCCTCTAAGATGTTTGTTAAAAAATTCCTACGAAAGGTTCATGAATGAAATTTACTAAAATTGCAACTCCTGAACAAATCGATCAAAAATGGGTTTTGATTGATGCTGAAGGTAAAACTTTTGGTCGTATGATCACTGAGGTAGCTACTATCTTACGTGGTAAGAACAAAGCATGTTTTACTCCAAATATTGACTGTGGTGACTATGTAGTTATCATTAACGCTTCTAAGGCTAAATTTAACGGTCTTGGTAAAATAGCAAATAAAGAATATTTTTCTCACTCTGGATACTTCGGTTCTACTAAGAGTGTTAAAATGACTGAGCTTTTAGAAAAGAATCCTGAGAAACTATATAAATTAGCAACTCGTGGTATGCTTCCTAAAACTAAGCTTGGTGCTAAAATGCTTAAAAAATTAAAAATTTATGCAGGTGCTGAACATCCTCACACTGCACAAATTGCTAAATAAGGACTAATTATATGGCAAATAAAATATATGCAACAGGTCGTCGTAAAGCGTCTATCGCAAAAGTATGGTTAACTCCAGGTACAGGAAAAATTACAATCAACGGTCTTTCACTAGACGCATGGTTAGGTGGACTTGAAGCGAAAAAGCTTCGTGTAAAACAACCACTTGTTTTATCTAAACAAGAGACTTCAGTTGATATTGTAGCTACTACTTTAGGTGGTGGTTTCGGTGGTCAGGCTGATGCACTTCGTCACGGGATTTCTCGTGCACTTGTAGCATTTAATCCAGAGATTAAAGCTATACTCAAACCTGAAGGTATGATGACTCGTGATGCACGTGTTGTTGAACGTAAGAAACCAGGTAAGAGAAAAGCTCGTCGTTCTCGCCAGTTCAGCAAACGTTAATCGTCTTGCACCTTTTTATCAAGAGATTTTTCTCTTGGTAAAACTCTTTCTTTTTAAAAATCATAAAACCTTTAAATTTTATACTATAATTTCACCACTATGAAATTATTACTATTATTACTCTTTTTTACAGAGCTTTTTTCATCTACATTACAGTTGGCAACATCAGCAAATCCATCACGTCTTAATCCAATTTTGGCAACGGACTCCTCATCTTCAGAAATTACAGGTTTTTTATTTAATGGACTTGTAAAGTATGATAAAGATAATAAAGTCATTATTGGCGATCTTGCCAAAAAGTTCTATTTTAAAGATGATACTACTTTGATATTTGAACTGAGAAAAGGTGTCCTTTGGCATGATGGTAAGCCTTTTAGTGCCAAAGATGTTCTTTTTACCTATAAAACACTTATATCAGACAAGATAGCATCTCCATACTCTGCAGGATTTCGTTTTGTAAAAGATGTGAAAGTTTTGGATCCCTATACTGTTGCGGTAGAGTACAAAAAGCCATACTTTAAAGCTTTAGAGACCTGGATGATGGGGATAGTACCAGAACATCTTTTAAAAGATGAAAAGAATCTGATGAATTCCAGCTTTAATATGCACCCTATAGGCACAGGTCCATATAAACTAACACAATTGGAGTTTTCAAAAAATATAGAGCTTTTGGCAAATGAGAACTATTTTGAAGGACGTCCAAAAATAGATAAGATTGCTTTTCATGTTATAGCAGATCCTATGACACGTATTTTGATGCTTAAAAACGGAGAACTTGATCTTGGCAGTATTGATCCCTTGGTAATGGAGCGGCAACTCAGCAGTGATTTTTTTAAAAGATTTAATATCTATGAGAAAATATCACTTTCATATACCTATCTTGGATTGAACCTTAGAAAGAAAAAGTTTGCAGATCCTCGTGTACGTAAAGCGCTCTCTTTGGCAATAAATCGCCAAGAGTTGATTGATATTCTCTTTTTTAAACATGCAAAAGTCTGTACAGGACCTTTTTTACCGGGAAGCAGTGCATATAACTCAAATATAAAAGCACCAAAACAAAATATAGAGCAGGCAAAAGCCTTGCTTCGTGAAGCTGGATATGATGAAAAACATCCTTTTGTGTTTGAGATCGCAACATCAAATTCAAGTTCTATTCGTCCCTATGCTGCAGAGATTTTACAGTATCAGCTTGCAAAAGCAGGAGTTGTTGTAAAACTTCGTGTAATGGAGTGGCAGGCATTTTTAAATATGGTTGTTTTTCCGCATAAATTTGATACTGTTTTACTTGGTTGGGGACTCTCTCCAACACCGGATCCCTATATGTTTTGGCATAGTGACAATGATAAAAAAGGTGGATTTAATCTTGTAGGTTATCATAACAGTGAGATAGATAAGTTAATAGAACGATCGCAATCTATTATAGATAAAGCAAAACTTGTAAAGATATGGCAAAAAATGTTTGCAATGATTGTGCATGATAACCCCTATCTCTTTTTGTATATTCCAAACTCTATAACAGCTGTAAATAAAAAGATTAAAAATATTAAACCGGCTTCTGGTGGAATCTGGTATAACTATATAAAATGGGAGAAAGAGTGATAATACTGTTTGATTTAGATGGGACATTGATTGATTCCACAGAAGCAATTTTGGAAAGTTTTCATTATGCTTATGATTTTTACAACAAAAAACATCCATCAGATGCAGAGATAGAAGCCTTGATAGGGCATCCTTTAGATGTAATGTTTGCACGTTTAGGTATTGAAGAAGATAAAGTTTGGGATTATGTAGCACTGTACAAAGAACATTATAGAGAGATATCGACACAAAAAACGGTACTGCTTCCTTATGCAAAAGAGGCTGTTGAACTTGCTGCTAGTTTTGCAAAGTTAGGTATAGTGACGACAAAAACAGGAAAATATTCACAAATACTTATGGAGCATTTTGGATTGATGGATAAGTTTGAGGTTCTTATAGGTCGTGAGCATGTTGAACATCCAAAACCGCATGCTCAACCTATACTAAAAGCTTTAGAGGTCTTTGATATTCATGATAAAGATATCTGGATGATTGGTGATACTGAATTAGATTTAATAGCTGCTGATGCAGCAGGAGTTAATTCTATAGGAGTATTGAGTGGTTATGGTACAAAAGAGAAGTTGGAAAGATTTACAAATGTTATTTTTAGTGATACTTATAAAGCTATTTTGTGGTTAAAAAGTAGAAATTCATCACACTCTTAACAGACATTATAAGCTAGAGTATTATATCAAGCTATATTTAAGTGCTGGTTGCCTAAAATACTCATAAATAGACTTGATAGAAAATATTAAAATATTTCTTGACAAAAGAAAAGGAGAATTTATGCTAGAAATCAGATGGCATAGTCGTGCTGGTCAAGGGGCCGTAACAGGGGCTAAAGGTTTAGCAGACGTTATTTCTACAACTGGGAAGCATGTACAGGCATTCGCATTTTACGGTTCAGCAAAACGTGGAGCTGCAATGACAGCGTATAATCGGGTAGATGAGAAGCCAATTTTAAACCATGAAAAATATATGGAACCAGATTATGTTTTTGTAATTGATCCAGCGTTAGTTTACACATCTGATGTAACAATAAATGGAAAAGAAGATACAAAATATATTATTACAACGCATTTAACGACAGAAGAGTTAGTTGCTGCACAACCAAAGTTAGAGGGTAAAGAAGTCTATACTGTTGATTGTATTACAATTGCAAATGAGACTATTGGCCGTGCTATTCCAAATACACCAATGCTTGGTGCATTTATGAAAATTTCTGGTATGTATGATATTGAATTTTTCAAAGAGAGTATGCAAAGGGTTCTTAAAAAGTTACCACAAAAGATTGTTGATGGTAATATGTTGGCAATTCAACGTGCATATGATGAAGTGAAGTAAGGAGCTGATGATGGAAAATAATGGTTGGAATGAATTTGAAATCGGAGCTATGCTTCGTACTTTTGATGGCGCTATAGAAGATATTGCCGGAACACGTCAAGAAGATCGTAACTACACACAAAACAGCTCTTTTACTGCAAGTGTAGCAGATTGGAGACTTGAAAAACCGGTTTTCAATAAAGACTACTGTATTGATTGTCAGTTTTGTTGGGTATATTGTCCGGATATCTCTATTATTTCAAGAGATAAGAAAGTAATTGGTGTAGATATGGATCACTGTAAAGGGTGTGGTATTTGTGTTGAGGTTTGTCCTACAAATCCTAAATCACTTCTTATGTTCAGTGAACAGACAGATGAAGAGAGCGCAATTGCTGGATGGCCTACTAAAGAAGATAAGGAGAAATAATGGCATTTGATAAATTAGAATTAAATGAAACAGAAGTATGGGATGGAAATCACGCGGCAGCACAAGCTTTGAGACAGGCTCAGGTTGATGTAGTATCTGCTTACCCTATTACACCATCAACTGCCATTGTTGAAGGGTATGCAAAATTCAAATCAGACAATTTAGTTGAGGGTGAATTTGTAATGGTTGAGTCTGAACATGCTGCAATGAGTGGATGTATCGGTGCTGCAGCAGCTGGTGGACGTGTTGCAACTGCAACTGCTTCACAAGGTTTGGCACTCATGGCTGAAACACTTTATCAGGCTTCTGGTATGCGTTTGCCGATCGTTCTTAATATTGTTAACCGTGCATTGGCTGCACCGTTGAATGTTAACTGTGACCATTCAGATATGTATATGGTTCGTGATAGCGGTTGGATTCAATTTGATGCATTTAACCCACAAGAAGCGTACGATTTGAATCTTATAGCTTTCAAAGTTGCAGAAGATCATGATGTAAGACTTCCTGTAGTTGTTAATCAGGATGGTTTTTTGACATCACATACTGCTCAGGGAATTCATCCTCTTAGTGATGATGATGCTTATAATTTTGTTGGTGAATATAAGCCGATGAATGATATGCTTGATTTTGAAAATCCAGTAACACACGGTGTTCAAACTGAAGAAGATTGGCACTTTGAGCATAAAGCTCGTCAACATAGTGATACAATGAATATTGTTCCGGGTAAAATTGATGAAGTATTTGCTGAGTTTGAAAAATTGAGTGGTCGTAAATATTCTCAACTTGAATGTTACAATATGGATGATGCAGATGTAGCAGTTGTTTGTATGGGTACATCTGTTGAAACTGCTCGTGAAGTGGCATTGGAGATGAGAGAAAAAGGCATTAAAGCAGGTGTTGTAGGTATTCGTGTTTTGCGTCCGTTCCCATTTGCAAATATAGCAGAAGTTTTAAAAGACATTAAAGCTGTTGCTGCACTTGATCGTTCAGCTCCAGGTGGTGCGGCAGGTGCTCTGTTTAATGAGATAGCAGGTGCTCTTTTTAATACTGATTCAAAAATGCTTTTAAGTGGTTATATTTATGGTCTTGGTGGTCGTGATTTAACAAAAAAACATTTAGTAGATTTATATACTGAGCTTCAAGCAAATGCTGATGCCGGTAAATTACTTACTCAACAACAACAGTTTATCGGTGTTCGTGGACCGAAACTAGCTTTTTTATAGGATAGAATTATGAGCGAAATGAAAAAAATTAAAAACTTAAAAGAGTTTTCAACATCGGCTGACCGTTTTGAAGGTGCAAATCTTCTCTGTCCTGGTTGTGCACACTCTATCATTGTTCGTGAAGTTTTAAATGCTACAAATGATGATTTGGTTCTTGCAGCTTCTACTGGTTGTTTAGAGGTATGTACTGCAGTTTATCCTTACACTTCTTGGGATGCTTCTTGGATTCATATCGGTTTTGAAAATGGTTCTACTGCAGTTTCAGGTGCAGAGGCAATGTACAAGGCTCTTAAAACAAAAGGACGACTCAAGCAACCGGATCGTAATCCTAAGTTTGTAGCTTTTGGTGGTGATGGTGCCTCTTATGATATCGGTTTTCAGTGGATTTCTGGTTGTATGGAGAGAAATCATGATATGATGTATGTTGTCCTTGATAATGAAGTGTATGCAAATACAGGTGGACAACGTTCATCTTCTACACCAATTGGTGCAAGTGCTACAACTACACCGGCTGGTTCTATCTCTTATGGTGAAACACGTAACAAAAAAGATATGATGGGTATTATGGCTGCACACAATATTCCGTATGCTGCACAGGTAGCTCCAAATAAATGGAAAGATATGGTCAAAAAAATTCAAAAAGGTTTTGCAACAGAGGGTGCGGTATTTATCAATGCAGTATCTCCTTGTACAACTGAGTGGAAATTTGATCCTAAAGATACAATGCACTTAGCAGATCTTGCAACAGATACTTTAGTATTTCCATTGTATGAAATCATTGACGGTCATGAGTTAAATATCACTTACCGACCTAAAAATGTTGTGCCTGTTGAAGAGTATTTAGCAGCACAAGGGCGTTTTAGACACCTTTTCAAAGATGAGTATAAATACTTAATCAAAGAGTGGCAAGAGCGTGTAGATGCAAACTGGGCGTATCTGAATCGTAGAGAAGAAGCTCGCGTTTAGTCGTGAACTTCTAGCTTTACAGCATCTTGCACCTTTCTCAGTTACGGCAGGCTATAAGCCTAGCCTTAAACTGAGAAAAGCACAATCTACTATAAATCTAAAACTTCTTTATTCCTTATATCTCAATAGTAAATTTTTTCTTGTTCCAAAGCTCTAGCTTTGTAACTCATATATTTTTTTTATTTCAATTTACAATCAAACTATTTTGCTAAAATACTTGTAATTAAAATTAAGGATTTATATTATGCCATTACTTGACTCTTTTACAGTTGATCATACAATTATGCCTGCTCCTGCAGTGCGTAAAGCAAAAACAATGAAAACTCCATGTGGGGATAAAATTACAGTTTATGATTTGCGTTTTTACAAACCAAACAAAGACAAAATGGATGGGCGTGGTATTCATACACTAGAGCATCTTTTTGCAGGTTTTATGCGTGAACATCTTAATTCTAAAAATGTAGAGATCATTGATCTTTCTCCTATGGGTTGTCGTACTGGCTTTTATATGTCAGTAATTGGTACACCGGATGAAAAAAGAGTAGCAAAAGCTTGGAAAAAATCGATGGAAGATGTGCTTCAAGTAAAAAGCAAAAAAGATATTCCTGAATTAAATGTATACCAATGCGGAAGTTATAAAATGCACTCACTCAAAAATGCGAAAAAAATCGCATCAGATGTTCTTTCTCATAAAATCGGTGTTATGGATAATGAAAAAATCAAGCTGAGTAAAAAGAAACTTAAAGAGATAAACGGCTAATGTTAGTTGTAGTACCAATGGACTCTACAGATGTTCAAAAAGCTAAAATTACACCGGTTTTAGAAGCAAAAACATGGGCAGAGTTACGCATAGAAGAGGGTGAACTTGTAGAAGTGATTCACGCAGATAGTTATGACGCTTTTGAAGCATGGCCGGAAGCTGTTGTAGTGTGCAGTGATGGTGAGCCTGTTATGGATTTTATTAATATGTCTATGATAGTTCTTGTTGCACATACACAAAAGAGTATTGATGAGATTGTGGAAGCTTTTCTTTTCCGTGAATTACACGATTTAGCCTATTAAGATGCAGTTAGATCAGTTTTTAGAACTCTTTCATCCCCTTCCGGGGAATCATTATTTGCAAGTTACAACAAAACAAGATGCGACAACACAAGCTCTTTTAGAACGCATAAAAGAAGTAGATGGTGAGTTTCGACTTGCTCTTTATGGTGAAGATGAATTAAGGCTTGATGATACATTAACAGACGCAAAAGTGCAGTATATAAAAAAATTTAACACTCCTTTTCGAGCACTTCCACGTGATAATGATATTGTTATATTAAAAGATATTCTTTCAGTACACACTAATCCTAAACTTCTCGTAAAAATTGCCTATACAACGCTTGCAAATACGGCAGATATAGTGATTATGGAGAAAAAAGGAACGATGGATATCAAAGCTACAAAACAACTTTTAGAAGATTTTGAGTTCCGTGCACCCAATTCCATAGATGTTTTAGATGAGTATGATCTTGTTATGGCAAAAAAGATGCATATGTGGGGTAATGGATTGTAGAGATTTTATGTACCCTTTCCATATTGTTGATATATCCCTATATAAAGGCTTTTGTTCTTTAATGATGCATATGTTTTGAACCACTTTGAACTACTATTTACCATTTTGAAGTACATAAAAAAGTACATAAATATTTTTATTCTGCTATAATTTTTGAATAACTTATGGAGAATAATTAAATGGCTATTAAAAAACTATCTAAACAGCAAACATTACTAACTGAATACAAAGATGTATTGTTAAAAATGAAAGAAGAAAAACAGACTATTGATAATATATTAATTCATTTAAACAAAAAATTAAAGTTAGAAATTGAAATAAAACGAAGTCATTTACAAACTTTTTTTAAAAATAATTCAAAAGGTACTACATATCCAGGAATCATAAAAACAACTATGAAAGATGGAAGTAATGCTATTATGGTAAGTTTTAAATATCTTTCAAAAAGATACCCTACAAAAAATTTTACAAAGTTATTTGGATGTAAGACTGAAAAACAAGCATATGACAAACTTGGAGAAGTTAAAAATGAAATCTCAAAAGGTAGAGATCCATTTATAATTACTAAAGAAACATTAAATGAGTTATATGATGAAAGAAAAAAAATATGTTTGATAAATGGAACTTGGAGAACACGAACTGTAGAAAGCTATGACTATTTTTATAATAAGTATATTAGAAAAACTATTGGACATAAAAAATTATCTAAAATCACTTATGATGATTTGAAAAAAATATATGATGTTGAAATGGCACATGTTGAAAACTCAACTAAAAATCAATTTAAAAGAATCGTAAGACCAATTTTTATAGAAGAGATAAAAAAAGGAAATATACATACTAATATAGTTGATATGATAGAAACATACAATATGCCAGTTCGTGAAAAATTGGAATTAAGAACATTTGAAAATAATCTTGATATTATTAGAAAATTATACAATGCTGTTCCAAAGTATGAAGCACTTGCATATAGTCAAAAAGAAGAAATGAGAAGTTATTTAATGATGATTGTGATGACTGCTCATAGACATGGAGAACTAAGGCAATTAACGATTGAAGATTGTTATTTAGATAGAAAAATGATTATTGCTCCGAAAGAGATTACAAAAACAAAGGAAGATTATAGATATCCAATTCCAGAAGAAGTTATACCATATTTAAAAACTATAAAATCAGGTTTAATTTTTCCAACTGTTAAAAAAGGTTCTATGTATCAAGTATTCCAAAGATTAGTAAAATTAGCAGGTATAGAAACTTTTAAGGGTAAAAGAATATCTCCACATGATATGAGAAGGTTGATGCTATCTGTTATGATTAAAGATTTAAGAATTGATAGTGTCCTAGCTGATAGTTGTTTAAATCATAAACAAAGAGGGGTAATCAATCATTATCTGAGTTTTGAATACAAAGATATTGAAGAAGCATATTATAAATATTGGGATTTAATAAGGAAATCAAACAACATCTAATGTTCCAGTTCTTTGCCATATTTATTGGCAAAGAACAATCTAACTGCTATAATTCAATTATCATTTTAGAAAGAAATATCAATTAAATTAGTTAGGATGGGTTATATATTTAACATGAATAAAAAACAATATACTTTTATAGATTTATTTGCAGGAGCTGGTGGTTTTGCAGAGGGTTTTTATAAAGAAAACTATCGAGCATTATCACATGTTGAATTTGACAAATATGCTTGTGATACTTTAAAAGAAAGAATGAGGTTTTATAATTATTCAGAAGATGAAATTAAAATTTGTGTTTTACATAAGGATATTACAGATAAAGATATTATTGAAAAAATGAATCTATCTGTTAATGGTAGTGAAGTAGATGTAATAATTGGTGGTCCTCCATGTCAATCATTTTCTTCACAAGGAAAGGCAAGAGATCCAAATGGTATGAAATGTGATTGTAGAAATTATTTATATGAAAACTATATAAAAATACTTAATTATTATAAACCAAAATTTTTTGTATTTGAAAATGTGAGAGGTTTGTTATCGACAAAACTAAATGAGAAATTGATAATAAATGATATATTTAAAGATATGAAAAAAAACTATCATATATTAGAAGATAAAAATAGAATACTATTAGATGCTTCTAAATTTGGTGTTCCACAAGAGAGAAAAAGAGTAATAATAATTGGAATTAAAAAAAATTTAAAAGTTGATTTTTCTATAGAAGACATATATAATGATTTAGAAAATATTTCAAATAACCAACCAAGAAGAACTGTTTTTGATGCAATTGCAGACTTACCTAAATTAAAAGCTGGTCAAGGGCAAGAGGTATTACCACACTCTCCAAAAATTGAAAATGATTACTTGAAATTGTTAAGACACCCATCACAAAATACAATCCATCATCATGTTGCAAGAAATCATAATAGTTTAGATATTCAAAGATATAAATTTATGAGTAAAAACAATTGGACACTTACTGAACTTTACTCAAATAAACCTGATTTAATACACCCTAAAAAAAGACTTTTTAATAATAGTTATGTGGTTCAAAAATATACCATGCCATCTAAAACAATAATCGCTCATTTGTATAAAGATGGAAATCAGTTTATACACCCAGACCATACACAACAAAGAACATTTACACCTAGAGAGGCTGCAAGAATTCAATCATTTCCTGATGATTTTATTTTTCCTTGTTCAAAAACCCAACAATACAAACAAATAGGAAATGCAGTTCCTCCTTTATTAGCTCAACACATTGCAAAATTATTAAAAAAATATTTAAAAAAAATGGGATATTAAATGTTATTTCAGTCAATTGATAAACTTACACAAACAGATAAGAAGTTTTTTATAGAAAAAATCAATGTTATGAATGAATTAGTCAAAAAATACTGTATTCAAAAAAAAATAGATTTTACTAATTTACAGCCTGATATTAACATTGTTATTAAAGAGTTAGTGGATTTCGGAATTGTAAATTCACAAGATGATTTAGAAATATTAAAACGAACTATTACAAAAGAATATGAACCTTTATTGAAAACACTTACTCTTTATAAAAAGAAAAATTTGAAATTTTTAGATAAATTTTCAAATAAATATAGACAACAATTACAATTGAAGAATGAACAATCTAATAAACCAAAAATAATTGATTTATTCTGTGGGGCAGGTGGTTTTAGTTTAGGTTTTGTTAAGGAAGGTTATAAAATTGAACTTGCAAATGATATAGAAAAAGTTGCACTTGAAACATATAAATTTAATCATCCTGAAATAAATACAAATAAAATTATTGAAGGAGATATTAAAGAAATCGTAGAAAATATCAATAATTATATAGATACAGATATTGACATTATTATAGGTGGTCCTCCTTGTCAATCATTTAGTAGTGCTAACCAGCAAAGAGTAATAGATGACCCTAGAAATATTTTATATAAATATTATGTTAAAGCAGTGGAAAAAATAAAACCTAAATTTATTTTAATGGAAAATGTAAGAGGGATGAAAAAAGTTGCTAATCAAGTTGTAGAAGACTTTGATAAAATAGGTTATGATGTAGAATATAATTTATTTGATTCAAGTGATTTTTCTGTTGCACAAAAAAGAGTTAGATTATTGTATATAGGTGTCAATAAAGAATATTCCCTTACAAAAAAAGTTACTCCAAATATGCTAATGAAAGAAGTTTTAAAAGAATTAGAGAATAAACCAAAATTTGTATTAAAAGATGCACTTGAAAATATAGAACCTCTAGGGTGTGCAAAAATTAAAAATTTAACTGAGGTTGATTGTGAAGAATCTGGAAAAAAAATTTCATTCAATCATTATCCACTTAATAAATATTTAAAACTTATAAATGATGATAAGAAATCTGATTTTACCTTAAACCATAAAGCAAGATTTAATAACCAAAATGACCAAGAAATTTATTCTATATTGAAACAAGGACGAGATGCCACTTGTGAAAGTATAAGTCATATAATGCCATATAGTCACCGAAATCATGTATTTAAAGATAAATATTTCAAGTTAATCGAAAATAATCCATCAAGAACTATTACTGCTCATATGAAAATGGATTGCCACTCACATATACACCCTACTCAGATAAGGGGATTGACACCAAGAGAAGCGGCTAGAATTCAATCATTTCCAGACGACTATTTATTTTTAGGTCCCTATCTCAAAACATATATGCAAATTGGAAATGCAGTTCCTCCCCTAATGGCACAAATATTCGCAAAAATATATAAAAGGTATTTATAGCTTTATTTTAATTATTTTGATATTATTACCTTAAAAATACTTTTAAGGTATTCCATGCAAATTATTACATTAGAAAAATATTTAGATAGCCCTACAACATCATGTGATATAAGTAGCAAGGTCCATGATTGTTATATATTACTACCATCAAAGATACATAAATATTTCAGTAATCAAGAAGATGGAGATATTGATTTAATAGATATATCAACAAATAAAAGATTTACTATGCAATTTAGTAAAGGTCGAGAATATCGAATAAATCAATTTCGCCAATATATCAATGAGAAGAAAATTACTATGGGAGATAAAATTTCTTTAAATATTATCCAAAATAATAATAAGAATATAGAGTTTTTTATTGATGTAGAACATAATAATTTTTTTAAATTACAAGATAAAGATACTCATTTATACAATGGCTACTTAAAAGATTCTTTTTTAAAGTTATTTGATACATCTCACAAGATAAGTGTAAAACTTGATGATGGTTCTGATTTAGAAATAGAAAAAATAAATAATCAATTTAAAATTATTTCGTTAAATATAAATAAATTTATTTTAAATGAAAATAAGGATACAACTTATACAATAACAAAATTATCTACTCCCTCTGTATCAGATAAACAAAGTATAAAAATTGATGATACAACAAATAACTTAAATGATAAAAAAAATATAAAAGAATTGTTTAAAAAATATATTGATGGATTGGAAATAAAAACTAAAAAAACTGCGAAAAGGTTAGAATATTTAGAAACTTTACTACCACAACAAATTAACAAAAATAATCCTATCAGTTTATTTGAAATTACAGATATTAACGAATTAAAAAAAATTGCAGATACATTAAGAATGGGAAATGCTAATTGGGAATGGGATAGAAAATATGGGAGTGAAGTATTACAAACAGTTGGTTACTATATAAAATTTTTAGATAATTTATTAAATTTTGATACAAAACAAGAAGAAAAGAACTTAAATTCAAAAAAAATTGATTTAGATAGCAATCAATTTCATTCATTTATCAAAAGAATCTCTCCATTATCTGAATACCCCAATCTAAATAATATTGATGCGAATATTCTCTTTAATATAGGACAACCTAATACAGGAAAAAGTTATAACTTTGAAAAATCACAAATTTTTAGTGAAGCAGATATTGACAAAAATCAATACTTGAAAATTCCAGTTTCTGGAGGAATAGGTAATGAGTATAAAGGACTTCAAAGTACAGACTTAGCTATAACTTATGACCCTATAAAAAAAGAATTAAAATTTGGAGAATTCTTACAAATATTGATGTCTGCAATTGTTAATCCAAGTATTCCTCATATTATATTTTTAGATGATTTTCACAATCAAGATATATCATCATTGTTATCTGAATATACTCCTTTATTTAAGGCTCAACAAAAAAGAGATATTATTCAGCCAGATGAATCTGATAATGTTTATAATACATCTTTTTCTGACATAGATGAGTTTATTGATATATGGAATAATTTTATCATAACACATTGCACTAATACTCCAATTGTTCCATTAACCAACCGTATTTCTGGGAAATCTTTAAATTTAGTATATCCATCTAATTTTTATTTATTAGGTGCAGCCAACTTTAATGAAAATTCATTAAATATTTTTGCAGATTGGGAAGATAGAGCTAAAATAACATATAAAAACCCTATTGAAGATTTTAATTATGTATTAAATGAAGATGACAAATCTAATAAAAACAATATCCATTTTTTGGAATGTTGTAAAGCAATGAATACTAATTTAAAAGAAATTTTAGAGTTAAACAATATTTTTGATTATGATAGATATTGTTTTGGTATGTGGAAGATAATAAAAGCTGATGGGATGATTATCAATGAATTATCAGAACAAAAAAAGACAATTATATTCTTTTTTGGAATGATTAAAAATTCATTAAAATTTAATAATAAAAATAGTTATATCAATGATATTGGATGGCAACTAATTGGAAAAATGCAAACTAATGAATGGTTTAAAGAAAATATTGAATCTATCTCCGATATAGAAGAAATTGACTATAAGATTTTACATAAATATAATATTTATGAAGACGATATTTAAAACTTAGATATGGAAATAATCTCATATAAGAAAAAAAATCATTTATATTTAGCATTTCAAGACTTCAATCATAAAGAAGATGATATATATAAAAAACTAAAAATATTTCCTATAAAATCTCAAAAAACTATAAGAAACTTTTTAGAAAAAAATATTTTCTCTGATACTCTAACAAGACAAACTCATTATCTTAATACAATATCGACATACATTGAAGATATGTATGATGATGAAACTCAATATTTTTTTCATTTATATATATTCCCCAAAGATTTAATAATAACTAATCTTCAAGATTACAAAGATGATGAATTAATTAAAAAAATAGAATTTCTCTCAACTAAATTATTTTACTTATACAGCAAACTATTAAATACAAATGAAAAAGCTATTAAACTTTTTAATAACTATAAAGGGAAGAATTTTTTACAGTTAGAATCAGAGTTTTATATACATAAATTAGGTCAAATATATTCATACCTTATCAATTATAATGCTAACCATCAGATGAAGATAGTTTGTAGTGATAAAAGGATAGGAATAGAGATTGATTCCTTAAATATACTAGAATCAAATCCATTAAAAAACTATCAATTTATTAAAATGCCACACCAACAAGAGTTAGTAAGATTTATTTACTCACTTATAGATTTTTTAAAAATATATAGGATTGAAATATTTAAACTTGATTATCAAGAGGAATATGAAAAAATAATCAAGCTAACTAATAAAATAACTAATTTATTATTAAAAATATCATCTCGAAAATATCTTATAAATGACAATATTAAAAAAGAAAATCTACTTCAATATTTTTCAAAATATAAAAATAAAAAAGAATTACAACAAAATAAACATCTGTATAAAATAGTAAAATCAATTTTTCTAACACAATTAGAAGAAGAAACACTTTTATTTAAAAGCATTGATTTAACAAAAATATTTGAAAAAATAGTTGAGTTAAAGCTATCTGATTATAATAATGTTCTTTATATCGGAGATGAAAATAATAAAATCATTACTCCCAAATGTGGTACTGATACTACATCTTTAAATAGTGTAAATTTTTTAATCAATAAAGCTGAAAAACCGAAACAATATCCAGATTTTTTAATTAAAGACCCTTTCTATGGTCCTAGTATTTACCATATAATTGATGCAAAATATAAATTATTTGCAGAAAAAAAGTTGGATAGTCATGATATTAGACAGATTTTATCGTATTCTATTCTTTTTAATAAAGAATACTCTCAGCAACTGACAAATCAAAAAAACATTAAAAAATTTATAATTTATGCGAAACAATCATATATAGATTTAAATAATATTGAGAACTTAACAATTGATGAATCAATCATAGATATATCATCTTCTTGTGTTGATTGCTCAACATATATTGAAAACCTCTTTAACAGCGAACTTAAATATATTGGTATAAATACTATCAAAGAAATTTAAATTTATTCCGCACTATCCATTTAAAACAAGAGCAAAAAGGATGTGATTTACAATCACTTCCACTAAATACAACTTCTTAACTTTATAATTTTTGTTGCACAACAGAAAATCAACCAAATCAATAATCTTTCAAAAATCAATCATTAGTTCAAGTTTTCGTAATTTAATTTTAGAATATTATTGTCTGATATTAACATTAAATATTGCATATTCAGAGGTTAATATAAGACAAAATCTTCTTTATAAACTCCTACAAACCCGATGAACTAACGAAGAAATATTTGACAGATTAAGAGATTAGTTTGAAGTTCTTAAAATTAAAAAGTTAAGAAGAAAAAACACCCCTCAAAATCTTCAAAAAAATATTTGAAATTAAAGGAAAAAGAGATGAAAGTATATATAACAGACTTAGAGGCATATAATAATGGTGTATTAGTAGGGAGATGGATGACATTACCTATGGATAGAGATTTACTTGCTGAGAGTGTAGAGGACATTTTAAGAGAGGGAAAACAAGCTTGTAATCACTCACATCATCATGAAGAATACTTCATAACAGATTTTGAATGTGAGTATATGACAATAGAAGAATATTCTCCAATTAACAAGTATAACCACATTGCGGAAGCTATGGAAGACATAGATGAAGATGGTGTAAAAGCTATTAAGTTTTTAGTTGAAAATAATCTTGTTAAAGATATTTTTGAAGCGATAGAAAGTTATGAAGATAGTGTGAGAATTTACGAAGATAGCACAATGGAAGATATAGCAGAAGACTTTATTGAAGAGTGTTATAACCTTGATGACATACCAACAATCATAAGTAATAATATAGACTATGAATCTATTGCTCATGATATGGAGATAGAGGGAAGTTATTTTAAAGTAGATAATGATATCTATGAGTATATAGGGTAAAATTACCCTATATTTAACAAATATTTTAAAAAGGAATATAAAACTATGAAAAATTTAATATTAGTGATTTTACTATCATTTACAACTCTATTACAAGCACAATCATTCTCTAAAAATAATATATTGGGAGTGTGGAAAATATCAGCTAAAAATGAGTTTCGAGGGTTTGTTTCGTTTGGCAAAGAGTTCTCAACAATAAGGGGAGAATCATATATTTTAATTTTTAACAATCAAGGTTTCGTTAAAAATAAAACTACTGGTTCAATCTATAACTATGAAATCATAAACCACCAACTAAAAATATATCAAACAAAAACCTATAAATATAACCATAAAATCAAAGATAGAAAACATTATGATTTATGGGCTATGAGTGGAAGTTATGAGGGATGTAATCTTGCTAAAATTAAAGTAAAAAAACTGACTGGATATTTTCGTAAAGAAGGCTATCGTTTTTGTAAGATAGAAGACTATCCACAGCCAATTTTTAGAAGTCGTGAGGATTATAATTTTTAATCTTCACTACTATTGAGTAAATTATTGATGATGTCATTTTCTTTTTCTTGTTCAATCTCTTTCTTTGTGGATTTGATATTTTTTTGATTTTTGACTGCTTGATCTATCTCCGCATCAGACATATTTTCTTGATTTATTTGTATATCAAAACTGATAAGTTTATATTTTTTATCAATTTTATAAGATACTAAAATATCAGTATATTTATTGATAGGTTCTAAAGCTCGTTTTACGACTTTTTCTGCTTCTGAAATATATTTTATAGGTTTTTTACTTGGTAAAAAAGATTTGAAAGTATCTAAGTCTATCTCTTTTGCTTTATATTTGAAAAACTGCATCGCTTTTAATCTTTGATATAAGACGATATGTATTCCAGTCCGTAGTTTCTGTTGGTGTTTTGAATATAGGTTTGTAAAATGACCTCTTTTTTTATTTGTCATAAGATTAAAAAGTTCAGAAGATAGAGAAATTTCATAAACTTTTTCTTTTGCATTTTCTTGACTATTATCATATATTTTATAGGATAATAGATTCTGATTAGCACTTTTGACAACTTTACCATTCATATCAATGTAATTTTTTATTTTGATATTGACACATAATCCATCAAGAGCATTTTCAATAATCTCATAATACCCTTTAACACTATCTGGCAGGTTCAAAAAAGCTTTTAAATCTTGAAGTGAGTAAATTGTATTAAATCGTTCTTCTAAGTCTAATTTACCCCTTTTATGAGCTTCTACATCCATCTCATGCCAAAACCTATCAAGTAATTTAACAGAGTTCGCTTGTGTGTCTGCTAAAAATGCTTCAATCACTTCATTTGGTTTTAATATCTTAAAATCTTTACTGATTATTTTATTCATAATTCTCCTTTTATATAAGTTAAAATTATTATAAGGAAAAAATTTATTTTTTCCCAATAAAATGATAGTTTTAATAAATAAGTTTATATTTTTTCTTGCAAGTCCATATTTTAGGTATTTCACTTTTACTTAAAAACTGAAAGGATATCCCTGAAAATTGAAAATATATCCCAGTTAAGTGAAATTTTTTACCTGCAAAAGTGAAAGTATAACCCTGAAAATTGAAAATATATTCTTGAAACATATTTGTCTATGGGAAAATATCTCCCCTGAAAGATAAGAAACTATTAAAACTATAGAAAAAAGATTGAGCTTAATTGTTCTAAATAATATTTATATTGAATGATAGTCTTTTATAAGAGTAAAAAACTCTAAGCCGAGTTTTTAAGTAAGAGGAATGTAAATTTTATCCCTCTTGTTTAAGTTTGTATCATAATAATTACTATGTTTTTTATTATCTTCCTAATCTTGGAGGTTTAGGTGGCTCTGGTGTCAATAGTGGTGCAAATATATCTATCCTATTTAATAATACAAATTCTAATATATCAAATACAGCATCCAAGAAGTTAAAAAATATTGAAAAAAACATCACTTCACTCCTTTTTTATTTGCCAATTCTTGTGCAAAATCCATAAAAACATTTACCATCATTTTTATAGCCTCTCTTTTCTCACTATTTAACCAAAAAGCTTTATCTATAAGCTCTATAACTATCCTATGTTTTAAGAATAATTTTTTTAATTTTCTCTCAATACCTTTATTTTTATTTTTCATACTAATTGCTTCATTCATAATAATTTTTCCTTTTTATTTTGGTTCCAAATTTAGGCTTGGACTATTATTATAAGAAGAAGATAGTGCTTTTCTTAGGAGTTCATATTTATCTTTACTTTTATCATATAATCGTTGATTTTTTTCTAACCGTTTTAAGTCCATTTCTTCCTTATTTTTGGCTAATTCTTCCTCTGCTCTCCTGCTATAAACTTCCATTCGTTTTACAAGCTTTTGAAGTTGAATATTTAATTTTTTTTGTTCTTGAGTTTCTTCTTCCATTTGGGTTGAAATTTCTTGTTGTTTTTTTCGTTCCTCTTTAATATCTTGCTTCATTGAAGCCATAGGATTAAGCTTTTTATTTTCACGAACCTTTTTTATTACATAATCGCTTAGAGAATACCCCATTTTAAGCATATTTTGTTCAACTAATAGTTTTGTATGGTATGAGAATTTTCGCAGTCCTAATCGAAGTTTTAAGATTTTATCCACAGTTCTATATTTTTTATTATCCTCTTTTTTTATTGTTGTAAAAGTTTTAACAATAGATGGAAGAATAATATTTATATGGGGATTGTTATCTTTATAGTGAATGGAGCTTACAACATAATCTTTTATAAATTTTATCTCTTCATTTTTAGTGAAGTTTAGTTTATAAATTTCATTAAGTTTAGATACTGTATCTTTAATCATAATATTATGTAGTTTTGTAATATCTTCAAGAGATATTTTTTTATTTCCTATTATGTCAGGGATGGCTATCATAATGGAAGTAGCTGGGGAACTCGGCTTGCCACCTTTTCGGTTTAGCTTTATTCGTGTAGTATGAAAATTAGCAATATTGATAATATTTTTTAATTTTCTATCAATCTCAAGCTGATTATCAAAAACTATTGTCTTGTGATTATCGCTATTGTGATTGAGATGTGTGTCGTGTCTATCTGTAATATAGTCAGTGATTTTTATCAAATCTTTTATAGATTTCATTGATAAAAACTCTGTATAAAAGTTCTTGGGATTTTTTCTCATAATTTTCCTTTTTGAAAAATTATGACATGCTAAAATCACTTTCTTTTAATCGACACAAACTACACTACTTTTTCGTTCCCTATCAAGATAGCAAACCCTGATGGGTGTGCTACTTGTGAAGTCTTTAAAAAAGACTTTCAAAACAAAAAAAGATATAATAAAATTTAAAATAAAAAGGTTGGATAATTGATTTTAAGTAGTAATGTTTTTAATAGGATTAAGCGATTAGAAAAAAAGAATAATCTCAATTTTACATTGTTGCATTTTTCTTCAAGAAGAATTGATTTAGTTTATTCTAATCTTAGTAAAAATGACATAGAAGAATTGACAAGATATTACCCTATATTAGTTATCAGAGATAAATCAAGAACACAAAATTTATATAAATCTGTTATAGATAATTTTATTTATAGTTCTTTAAGTAGGCTATCAGGTGAAAAAGTTTTACTTATAAAAAAGCATTTAAAAAATATTACATATAGAGAATTTATAGAACAAAAAGATTTGCTTGTAAAAAAAATTGATAGTATTTTAAGAGTAGTAAATTTTGTTGATAAAATTGAAAAAAAATTTGATGAGAATTATTTAACAAAGTCTAACATAAAGGTATTATCTTCTAATAAAGAAAAACTACTTCAATTTAAACCTATACAGGATATGGATTCTCCTATATATAATAATGAAGTGATCAAGGAAGAAAATAAACAGATAGCAATATCTAAAAGAAATATAAAAAAATTACTTGAAACGGAAGGGTGTGAGTTTTTAGATGCTTTCTTTTTTGAATACTTTGACAAAAAAACTTATTATATTAAACACAAAATAAACTTATACAATAGCAATGACATGACAGAGTTGATAAAACTTTTTGAAAAAGCAAATACAAATTTACCTTTGAATAAAACTGTATTAAAGTTTTATACAGAAATAATAAATAAAATTGAATTTACAAATCTATATGAGTATGATTATGTTTGTCAAAATAATGATAATACAATAGGATATTTCTTTACCCATATATATGATAAATTATTCAAGAGTATGGAAAAAAATAAAATTTTAAAATTATCAACAGTTTTTGAAGGTGAGTATTTATCGTATTTGAAAAATGATTTAAACAGACTGTATGAAACTATGAAAACACGTATTTATTATGAAAGAATGTTAAGCCATAGAAAAGATTTAACAGATGAACAATTAAGAGATTTAATAGAATATAGATTTTATGAAGAACATTCAATAAACCTTGTACAATCATTAGAATTTTATGAAAAAGACTTAATTATAGGTCAAATAAAACATAGAAAAGCATAATAATAGAAGCTTTTTTTAATTCACACTAAAAAAAATCAACCCCAAACCATCTTTTTTATACCGCAGTCGGTGCATAATACAGTTGAATTATCAATATAAATTATATTTATTATAATTTTACATTGGATTATAATTTTGGCACGAGGATTCATAGTAGCATAACAAGATTGCTCATTATGAATTTTTATCGTAAATAAAATTAAGGATTTAAAATGGTTACAGTAAATGTAAATGAAGAATATATCAGTATTGAAATTACAGATGTGGAAGTTGTAGTAGATATGTTAAACATACTTGAAATAATGTATGTGGAAAGTGAAGAAGATTTTTATGAATCAGTGAGTTTGTTTGAAGACTTAGTAGGAATGGATTATTATACTTTTTTATCTTTAGTTATGGATAAAAAAGATTTTCATAAATTTATTAAATCTAGAGGGGAAAAATAATATGTTAAATTTAACTGCATCAGAAGAAGAAAGTTTAAATAAATTACCAAAAATAGAACAAATATTAGTTAAAACATTTTTAACTCAATTATCAGACCAAAAAGAAAAGGTTGATGTTCAGTCTAAAAAACTTGATGAATTACAGAGTGAAATTAATAGACGAAAAGACTCTGGAGAACTACTAAGTTGGGAAGATGTTTTTAAAATAGATCGTGAAATGAATATACTTGAAAATTTATTAGAAGAATTACGAAGTATGTACAATCAAGTGGAGGTAGTGTAATGAGTTTTATTTTAGATTATTATGATATTGAAAGACATAATGGAAAAGATTATTTAGTAGACACACACAATAATAAAGTGTGTCTAACTGAACGGTCTCTAAATGAATGTTATCGTATGCTTATCTCACTTGAAAATTGTACAGATTGTATTGACTGCGAAAACCTATATCAATGCAATGAGTGTATTGAATGTTCTGACAGTTCAGAGTTAGATAATTGTAGTCAATGTAGGTTTTGTGAATATGGAGATTTTTTAATGGGTAAAACTTTTTATAATGGTAAAGAAAAATATGAAATAGATGAGAACCTTATAGATTTTCATAATGAGTGTCAATATGGAGGTAGTTATGAATAATATAAGTAAGTATAAAACTCTTGAGTTAATAAAAAATAATCCATATTTTAAATGTAGTTTCATAAAAAAAGATAATTCTTTAAGACATATGATTTGTTCTTTTGAAATGAATCAAAAAGTAGATAACTCATTAGTGTTAGTATGGGATTTGGAAAATGATAATTATAGAAATATCAATTTAGATACTCTACAAACTCTTACAATTAAAGATATATCTTATAAAATTGTATAAATTAGAGATAAAACTCTAATTTATACATAAACCTTCCTAAAATTTAAATTGCCTCATTATGTTTATCCTGCTAAAATTATTGTATGGACAAAAAATCAAAAGACACCATAAAAGAAGTTATTGAAGAACTTTTAAAATTACGAACAGAGAAGTTGCATCAAGATAGAATAGTACAGCTTTCAAGTTATAGTAGTGATAAAAAAAACTATGATGACAAACGAAAAGCAATGAAAAAGCATCAACTGAAAACAATAAGTATGTTTGATAAACCACTTGTTAAGTTAAATCATCTTTTAGATAAAAAAGAACAAAATAAAGAAGTTATTGATTTAGAACAACAGATGAAAAAAATACAAGCAAAAAAATATATATCTGTAAAAGAATTATCAGAAATATATAATATTTCAAAAACCTCACAGCAAAATTATAGAAGTAGATTACATGATTCTTTGCCATATCACCAAAAAGTTGAGGGTGGGAAGATTACTTACATAGTTGAAGAAATTGAAAAATGGTTAGAAAATCAACATAGATAAGGGAGTTTAAACCAGAATGAAGTACATAAAAAAGTACATAATTATTTTTAGTACCTCGTTAAAAGCACTTAAAATAGGGTCGTATTTTAATAAGAAACAAATGTGGGGTAATGGGTTATAATTAATGGCTAAAAGCCATTAATTAAATCCTCATTTCTATACTATCTTTCTATAAAGATTTTTCTTTAGCTATAAGCTCTTTTACTCCATTTATCATATCTTGTACACACTCAACTTCTGTAACG
>JAMOPL010000157.1 GCA_027064515.1 Sulfurimonas sp. | reverse complement strand
ATTTCAGTTTCTAAATCATTCAAATCATCTAGCAGATATTGATCTATTTCAAACTCTTTTAAAAAATCTTCTGCACTTATCTTATGTTCATCTTTATAGTGCATCGTATCTATAATACTTTTATCTACGGTTGTTTTTTTTGTAATTGTTTTTTCAACTTTTTTGAGTTCAGAATGAGGTGATTTTAAAGACAATATAATTTCATTATTTTCTTGCATCTCTACGACAAACTTGTCCGTTGATAAAAGATGAGACTCTATATACTCCTCAAATATATTATTTGTAGCTCCAAAGAGTTTTATATGCATCTTCATTTGTAGATCTGAAAAATTCATAACTGTATATATTTCCATATAGTCCACTTTAGAAAGAGCATATATTAAGAGTTTACAAATTAAAACAATAGCATTATCTAAAACATCTGCACACACTTTGTTATTACATCTCTCTACTATATCTATTTCAGATTGTTCCCAAAAGTAATTTACATCTTGATGAGACATAATAACGCTTGCTTTTGTATCATAAATATTTTGAATTTCATCAATAAGACTCTTTTGTATATCTTTCATATTGATCTGTTCTACATACCTTTGAGTATCTTTATCTTGAAACATCAGTAGCAAGATAGCTATAATATTTTGTTGAAAATTTTTTGGATGTGTATATGTTTTATAAAGAGTATCTATCTCTTTAGATTCTATCATTATATGGACTATTTTTGACATTTTTAAAATATTATTTTTCTTAAATGCTGTATAGAGGCTAAAAAACACCAAGTGGATATTTGAAATATCAAGTGCATTAATATTATATTTATAAGATAAAAAAGATAACAGATAATTTACTTGTTTGCCTATTTTTTCTAAATTATAATAGTTTAAAAATGCTTTTATAAATCGGTTATCCAATGTAGGCATATGTAAATTTGCTTTGATAATCATATAATCAAGTATCTTTTTTTGATTTTCTGATTTGTCTTCAATAACCGCTCCAACCTCCAGTGCATGAAGCTTTGTTTTGAGCGTTTGGGAAATATTTTCCCCGTAGGCTGCAACTAAAAGATGTTTATGATCCAATAATTCTTTTTTAAAGTAACTAAATTTTTTACCTTTGAGTTTAGCAATATCAATGATGTAAAGAGACCTATTGTCATCTTTTGTATGAGAGAGTATCTCTAAAAACTCATCATGACTTTTTATCTTCGTATAGCTATACGAATCATCTAAGATCTTCCATAATTTGGCACTGTCTTGCAAATACATATAAATATTTATACTCTTTTTCAAAAGAAATCTATCTCCCCACTCTCTTCTTGAGTCCCTTGCAATTGGTTCTGCATAAACTCTATATTGTTTTTTAAAGAATACTCAAATACACGAACATCTTTAAAAATCCTATCTACAAACATATCCATCAGGTAAACACTTACATCACTCAGAATTTCAGAAAGGTATGTAAAACCTTTTAAATTCTGAGGTTCTATCGCTTCTAAATCCAAATCTCTCAGATACGATGCCAAATCTTCATAAATAGGTGTTACCGAGTTTGTTTGTTCGGCTTTTGAAAATATATCTGCAACTTTATCTAATTGTTCAGCAATATTTACCATAAATTGGTGTGATATATTTCCGGCTTTGAGTGCTTTTACCATTGTAATTAAATCATCAGCTATAAAAAGTGAACTTCCCTCATAGGTATCAAAAAATTTATCAATAGAATCCTCTTCTATAACATTGTCCTGTTTTAAAACTATCTCTCTTCTGCCAATTGAATTTATGGCATAGTAGCTGCTTAGTAAAGTAAATAATCTTTTGTGAAAAATCTCTCTGTCAATGGGATAGCTTACCGTTGCATCCACAAGGGGAACTATTGTAAAAAGCTTTTTGTATTCTTTTGGATTAAACATAAGTAAAACCAATATCTCATCATCAAAAGCTCTTATTCGCTTATAGAAATCAATTGCTAGTTCATTGTTATCTTTTACATCAATCACAACAACTTTTATATGTCGTTTTGTCAGTATAGCTTCTGTCTTTTGTAATATATTACTGTTAATATCTACTTTTGATGAAGACATAAAATAAGCAGCTGTTTCATTATATATATCCTCACTGCTTTTTCCAATATATAAAATATTGTATTCACTTGCTAAAAACTGTAAATATAAACTGTAGTCTCTATGCATGTTCTCCTCCTTCTAAGATAGCATCTATCTTGCTAAACGCTGTTTGTAAAATATCTTTTTCATATGCTTTTGCACTTTTTGAAACATAATTTTTAAAACTTAATAATTTCATCTCTTCTTCTTTGGAAATATCATTATAAGAGTTTTTTAACTCCTTAATAAAGTCCCTGTTTTGTTTTGCCATTTCATAAATAGTCAGACCAAATCTTCTGCTGTATTTTATAATCTCTGCATCAGGCATAAGTACATATTTCTCTTTGTCTTCTGGAAATAAATTATCACTAACAGAATGAATACTTGTAAAGATCCCTCTTACATCACCAAAATAATTTTCAAATTGGTATTTCACATAATCAATATCTTTTACACGATTAAGCACAAATAAAAATTTCATATCTTTACGATAACCTTTTAAAACACTGTATATAAAACTTGCATTGATACCATCTTGTTCGCCATCCAAAATAGGAATAACAACCAAATCTAAAAAATTAATCATTCCACTCGAATAAAGTGCTTCAATAAGCGTCATAGTTGTTTTGTTCGCCCCAATATCCAAACAAATAGATTCATCTTTGGCAAAAATTTCAGGAAGCACCTCTCTGAGTAACGGTGATGCAACATTTACCTGATGCCTTTTGCTTAAATAACTTGCTCCAAAGCTGGAACTATCACTGTTTTCATCATCAAACTCATAATGGTGTACCACCTCTTTATTGTTTCTTTCAAAAAGGTACGGTGTTATAAGTTGCATGGAAATAGTACTTTTTCCTACGCCGCCTTTACTCGAAATAATAGCAATTTTTAATTTTTTATTCATATTTTCACTTTATCTTTTGGTAAACAGATGTTGCCACACTTTTTAATGACGGTGTCTTTATCATATTTAAATTTTCTGTCAATGAAATAAAAAAATAACCGCCAACTTTTAAATTTTGCAATACATTGTCAACAACCATCTGCTTTGTTTCATCATCAAAATATATTAAGACATTTCTTAAAAAGATAACATCAAACTCTCCGACTTCAGCATTGTATTTCATAAGATTTCCCACTCTAAAATCCATATTTTCAACCAATCCTCTATCTATAAGAAACTGCCCCTCATGTTTGCCCTTTCCTTTTAAACAATATGCTTTTTTCAACTCTATGGGTATCTTATCTGCCCATTTTTGAGGATATAAGCCAATTCGGGCTTTTTTAATGACTTCGGTATTAATATCTGTACCGACAATCTCCCAATCGCTTCTTGCCATTGTTTTATCAAGAAGCATAGCTGTTGAATATGCCTCTGCACCAACACTCGCAGCTGCACTCCAAAAACGAAATTTCTTTTTAAAAGGATGGTTTGGAATTATTTTATTTTGTAAAAATTCAAAATGATCGATCTCTCTAAAAAAATATGTCTCATTGGTTGTGATAAGATTAATCATTTCAATCCGTTCAGCACTGTTTATCTGCACTAAACGAATATAGTCAATATAAGAATCAAATTTATAAAAAAGCAGTCTTTTTAGAAGACGACTCTGCACAAGAAGTTTTTTGGATGCCTGCAGATCAATACCGACCTCTCTAAAAATCAACTTTTGTATGGTAACAAATTCACTATCACTTAATAATATAGCCATTTTATACTATCAACTTTTTGATTGCTTCACCCAAAGCAAACATATTTACCTTCCCTATAATCTGCTGTGCTCCGGCACCTATAAGAGAATCGCCCATATTGTCATTGGACATATTTGTATGTACTATAATATTTATACCGTCATATTTTTTATCTGCACGAATGTTGTCTATAACATCTCTACCACCCATAACAGGCATCTCCAAGTCTGTTATAAAAAGTGCAATCTCTTCAGGTGCTATATTTTTCAAATCATCAATGAGAAGCTGACCATTTTCATACATTCTGTATTTCAGTCCCATTTTTGTAAAAAGGCTCTCTGCCATTTTTCTTATAAATTTGCTGTCATCAGCGAAGAGAACCATCTTGTCTGTATCTACTTTTTGTATGGTTTTTGTATCTTCCATCGCCTTAGTATCAATAGTATCAAAAATATCCAGAAGCATTTTATCACTATCAAAAATTATACACATTTTACTCTTTTGCCCAATGTTTACTTTTGTAATAAAAGATGTTTTTTCATCATTTTCAGAGTTATCTGTCATAGTGTTTGGTGGAATATTTACTATTAATTCTACCCTCTTTACCATAATGCCAAGTCTATGCCCTCCATAATGTGCCAAAACAATAAGCTCATACTCACTCTCATCTAAAACCTCATTGCCAAACCATTTATCAAAGTTAACGATTGTCGTCATATTGCCACGGATATCAGCAGTACCTACGATCAAATCATTGCCGTGCGTTCTTGCTATGTCTATATCTTTATAAACTAACAGCTCCTCAATTTTAGAGACATTTTTAGCATACAGTTGCGTATCACTCCCCTCAAAAATAAGGTATTGACTTGTATCATTTGCATTTGCAGTTACAAGAGCGACAAGATCTAACTCCTCATCATCCTCTTCATCTACGATATCTTCTATTTCGTTATTATATTCTTCCATTACTCCCTCTTTTAAACAAGTAGTTTTGACAATTCATCTACATCTAAAATGGTGTCAGTATTTAAAATGGGGATGTACTTTTTATCATATTTCCCCATATTAAGTATAAATTTTGCATGAATTTTTGAACCAAATTCAGGTGCTTTTTTAATATCTGAGGGATCTATATTATCTACCTCATACACTTCATCAATAATAATACCTATTTGCATAGGCATTTCACCTTTAGTATAGTTTACAACCACTATTGATGTTTTATCACTTTTTTGAGTATTGCCAAGTCCAAATCTATCTAAAAGGTCAATCACCGGTACGATATTTCCCCTTATGTTCGTAACACCTTTTACATAAGAGTTCATCATAGGAACCTTTGTTATACTGCTATATTCTACTATCTCACTTGCTTTTAAAGCTTCAATAGCATAAAGGACACCACCCACTAAAAAAAGCAGATACTTATTTTCTGCACTAGAATCCCCAAATTCTAATGCATCATC
>JAMOPL010000156.1 GCA_027064515.1 Sulfurimonas sp. | reverse complement strand
TTACCATTCATTATATCTTGAACTGCATCGTTAAAATCAAAATCTCTATTCTCTAGTTTACTCATCTTTATCAACCTTTTATTTTCTTATTATATCAGGCTGACACAGAATTTTGAACACTCCCTTAAATTCAAAAAAATCTTTAAACTCACCCCACCACTCAAACCTATAAAGCCGTTTTAATACGGCTTCTTTTATCTTTTCATCATCAAATACTACCACCACTTTATGCGAATACCTATAATCAAACTTCTTACTTAAACTACCATCAACCAAGCATTTAATATTTTTTTCTATTGTTTCAACAGCTCTTTTAGTATCATTACCCTTATGAACTTCAAGCACAAACAGATAATTTTGAATTTGTTTATTATCTAACTCTTTTGTAATTTGATATATCCCATCAGGTATAAAAAAGCTTCCATCTTCATAAACTATCTTAGTTTTAGCTTCTAATCTTTGATTTGAGTTAGAATTATTTGAGCCTGTCTTATCGAAATAATTGTAAAAAAAGTCTATTGTAAAACCCTCTCTTTGTGATTGTAGATATAAGTTTATATGATAATCTATCTGAGTAACTCTATGAAAATAATCTTTTGCAAAAAATCCACTCCCTTTAACATACTCTATCTCTGATAAATCTTTATTTAAATATTCAGATAAAAATAAAGCTCCTCTTTTGTTCAAGCAGTATAAGTTCTCTAGTTTCCCTCTTGTTGGATGTGGCTGAAATGTAAGTTTATTTACAAGTGGTGATTTTATAATTCCATCTTTATTTTTATAAAACCTTTGAAGTATCCGTGATGTGGCTGGTTGGCTTGATGCTACACCTAATTTTATAAGTTGTGAAGATGATAGGTATTTAAACCTTTTTAGTAGTTCTAATATTTTTAAATTTGTTTCTTGTAAGTACATCTGTTTTTATCCTTATTCAGGTGGTAGTTCATATCTAGGTTTAAAATCTGTTTGTTTGGTGCTATCTGTTGTGTTATCTTTATTTTCAGTATTGTTATTTATATCTTTTATATGGTTATTTTTTTGTACTTTTTTATAGTATCGCTCTAACTGCTCTTTTTTAGTTTCATTGTATTGTGAGATTGTTATCTGATTTTCATTATTTAAAAGCATAGTTGAGCTTTTAAACTTTATAGCTTCTTTATTTGCTAGTTTTATAAAAAACTCTCCAACTGTTAGTTTTTGAAGTTCTTTAGTTGGGATTTGTATCTCTTTACTTAGTTTCTCTAAAGAGTCGGTTGCATTCATACCAACTATTTTTATATTTGTATTTGATAATAGTATTTTTTCAAGTTGGGTGTTGCTGTTTTGCCCTACAATTTGATTTACTAGAGTTAAGTGTAAGCCATATTTTCTTAACTCTGTTAAAACTACTTCTATGCTAGATGTTAGGTAGTTTTGGCTCTCATCAATTATAAGATTTATTGGTGTTCTATACTCTTTGGTTTGATGAACTCTTTTTAATACTATATGATTTATTAGTGCTATGATTAAAGCTCCAAAGAATTTAGATGATATATCTCCCATTAAACCTTTAGATAGGTTAATAACAACTAATCTACCTTGATTTAACTCTTTTTCCAAGTTGATTGTAGATTTTCCCTGTACTAGCTTTGAAAATATATTTGAGTTAAGTAAGGTTTGTATCTTTGTGTATAGTGCTTGTTTGGTAACTGATAAACTTTTATTTCTAAATGCTGATTTAAAAAATATTTGTTGATTTGGATTTGGTAGTGTTTTTATTGCAAACTCTATCAAGTCTTTATTATGGTTATCATCCATAAATCTTTGTAACTCTTCTAATCCTGCATAGTTTTTATTTGATGGGTTATTTAAGTATAAGATTGTGGTTATACACGGCAGTAAAACTGACTCCATCGGTAGTGTAAAAGATGACCCTAATATGATTTTAAATACACCTATTAGTTCACTTGCTAGTATATCGATATTTTCTTCTGATTTTTGCTTTATATCCATCTCAAATGGATTTATAGTAACTGTATAGTCTTTTGCTAGATTTGGGCAGATATATATTAAATCATCATTTTTGTAATTCTCAGTAAATCTTATTATCTCCTCAGATAAATCTCCATGAGGCTCTATGATTACTGTACTTAGTTTTTGATATTTTAATCTTTTTAGTATATCTGAGTATATAAGTAGTTTTAACAGTTCACTTTTTCCACTTCCTGTCATCCCACTTATGTAAGTATGTCGTTTTGCATATGATGTTGGTATAAAAAAGTTAAAAGGCTCTTTTAATAAGTTAGAAATATTATCATATTTTATAAACTCTTTATAACCTTTTATATCTTCACTATATCTATTTAAAAAGTGTTTTGAGTTGTCTTGAAGCTCTTTTATAATCTCTGTTTGATTCTCTTTAAAGATTGATTGTGCTTTAGATATATACTCTTTTATATATTTTTCCTCATATCTGTCTATCTCTTTTGGGGTTAAATCAAACTTTTTAGTTTTTATGTTTATCTTTGATTTGGCATATTCAAATGCTTCTTTTTTTACATGCTCATCAACGATAAATTTATCTTTAGTGTTAGTATTTTTTAAATGTTTATGAGATTTATACTCTTTTAAAAAATCTTTATAAGTTATTATTTGCTCTATATTGGAGTTTAGTTCATCAATCTCATCTTTAGTAAAACCTAAATCTTTTGAATTGGATTTTATATTTAGTAAGATATTTTTTCTCTCTTGGTTTATATGTTCTAAAACCTTATCTATATCATAAGGTATAAACTCCCCTAGATATATTAACTCTTGTGTAGAATTTAGTTTAAAAAGTAGATTTGGCAGATTTGAGGTGTCTAGTTTTGGGTAGGTTAAATCTAAGATTTTATAAACTAAATTTTCTAACATAACCAACCCTTTATTTTTTACTAAAAGTATATCATTTTTAATCTAAAATGGGTTATATTTTAAGTTATATATAGGGTTATGTATAGAGTTACTATATCATAACCATAAAACTATCATCTAAGCCCTAAAATACACAAGATGGTGTAAAAATCGCTATTCAAATATTTATAAAATTTCATTTTATAAAGTTCTTTTATTTCTTCCTACATCTATATTAGATATACTTCATAAATTAAAGCCCTTTATACACTCAATTATATAAATATTTTTTATTGCAAAGGTTGAGTTGATTTTAAAAAATATATTTACAAAAAGGTTACTAGATGATGGAGATATTAGTTTTTATTTTTGGATTGCCATTGCTGTTTGTTGGATATAAAATTGGTCTTGGTAAAATGCTTTATCGTGACAGATGGTATAAATCTTTTTTCTTTTGGTGGTTAAGACTTGCATCTCTTGGTGGTATATCTGTAAATATACAAGAGCATAATTATTTAGTAGCTATATTACTTTTTATGGCTGTGGGGTTTATGTGGGCTAATGTACTAGATAGTATCTATCGTAAAGTTATGAATATAAAAGATGAAGTAGTTGAGCCATTTAAACCTAAAAGTAAAGATGAATTAAATGATGAAAAAATACAACAATTAGAAGACGAGATTAAAAATACAAGAAAAGATATATCAACTCAAATGAAAATTAAAGCTCTTGAGGAGGAGTTAGAAAATCTTAAAAATCCACCTCCACCTGTGGTTGAAAAAGTTGAAGTTGAAATAAAGCAAGAGCCAACTCCTGAGCCTCCTGTTAATCCTGTTGTTGAGGAAAATAAGAAAGAGTTGAAGTCTGTGCTTAGTAAGTTGGGGTTTTAATTAACATCTATTCTCTAAGTTGTCTTTATTGATAATACTATACTTAACTAAATCAGATATTAAATATTTAACTATTTCAATATCTTCTGATTTTTTTGTTATAAAAAAAATACTTATAAAAATTAAAATTTTTCTAATAATTTTATAAGAAAAAAATATCACTATATATAATATACTAAATAAAAATAAACTTCTAAAAAAGAAAATCTTAATCTCTTGGCTAGTTAGAGCATTTATATTCTCTAAAAAATAATTTGTATCATTAAAATTTATAAAAATAATAGTCAACATGGAACACATTAAAATAAAAAAGATAAAATTCTGTTTTTTGAATCACTATTCAAAATAAAATAAAAAATTTTATCTACTAAATGTTTATTTTTAAATTTGCTATTGTTAAGATTCAACATCTCATTAATTTCTTTAGCCACATATAAAAAATCATTTTGTTGGATAGAAAAATATTCTTTTAATAACTCTATCTTAACAGAAGATATATCATTCATATTATATTTTTTTGTAATCAATTTATCTTTATATTTTTGTAAATTATCAAATGTTATCAATAAATACATTTCTAGTATTACTACTATTAATGATGATATAAATATTATGATATTTGTATTTTTAATATTTAATTTATTATATGCAAAAGAAGTTAAATCAAAAAAATAAATACTTCCAAATAAAATTATTAGTGCTACTCCTCCAAGCTTCCAAAAATATTTATTTTTTATCCCACCATAAGCTGAGAAAGACTCCATCTCTATAAAATATTTTGTAGCAATTTGATATATTTCATTCAAACTAACTCCTTTAAAAAAAATTAATTTATTATAATAAGAGATAGTGTATTTTTTATAAATATGACAATTTGCAATATTTATTTTATATATTTAAATCTCCCATTTTCATAAAAAGGCACTATATCAAGTAAAACAGGCTGTTTATTACCATAAATATAAATAGCTTGTGAATCTCATAAAGTCCTTATATTAAAAGAATTTATAAGATTTTCTTTTCTCTTATAGTTTGTATCTTCATCTTTTTGTGTTGTTGTTCCTATTATCTCACTTACCATTTTAGAAGTTGTTGGGTCTGCTCAGTTGTAAAATACTTTAGATGTTATTCATCCATTTAAAATTATATCTGCTTGTGTTTTTGTATAAACTGCTTCTAGTTGTGAGATGGATTGAAGTATTATAGAGATTGAAACTCTATATTTTCTAATGATGGTTATGATATTTGAAAAATGTGGTATCGTCATATTACCAAACTCATCTAGTAGTGCATAGATTGGTAGGTTTGTATTATTTAAATCATCTGTTGCGAAGTTAAAAAACTGAGTATAAAAAAGGTTTAGTAAAAAGCTATAATAGTGTATCTTATTTTCAGGTATCTGAAAAAATAGCACCGTTTTTTCATCTCTTAAATCTTGAAATTTTAAACGAGAGCGTAAAAAATTCTGTGTCAGCTACCATTAGTAACACTTTTTTACAACTCTAAATACTCATCCAGCCTACCTTCAAAAAATATAGCTAATTGTGAAATAGTTTGGCTCCAATTATGAACTGGT
>JAMOPL010000155.1 GCA_027064515.1 Sulfurimonas sp. | reverse complement strand
TTTTTGAGATATTTATAATATTTTTATCACTATCATTTTGTAATTGTTTATTAATATTATCAGTGAGCCTGAAATTGTGAATAAAAGACCCTTGGCTAATTTGCCCATTTTTTAAAATTTTAGATTTATAAAAAGAAACTGTCGCAACACTATACCTATTAGAATCAAAGAGTCGATAGGTCATAAAATAGTTTCCATTTTGAATATTATAACTCACTATATCATCATCTTTACTAGTAGAGTTTTTTAAATTTTCTAGCCAATTATCAAGTGGTGATGTTTTTGCTGAAGGAAAATTATATGCACTTTTTATCTCTTGTATTTTTCTAGCCTCTTCATCTGCTCTATAAGCCAAACAAACAGCTACAATATGTTTACAGTTATACCCTACTTGACAACTGCAATCACCATTGATATCCACAACACCTGTTCTAAGGCGCTTTATCTCTATATCTTGAGAATATATATCACAACTACCCTCAACTTCAGCAACGATATTAACAAAAGTATCAGATACACTCTCAACATTATAACTCAATACTTTTTTAGTGTTGTAATATCCAATCCCTCTATTGTAATAAGAAACCTCAAAATTTACTTTTATCTCTTTTATACTAATCTGCATTATTAACCCTTAAACTAATCTCATAAACCACTTGTTGCAGAGGTAGCATCTCTTCATAAATTTTATATAGTGTATTTATAAGTTTATCACCATCTTCTATAAGCTTAGGGTCTAGAATCTTATAGGTTGCCATCCCCTTATATAAACTAAGTTCTGCACTACTCATATCGGCATCAAAACCTCTAGGAAATCTTTTATACCCTTTCTCTATGGTTTTATACCCTTTAGCATTCAACTCTTTTAAGAGTTTATCTAAAGATTCTCTTCTTTTATCATCTTTTATATACTCTCTATATGCATCTAACATCGGTTTTTCAAACCATCTCACACCAACTGCTACAAAAAGTTCATCAGGTGAAAAGTGTAAGTAAAAAGAGGATGTTTGCATCCTACCTCCACTTCCTTGCCAAAAAATAATTCCAATTCTATGTTTTAATGGAACTTTTATTGCACCCATTCTTCTAGTATCACGGTAAATTCTAAAAAGTGATTTATTGATTTTTGGGGAGAAGTTTATAGTGGGTTCAAGGGCTTGGAGATGTTCTCCAAACTCCTCAACAAAAGCACGAGATGGTTCTAAAATATATTTTTCATATTCATCTCTATGAGATTCAAACCACTCTTTATTATTATTTTTACGAATAGCTTCTAAAAAAGGTAATGTTTTTTTACTAAAGCCTTTAAACTCCATAAAAAATCTTTTATGTTAATTTTCTATTTCTAAATGCTAGTGCTATAACTAAGAATATTATCACATAAGTCACAGGGACAAAATCAGGAATTGGAACGGGGTCACCTTTTGCATAAGAGTGTAATCCAGCAAGATAATAGTTCACTCCAAAATATGTCATAATTACTGATGTATATGCTAAAAGTGAAATCACGGCAAAGTTAAATTCACTATAAATAGATTTTATAAATCTCAAATGAACAACAACTGCATATATAAGTATAGTCACTAATGCCCAAGTCTCTTTTGGATCCCAACCCCAGTATCTACCCCAACTCTCATTGGCCCAAACACCACCTAAAAAGTTTCCGATAGTTAGAAGAACCAAACCAACCATTAAACTCATCTCATTGATAGCGTTTAACTCTTTGATAGAGAGGGATATTTGTTTATTATTTTTATCTGTTTTAAATATAAATAATAACACCACAATGAAACCTAATAATGTTCCAAGACCTAAGAAACCATAACTAGCAGTAATCATTGAAACATGAATACTCAACCAATAAGAGTTAAGAACAGGAACAAGATTTGTAACTTGTGGATCCATCCAGTTTAGATGTGCTACAAATAGAATCAATCCAGATAAAATACCAGTAGATGCCATAGTCATAGATGATCGTTTAGAAAAGATAAAACCAGCTAATACTGTTGCCCATGCTATATAAATCATAGATTCATAACCATCAGACCATGGAGCATGACCAGATATATACCATCTATTCGCCAATCCAATTGTATGAGCTATAAATAATATAATGAGTAAAACTAACGAGATTTTAGTATATTTCTCTATTTTAAAACTAGGTTTTAGTATTTTGATAAAACTAAGAATTAAAAGAGCAAATCCAACTAATAAATAATAAGGATATACTCTTTCAAATATTTTGGCCTTATTATAAAAAACCTCTGCTAAAATTCTATTTTTACTAGGATAAACCTCTGCACCATAAAATTTCTGATACTCTACGATAGATTTAATTGCTTTATTTGCAGCACTCCAATCACCAGTTTTTAGAGAGTCATCAACTGAACTAAAGTAATTAACTGCTATACCTCTCAACCTTTCACTATTCTCTTCTGAAAATTTTTGTAAAGCATCTATTGTTGCAAACCATTTATTATTCAAATCATTAGGTTTTGGCCAAATTTTTATAAGAGAACCTGTATAAACCATATAGCAAATATTTACTCTTTCATCAACTTTTAACACTGCTTTATCAAATTTGTCTCTATGTTTAGCCTCTTTTCTAACTGCATCATCAACAGCTTTAGCTAATTTATAACCTTTCATATTTACAGCATCTGTGAAAAATTGTGCAAATGAAGCATGAGTTGCATCAGTTTTTACACCAATTAACTTATTTACCTCTTTATCTTTTGTACGGATAATTTTTATATCTCTATACAAATCAGGTTTAAGCATCATCCCTAAAATCACTTGATTAGATGTTAATTTTTCAGCTCCAATAGTTACCTCAGAACCTCTATAAACCTTAGCCAAAATTTCAGTAGATAGTGTGTCAAGTGGTTTCATTCTACCACCAGTATCTTGAACAACTAACTCACCAAATTTTTGTGCATGTTCCTTATCAAAAGCTAATATTGTTTTAAGTGTTGGATTTAAATCCTCTGCATAAGTTGGTGCTACACTAAACAATATCCCCAATGCTACCAATAATCCTAATGCTTGTTGCTCATGTGCCTTTTTAGCTTTTTTAGCTAACTGAGCAAACCTATTTTGTTTTGAGAAAAGTGACCAAAACATACCTAAAGCTAAAAGGAAATAACCAATATATGATGGTAAAGTACCAGGATCATTATTTACTGAAAGAATTGTTCCCTTCTCATCTTGATCATAAGATGCTTGAAAAAATCTAAATCCACGATGTTCTAAAATATTATTCATATAGATTCTATATGGCATCTCAACACCCTCCTCTTTATCGATTAAAACAACTTCACTAGCATAAGAAGCAGGAGACATTGAACCAGGGTAACGATCAAGCTGAAAATCTTTTAAGTGTATAGAAAAAGGTAATTGAATCATTTTAGAACCATAAGAGAGGTGAACATCCACACCGTTTATTACATTATGAAACTCTTTCGCCATTGCTCCAACTCTTCCATAAATAAGTACATCCTTAGAGACATCATCTACACTAATTTTAAAACGAAGTCCATCATATCCAGATCTCATTGGTGAGGCATTTGGGTCTGATACTATTTTTTTTGTAGCATGTGGTAAAAACTTACGAAGAACAAATCCACCACCCTCAAAGCTAAAGAGTGTTCTTGTTGTAAAAGGCTCTTTATCATTTGCTACTAATTTACCTTTTGAACCATCATCCATTTTTAAATATTTTAAATCAACATCATAGTTCATAAAAAATTTATCATCTTTCACAAATAATTTTATAACTTTTTTATCAAAAGTGTTGCCAGAGTTAAAATCTAAAACAAAGTTAGTAGTTTGATAATACTCACCCTCATTTAATGTAATAGGTTTACCCTCTCCACCACCAGTAACCATCATTTGAGCTATCGCTTTACCAGTTTTACTTGCTACTGTTGATTCTATTGCATCAGGGATATACTCTATCAATTCAACCTCAACATTTTTACCATCGATTATTAAAGATGAAGATAAACTATTTGAAGTTCTTTTAGAAAGATAAGATTTTTGAGATGTTGATACATTTTCATTTCCAACTTTTGCATCAACCATAAAATATGTTGCTGAACTTATCATAGTAGAGGCACTAGAACCCTCACGAATATGCATACTCCCCTCATAACCAACATAGCGAGTAATCGCAGCACCAAAAATAATTATAATAAATGCTATATGAAAAATAAAAAGTGGTGCTTTTTTGAGAGAAAACATTTTATAGTTATATATATTTAAAATAAGATTTATTGTTAAAAAACCAAGTAACACCTCAAACCATCTAGCATTATACACATCTGCTTTTGCAGTTATGATTCCATAATCATTTTCAATAAATGTAGCATACCCAATAGCAAATGCAAAAACAAGCATTAAAGTCGCCATAGTCTTCATAGAACCTAAAATTGATAATACCTGTTTCATATAAACACCTTCTATTTTTTAAAAAAGGTATTTTAGTCTAATTAAGATAATAGAATATTATTCTTTTACCATACTATCTAACAAATCAAAAAAAATTTCAGATATTTATCCTAAAAATAAATTAGAATTATTAATATGTTATTTAGAAATAATTAAGTTCTAAAAAGCTACAATCAACCATAAAAGTAAAAATTAATTGTATCAATGGCACTCCTACTTTTTTTAGAAGATATTACAACCATACATAAACCAAATTTTAAAAATAATACTAAAAGGATTAAAATGTTGAGAAATATATTTATATCATTAACCTTGACATCGTTAGTGCTAAATGCATATTCCATACCTGAACTTTTTGATGCACTAAAACAAAATCCAAATACTATACTTGATGAAATTAGTGTAAAAAAATCACAAATAGAAAAGGATAAAGTGTATGCGACTCTCTATCCTAAGATTAATCTATTCGCAAAATATAACCATTTTAGTGAACCTACGGGGATTGTACCTGTACCTCCAAATACACTTACAAGAATGGTCAAAGACCCTAATGTAGCACAACCTTTTGGAAAAAATGTTTATGGAGTTGGAGCTTCATTTACTATGCCACTATTTGTAAAATCTATCTACACCTTAGTAAAACAAACTAAAATGATGAATAAATCTTCTCAAAAAAACAAACAGTTAAATTTACTTCGAAATGAAGCATTACTAGTGGGTACAAATGCAACACTACAATATTTAGAAGCTTTAAAAAAATCACTAGAATCTAAAAATCACTCATTAAATGAAACATATAAATTTATAAAAATAAAAGTAGCTAGTGGTCGTGCAGCTGAGTCTGAACTATATAAAATTCAAGATGCACTAAACAGTGTAAAAATTAATCTTAATAACATAGAGATAACAAAACAAAAAGCTTACTCATCAGTTGAATCTTTAACATCTATTCGCTTAGATAAGCCAGTAGATATGGAACAAATTTCTACATATAAAGAGGGTGATTTCCAAATTTTGGAACCACTTAAACTAAAGTCACTAGCTTTGTCTTATGGAGTCAAAGCTCAAAAAGAAAAAATTTATTGGCCAAGTTTAAGTTCTAATGGAAAATATAATAAAAGTAATACGGATGCATATAACAATGGAGAAAGTATTACTGAAGATTATTCGCAAGTTGGTGTTACTTTATCTATACCTCTTTTAAATATGGATAATTATGCTAGAGTTGATGAAGCTAAAATAGAAGCTATGAAAATAAAAACTCAACTTGATAAAGAAAGTGTTAGTTTAAAAGCACAAACAAATGCATTGAAAAACTCTTTGAACTTGATAGAAAATTCTACATTCTTATATAAAAAAAGTGTAGAAAATAAACAAAAACTTTTAAATATTGCAAAGATTAGTTTTAAAAATGGTCGTATGAGTATGGAGGAGTATCTTAGATATGAAGATGAGCTAGTTGCTCAAGAAGCAAAATTGTATGAGAGTTTTATGCTTAAATGGCAAACGCTAATGAAGTTAGCAGTTATATATGCCAATGATATTGAGGAGATTGTAAGATGAATATTGTATCAAAAGGTTTAATGGTTCTAGTTACTGTTGGTTTAGTTATAGGTGCTGTTAATGTTATCAAAAAGAAAAAAGAAAAATTAGCCCAAGAAAAACCGATGAAAACATATGCAATAATTGTACCTATATTGGAGGCTAAAAAACAAGATGTAAAACTAACACTTCCATACTTAGCAACTATACAAAGCGATACCAATGTTTTTATATCTTCAAGAATGCCAGCAAGGATAGAAAATATTGTTAAGTGTGGAAAAAAGGTTAAAAAAGGTGAATTACTTGTAAAACTTGATACTAGAGAACTTCTAGCAAAAAAAAGTGCTTTAAATTTACAAATAGATACTACCATATCAGATATAGCTGCTAAACAAAATAGTATAATCACGGCACAATCTAGTCATGAAAGAACCAAAGAGCTACTTGCTGTAAAAGGTGCTTCACAAGAGATGTATGATAAAGAAGTATCAGTAATTATCTCTTTACAAGCATCTATAAACTCTATGAAAAATAAAGTAAAAATATTAAAAACAAATCTTATAGAGATAGATTCTGCTATCAGTTATTCCCTTATTAAAAGTCCAATATCGGCAATGGTGTCAAAATGTTATATGAATCAAGGAGATATAGCAACCCCTTCAAAACCAATCCTTCGTCTTGAGAGTCAAACTGGAAAGTATCTCTTAGTTAGAAGTGGTATAAAAGCCAAAGAGTTAGTTTATGAAAATAAGATCTATCCACTTGTTCAAATGGATAATACTTACAATGGTTTAGAAGAATATCGTGCAGATATAAGTTCAAACTTGACTACTAACCAAAGAGTAGATGTAAATCTAATAGTTTATGACGGAATAGGAATTAAAGTACCACTTGGAGCAATACTTCAAAAAGATACTCATACATATTGTTTTATCGCTAATGGAGATAAGGCTGATGCAGTAGAGGTTAAGATTGTAGCACAAGGAATAGAAGGTTTAGTTGTCTCTGGGCTTCAAGATGGGGTAAAAATAGTTGTTTCAAAACCAGATATTTTACTAAAGCTTTTAGCTGGTGTAGGTATATCTACACAGGAGGACTAGATGTTTGAATATTTTCATCGACGACCTTATTTTATTTATAGTGTTATGGTTGCTGTTTTGTTTATTGGGATTTATGGACTTATCACAATGCCAAAAAATCTTTTTCCAGATGTTGAACGACCAACTGTTATTGTTATCACAAAAATACCAGGTGCAACTGCCGAGGTTGTAACCAACACTATCTCAAAACCGATAGAAGAAGAGATAGCAAGACTTGCCCTTATTAGAAATATCAGTTCAACTAATGTAGCAAATTTCTCAATTGTAAAAGCAGAGTTTGAGTATGATAAAGGTTTAAACGCTGCTGCAGTTGATGTAAACAATGCCCTCTCAATTGTAAGATCAAAACTACCATCATCAGCATCTCCAGCTATTTATACAACTGGCTCTTTTACCTTACCTGTTGATATTATCACTATGAGTCCCAAAGTAGACAGTGTATCTTTAGGAGATATTAGAAAAATAGCAGATAGTTTTATAAAACCAAAACTTTTAAGTAATCCAGAGATTGGAAATGTGGAAGTGTTTGGTGGTTATAAAAGTGCTATAAATATTAAAATAAATAGTATAAAAGCAAAAAAATATGCTGTTGACTTAAATACTCTTGCAAAAACAATAACTTCTATAAATAAAGATATACCACTTGGATTTACCAAAGGTAATGATGGCTTTTTTACACTTACTTTTTATGGTGCGAAATCTCAAGTTCAAGAGTTAAAAATGCTTTTTATAAAACCAAATCTTCATCTAAATGAGATAGCAGATGTTGAATGGGGACATGAGAAAAGATTTTCTGGATATATTGGAAATGCTAAAGATGGGATAGCTCTTGCAATACAAAGAGCCCCTGGAGGAAGTGTACTTGGTGTAAGTAAGATAGCTCGTCAAGAGATGAAAACACTTCAAGATAAATATAAAAATATCAACTTTGAGATAAGTGATACTCAAAAAGATTTAGTGGAAACATCAAATACAAATATGCTTGAAGCACTTCGTGATGCTGTTATCTACACTCTTATAGTAATGATGTTTTTCTTGGGGAATATTCGTGCAGTTGTAGCTGTTGGACTTTCTATACCAATGGTATTTTTTGGAACAATGGCAGTTATTTGGCTATTTGGAGGGGAACTAAATATTGTAGTCTATACAGGGATTATTCTCTCGCTAGGTTTACTTATAGATGATGCTGTTGTAATTATAGAAAATATTGAAAGACATATATCAAAGTTAAAAAAGAAACCAGAAGATGCTGTAATAGATGGAACAAAAGAAGTTTTACTTCCAGATTTGGCAGGAACACTATCAACGAGTGTTATCCTTTTCCCACTTATGTTTGTAGGTGGTTTTCCTGAACATATTTTTCGTCCACTTATTAGTACCTTGATTATTGCATTGGCAATCTCATATCTATTGTCCGTAACATTTTTACCACATATAGCAAAATATTTATATAGAAATGGAGTTATAGAAAAGAATCGTTTTGAGAAATTTTTTGACTTTTTATATTTAAATACAATAGCTAAACTTATAACACCTTATACAGGTATATTATCATTTTCGCATGGTAAGTATTCATTTTTTAGAAAGATACTTCTAACTCTTGGAATCTTAATTGTTTTAGCCCTTAGTGTTAAAAATGTAATGCCAATAGTTGGTAGAGATGTAATGCCTCCAATGGATACAGGGATAGTTAAAATACATGTAAAATTTAGTTCAAACGATACAGTTGAAGATGCATCAAAAAAACTACATCCTTTTTTAACATGGTTACATACTCAAAAAGAGGTTAAAATGAGTTCTGTTGCCTTTGGTGGTGAAGCTGGTGTTCTCTCTTTAGGTAGTGGAAATCTACCGAGTGAGGCAACAATTACCATAAATTATGTAAATCGTTTTGAGCGTAAAGAAACTATTTGGGAAATTGAGGAAAAATTAAGAGAAGAGTTGCATAAACTAAGAGGTTTAAAAGAAGCAGATGTATTTGATTTTGGAGCTACGGCACTCTCAAGTATAAAAGCACCATTAGATATACGGATAAAATCTAGTGATTATGAACAGCTTCCAGATCTTGCAGATGAAGTTATTAAAAAAGTCAATAACATAAAAGGTCTCACTAGTATGTCAAAAAGTTGGGATAATGATTTTTCTGAGGTAAATGTACAAATAGATATAAATCGAGCCTTACATTATGGTCTTACTCCATTATCCATAATCTCCCAAATACCAATTAAAGGTCAAATTGTCTCTTTGAATGGTAATTTAGCATCAATGAATACACAAAATGTGAGACTATATCTAAGTGGAAGCTTTGATAAAAATATACAAAGTATAAAGATGATACCAATTCAAACTACTAAAGGGGTGATTCCACTAAATAGTGTAGCTGAGATTAGCAATAATCTAACTCAAGCAAAGATTGAGAGAGATAAGATGTTATATAGCATAGATGTGAACGGCTATCGTTCAACTAGACCTGTTTCAATTATTACTGCAGATGCTGATGAAAAACTTTCAAAACTAAATTATAGTAATTTTATACTCTCTCAAGAGGGTGATATAGCTGAGATACATGATAGTACAAAACGGATATTAAAAGCTATTGCAATAGGGGTAGTCCTTGATACTCTTTTGATGATTATAATATTTCAGTCAGTTCGTTTAGCTCTAACTATGATATTTATTTTACCACTTGCTATGATTGGTGCAGCATGGGGAATGTTACTCTTTGGAAAACCAAGTTCAATGCCGAGTATGGTTGGTGTTTTACTTCTTTTTGGAATAGTAATTAACAATACTATTATGATTACAGACTTTTATAGAAAATACCGTTTAAAAGAAACCCCTTTTAATAGTGCTATGGAGAGTATTAAAGTAAGATTTCGTCCTGTTATGATGACTACCTTTGGTACAATAGCTGGAATGATACCAATAGCACTAGAACAAGCTGTTGGACTTGAACGCCTATCACCACTCGCTGATGTAGCTATTGGTGGTGTAATTATTGGTTCGTTTTTAACACTTGTTTACTTACCAATGTTCGCATACTCATTTGATAAAGAGGATTAAAAAAGTATTCGAACTGAAGAGTATAGAAGTTTTAAAAGTTGGTTTAATAAAAAAATTATTTTTTTCTAAAAACTACTTCAAAATCACCATTCTCTAACTCTTCTGATTTATATTCAAAATTTGCAGAAATTCTTTGATAAAGTGGAAATGGTTCATGAAAATATATCCCCACCAATCTATCATTTTCACCTTGAAGCATTTTCAAACCACTCATAGTATTTACCATCGGTTCAGGTGGTGTACACTCAACTGCATTAAACTCGTAATAAACCAAACCATCTTTTTCATACTTATAAAAATCAAGTGTTGCAAACTCCACTTCTACTAACTCTTTACTCATAAAAATCCCTCTATTGTTTTGAGAGTCTTATCTCAAACCCTTTTTTTTCACTATCCATCAACTGAACACTTCCACCATGAGCTTCAGCAATTTGACGAGATAAAACCAAACCTAAACCATTCCCTTTTACTTTTGTGCTTTGAAATGCCTCAAACAACTCTTTTTTATTCTCTATTGCTATCCCAGAATCATAAATATAAAATTTATGGTATTGCTCATCAGAATCATACACTATCTCTATAATTCCATCATCTTCATCATCAAGTTCAATAGCATCAATAGCATTAATAATAAAATTTGAAAAAAGCATCTCTAGCAAATCTTTATCAGCATTTAAAGTAAAATCATCTTGAGGAAAAATAAATTCAATATCTTTAGAGTAAGCATAATATCCTATATCCATATCGATAGAATCTTTAAGTTCACTCCAATTTATCTGCTTTTTACTTGCTTCAACACCTTTAGAAAACATCAGTGTTGCTTTTATGATTCTATCTATTCTATACACTGACTTTTGAATCTCCTCAACAATAGAAATATTTTCAGCTTTTACCCGTTTTTTTAGTGTTGAACTCAAAAGTGAGATAGAACCAATAGGGTTTCTTATCTCATGTGAAAGATGAGCTGCCATCTGCCCCATAGTAGCAAGATTCTCTTTTCTTTTTTGCTCCGTTGTATCGGTAGCACTCAACATTATTTTATCTTTATAAGAGGAACTCTTAATCAAATAAAAACGGGAGTTAAACTTAACCTCATAATCATCATTTTTTGGCTCTAGTAACTCTAGCAATTTCCCCAAATTATTAGCATGAGAATTTTTTAGAAATACATTCCCATCTTCATTCAAAATCCAAATAGGGTTTGGTAAAAATTCAACAATTTTTTCAACAGTATCTTGAAGATGAGTATAGGAGGTTTTTAGCTCATTAAACTCATTTTCAACCCTATAAGTTTGTTCTATTAAAAGATTTAACTCTTCAGGTGTAACTATACTTTGAGCTGACATTATCTACTAAATCCAACAAGAATCTTATAAAGTGAGTGTGCATCATCACTCCCACAAAGTTCACGAATCGAGTGCATCGCAAAAGTTGGAACTCCTACATCTAAGGTCTCAATTCCCAATCTTGTGGCAGTGATAGGACCAATAGTTGAACCACACCCCATATCTGAACGAGTTACAAACTTTTGATATGGCTCTTTTAAAGAGTTAGCCACATTCATAAACCTTGAAATTGTTGTAGAATTAGAAGCATATCGTTGATTCGCATTTACTTTTATAACAGTGCCTTTATTTATGTATGGGGTATGTTTAGAATCGTGCTTTGATGGAAAGTTAGGGTGAATTGCATGAGCATTATCAGCCGAAATCATAATAGAGGTTCTAATCATCTCCATATAATCCTCATAATCACTATACATTCTTCTAAGAGTATTTTCTAAAAAACTCCCCCCTGCCCCTGATGTAGATTCACTCCCAACCTCTTCATGGTCAGAAGCTATAAAAAGCATAGGTTTATCATTTTCTACACTACAAATAGCTAAAAGCCCCACATAACAAGAGAGAAGATTATCAACTCTAGCACTCGCTATAAAATCATCATGCAAACCTACAAATGAAGCTTTTTGATTATCATAAAAACTAAGTTCAGAAGCATACAACTCTTTTACATCTAAAATCTCATTTTTTGAGAGTTGCCATCTCAAAAACTCATCAAACTCAAAATCATCATTCGTTGTAAGAATCGGAGATAAATCAGTTTGTTTATTTATAGTTTTATCTTTGTTCGCTTTATCATCAAGATGAATCGCCAAAGATGGAACAATAGCGATAGATTTTTTGACATCAATAAGTGTATCTTGTATTTTATCATTAGAATCAAGATAGCTAACTCTTCCAGCCAAAGATAAATCTCTATCAAACCAAGTAGATAAAAGAAGTCCACCATAAGGCTCAACCCCAAACTTAACCACACCATACTCTTTTATAACTGGGTTTGGTTTGAGTTTTAGATTAGGTGAATCTGTATGAGAACCAACCATCGTATAATTTTTAGCCTTAGGATAAGTAAAAGCAATTACAGAAGAATCATTACGAGTAACAAAATATTTCTTTCCCTCCACCAACTCCCATCTTTGCGATTCTATAAGTTTAGTAAATCCAGCATTCTCTAACATCATACTCATATTTTTAGCTGTATGAAACGGTGTAGGTGACGCATCTAAAAAGCCTAATAAGCCCTCATTAAAATCTTGTTTGTTCATTTTTTATATCCTCTATTTTTATCTCTTCCCACTCAAGATAAGAAATATTTCTATCTTCTATATCAAACTCAACTCCTACGATAAGAACAGGTAGGTTTTTATCCATATATTTTTGATGGTAATTTTTCTCTTTTATCTGTTTTAAGGCATCTGAGCCATCTGTTTTAAACTCTATAATTATTATAGAGTTTGACATCTTTATAGTTAAATCTATGCGACCTTTATTGGTTACATCTTCACCAACTATGTCTAACCCTAATGCTTTTAAGTAAGTATAAAACAGACTAACATAATAACCCTCATACTCATACATTTTATTGTTTATAAAAAGGTTGTAAGGGATAGAGGCAAAAAGTGATTTAAATGTTTTTTCAAACTCTACAAAATTTAATTCTAATAAAGCTTTATATATTTTATTTTTTATAAGGGTGGTATTATCTATCTTACTTATGAAGTCAGCTATACTCCCCATAAGTGATATTTTTACCTCTTGATTTGGTATGTTTAAATGGTACATAGTTGTATCATCATAATTTATAGTTGTTTTACTGATAGTCAAATATCCAGTTTGCCACATAAGAGTCTCTAACTCTATATAATCAACATCAAAGCTATTTAACATTTTAGAATCTTTTACTACATTTTCTAAGTTAGGTAAAAAGTAGTTATTTTTTTCTATAAGCTTTAATAAAAAAGTTGGTGTTGCTGTTGAGAACCAATAGTTTTCAAATATATGATTATTAGCTATAAAAAGAAGTATATCAAAAGGGTTATAGACACCCTCACCTAAAAACTTATACCCATTATACCATTTTCTTATCTTAGCAAAGTCTTGACCCTCTAAATGCTTTGCAAAAACTGTCTCCACATCTTTTTGGGTATAACCACATATAGTAGCAAAATTTGGGTTTAATGTTATATCTTGAATATTATTTAATCCACTAAATAAACTAACTTTTGAGAATTTACTTACTCCTGTTATAAAAACAAGCTTTATAAACTCATCACTATCTTTTATAACACTATAAAAATCTTTTAAATACTCTCTATTTTCTTTAGCTATCTCTGTTTTATCTATGTTATCAAGGATGGGTTTATCATACTCATCTATGAGGATTACTACCTTTTTGTTATATTTTAGATAAGATTCTTCTATAAGTCTTCTAAAACATCCAGCACCAACAAACTTCTCAGGGCAAACTACTTCTAAATTTCTTTGATTAGAATCTAGAATCTCAAAAACAGTTCTATCTAAATGCTCTACACTTCTAAAACTTCCACTTCCAAAAGAGATTTTTATCACTGGATGTTTTACAAATTCATACCCATTATCATAAATATGAAGCCCTTTAAAAAGCTCTTTATCCCCACTAAATATAGTTCTAAGAGTATCAAGAAACAAAGATTTTCCGAATCTTCTTGGACGAGATAAAAAATAGTATTTACCATTTTCTATAAGCTCTTGAGCTAAACGAGTTTTATCTACATAAATATAATTTTCTTCAAGTATCTCTCTTAATGTTGAGATTCCTATTGGTAGTTTTTTTAGTTTCATTTTTATTCTTTTTTTAGAAGTATAACACTATTTAAAAGAATAAGTATAACTTACATAATATATATAAACTACTATTATATTTCCTTTATGATGTGAATCCAGATTAGCTTAATATTTTCAAAAGCCCATAATTAGGTACTTACAGAGTATCTTTTAGGTCATTTTTTTGTACTTTTATATTTTATTAAGTATAAAAAATAGTTATGATTTTAATAGGCAAATTCCTAAATATAGGGATTTACTTTTTTATATTTAGTGAAAAAATATCTGAAACTTAAAAAATTTATGCTTTTCATCGGATTAATCTGTATTACAGCACACTATTTTTAAGAACATTTATTTTAATTAGCTAATTATAGCTATAATAATTTATCAAAATAACTAAAAGAGATATAGATGCAAAACATAGCACTCAACATATTAAAATCTGGAAATAATGTTTTTATCACTGGTTCTGCTGGAACTGGTAAAACTTACCTTTTGAATCAATTTATCCGATATTTGAAAACAAGAAAAATATCTCCTGCGATTGTTGCTCCAACTGGAATCGCTGCTTCACATCTGGGGGGACAAACTATTCACTCTTTTTTTAGTTTGGGGATTCGTGATTCTGTTGATGAGGATTTTATAGAATCTTTGCTAGAAAAAAAATATCTACAAACACGATTTTCTAAACTCAAGGTTCTTATTATTGATGAAATCTCTATGGTTTCACCTGAAATATTTTCCTCTATTGATATAATTTTAAGAGCATTTAAAAACTATAATGAGCCATTTGGTGGGATTCAAGTTATTTTATCAGGAGATTTTTTTCAACTCCCTCCCATCTCAAAATATCCCAAAGAGAAACGATTTGCTTGGCAATCTCCAGCATGGAGAGATTTGAATCTCAAAACTTGCTATTTAGAGAAAAAACATAGACAAGATGATGATAAACTTATAGCTATTTTAGATGATATTAGAGCTGGGGAAATATCTGAATCTTCTTATGATATATTAAACTCCAGATTTCAAAAAGTTTTAGATACTGGTTTTACACCCACAAAACTATATACTCACAATATGGATGTTGATAGAATCAACTATCAAGAGTTACAAAACTTAGATTCTAAACCTTATCAATTTATCTATAAATCAAAGGGAAGTCAAAAAAATATTGAGAAAATTTTCAAATCAACTCTTGCTTTAGAGGAGATAACTCTCAAAAAAGATGCTATTGTTATCTTTATAAAAAATAATCCTGAAAAAGGGTATATCAATGGTACGACTGGTGTAGTAGTGGGATTTGAAGATAATCTACCCATTGTTAAAACATCTGATGGGCATAAAATAAAAGTTGAATTAGAAGATTGGTCGATAGAAAATAAGAGTGGAACTATTACGGCTACTGTTTCACAAATCCCCCTAAAACTCGCATGGGCAATCACCATTCATAAATCACAAGGGATGACACTAGATTCTGCTGAGATAGATTTATCAAAAACTTTTGAAGTTGGTCAAGGTTATGTGGCTCTTTCAAGAATTAAAAATATAGATGGATTACGGCTTATGGGGTTCAACGATATGGCATTACAAGTTGATCCACTTATCTTAAAAATTGATGATAGGATTAAACAAGCTTCAAAAAAAGCTAGTGATGAGATAAGTAAAATCTCAAATGAGAATCTTGAAAATTTATTTTTAGCATATATTGAAAGTATAGGTGGAATTACTGATAAACTTCAGATTCAACAAGAGGAAAAGAATCTAGATTCTGAAAAAGTTTTTATTCCTAAAGATTCTACACCTACCCATATCAAAACAAAAAATTTAATAGAAACCTCTGCCACAATTTCAGACTTAGCTAAAAGTAGAGGGTTTAGTATAGGAACTATCATCAATCACCTCGCTATTTTAAAAGAACAAGAGTCAAATTTAGACTTAGAAAAGTTTAAACCTAATAAAGACTATTTTGAACTGGTTAAAGATGCTGTTATTAAACTAAAAGCAAAGAACAACAAAAATGATTTTTCAGATAATGGGCAACTTAGACTAAAACCTATTTTTGAAGCATTGGATTCTAAGGTTGGGTATGATGAGATTCGGGTTGCTCTTTTGTTTTTACTCTAACTCTCTTGTGCTATAATGATAACAATAAAATTTTAAAAGTGAGAAGATTATGGGTGCTTTAGATTATCTACCTAGTTATACTTATGCCGACTACAAAGAGTGGGAAGGAAAATGGGAACTTCATGCTGGTTTTCCTATCTCTATGTCACCCTCTCCTATGATAAATCATCAAGCTATCGCTTATGCAATAGCTAGAGAGTTAGGAAATAGCATAGAAGATTGTGATAGATGTTTAGTTTTAGGTGAAGAGGATTGGAAAATAGATGATAGTACGATTCTAAAACCTGATGTTGTACTTATATGTAATGAACCAAACGATAGTTACATCACAAAAGCACCAGAAATCATAGTAGAGGTTATCTCAAAATCAACTGCAAAAAGAGATGAAAACTATAAGTTTGAAATTTATGAAAAAGAAAAAGTTAAATACTACATCATTGTTTACCCTGATGATTTAAAAGCAAAAATTTATAAACTAGATGGGAAAAAGTATGATAAACAGGGTGATTTTTCTTATGAGAGTTATGAGTTTGAAGAGACTCTTTGTAAAACTAATATAAACTTTGCAAATGTTTTCAAGAGATTTAGGAAACAATCCTAAAACTCCACAAAAAACCCATTATCCTTAACTATTTTAGTAAGTTTAGGTATGTTCTCTTTTAAAACTATCACTCTAAAACCTTGTGCTTTTATCACTAACTCTTGGAGTTTTTTATTTTTCATAAAAAGGTTTAAAAGTTTTTTGTTGTTGCTTAACTCTATCACTACCTGTTTTAAATCTCTTTTTAATAGGTTTTGATTCTGTTTTATCTCATCAAAGAAATCTTTAAAAACTTGTGGTGGATTTGGTTCTATTTGTTTATAGAATCCATCTATTTTGAGTTCTAATATTTTTTTTGTTTTACAATCCTTAAATATTTTTGCATAACTTAAAATATATCTATTTTCATCATATTTATCTGTGTAGGATTCTAGTTTTGCTTGTGTAATTGTATCTTTAGAATCTATGGTTATTATAGGTTTATACTCATCAAATTTTATCTCTGTTGATTTTTTCTCTATGATTTTTTGCTCATAAGAATCTACTAAACCAAATACATACTTTCCAAGTTCAGTTATCTTCACATATTTTAGAGAATCCCAAGTTGAAATATACTCTTTCCCTTTTGCGACTATCTTATATGGGGAGATTGGATCATCATACTTTAGTTCAAAAAGCCCTAATGAACCTAGATAGAAAAATGATGCTTTGATGATAGGTTCAAAAAACAAAATATTATAGCTACCACCCACATAAAAAGTATCCGTTCTTGTTTCATCACTTAAAATATCACACTCTATATTGTAGTTTTCAGTTTTATAAGCAGATTCAAAATCAAATTTCATATCTCTATAATTACAATATTTAAGGATATTTTCCATCCCAACCCAGCCATCTTTTGGCATATCAGCCATTATGATTTTGAGAATATCAAACAACTCTTTTTGACTTGAGTAAAAATTATCGTATCTCACTTTTTTTAGATGAGATGCAAAGATTCTAGCTATAAAAAAATAAAACCTATCATCCATCTGTTTTAGTACAAAATCTTTTAAAGATTCTAACTCAAAATCTTTAAATCTTTTACTCTCCCAGTAGTAGTATGAAAAACTTCTTGTAAGCATATCTGTTGCGAAACTATCAAGTTTTTTCTCACCATAAAACTCAGTGATTCCAGTTGAATTTTTTAAGATATTTAAAGTTTTAGCAAGTGGTTTCTCATTTGTTTTTCCAAACTCTATGAGGTTATTTTTCAACATCTCTGATATTACATTTATAAAGTTAAAAATCCCCTCTTCATTAGAGTATGTGAACTGAGTTTTATCTGGAGTTTGGATAGATTCTAACTCATAATATTCAGGGATAGGATAAACAAGTTTTAGGATAGTTCGGATATTAGAATCTAAAATCAACAAATCATCTTCATTATTATAATAATGACTTTTTCTTCTTTTAACAAACGATAAATTATCATCTAAATACTTTTCATTTACACCATAATGTATAGTTTCAACTCTATTGAATCTATAATCAAATTTATCTGTAATTTCAGCAGTATCTATAAAATTCACTTCCCAAATAAGATTCTTATATATAAAATTTGAAACTTTGCTAGAGGATAATTTAGCATAAATTTTCCCAATATAAATCTCATTTGTAAAAACTACTTTTAAATAATCAACAAGTAGATTTTTTCTTAATAAGTGCTTTTTCTCAATTTCAAACTGAGTAGATATTTTATCACTAACAAATTCATCCACAAAATCAATAATTCTAATCAACTCCATTTTAGTAAGTTCATTGAGTGAATATCTTAAATCTCTTTCATCTAACCTAGTAAATCTCATCCTCTACCCCAATATATAATCTAAATCTGCACTACTGAACCCTTTGAGAGAGCCATCTTCGCCACTTATTACCATATCTGTCATATCTTGCTTTTGAGATTGAAGTTCTAGAATCTTTTCCTCAATAGTCCCTTTTGTAATCATTTTATAAGAAAATACTGTATTTTTTTGCCCCATTCTATGGCATCTGTCTACTGCTTGATTCTCAGCCGATTTGTTCCACCATGGGTCAAATATAAACACATAATCAGCTTCAGTAAGATTAAGCCCTACTCCACCAACTTTTAGTGTCATCAAAAACAGTTTTATATCTTTGTCTGTTTGAAATTTATCCACCAAATCTTGACGGTTTCTCGTGCTTCCTGTCATTAGTAGATGCTCATAACCTAATTCATTTGCTTTTTGGCTTATCAAATCTAGTGAGCCTAAAAAGTTAGCAAAGATAAGAACTTTATGATTGTTTAAAACAATATCTTCCAACATCTCAAAGAGTGATTCTATCTTTGAAGAAACCACACTCTCTTCACTTTTGAGTTCAGGTGCTGATGCGATTTGTCTCAAATCATTAAAGGCTTGAAGAATCATAAATTTTGATTTATCCATCCCGTTTATTGAGATTTGTTGCTCTAACATCTGTTTATAATAATCTCTTTTTTGGTTATAAAACTTTTTATGAGAATCATCCATATCAACATAAACCACCTGCTCCTGTTTCGCTGGTAAATCTTTGAGTACATCTTTTTTGAGTCTTCTTAGTAAAAACGGGGATATTTTAGCTTTGAGAACCTTTGCCACTTCCTCATTTGCATCACCTTGAATCGGCACGGCATAATCTCTTTTGAAATCTGCCAGAGTTGCGAACAGACCTCCGTTAATAAATCTAAAAAGTGAGTAGAGTTCAAACAAAGAGTTCTCTATGGGTGTACCACTTAGTGCAAATTTATGTTTCGCATCAAGTAACATTACTGCTTTAGAGATTTTAGAATCTACATTTTTAATATTTTGAGATTCATCTAAGATGATGGTATCAAATTTTATATCTCTTAGTTTTTCAATATCATTTCTCACAAGGGCATAAGTGGTTAAAATTATATTATGATTCTGAAACTCTTCAACCTCTCTACTAGCCCCATAGTAAAGATAAAAAGATAGATTTGGATTGAATTTTTCTAATTCATTTTGCCAGTTATTCAAAAGTGATTTTGGCATTACAACCAAAGATGGTGTTTTAGTTTTAGGATATATAAAAGATAAAAGTGAGATGGTTTGAAGAGTTTTACCTAGCCCCATATCATCAGCTAAACATCCACCAAAATTGTTATCATAAAGATATTTCAACCATCGCACACCCTCTTTTTGATAGTCTCTCATCTTAACACCATCAAGTTTTGGCATTCTTGATTTTGATGATTTTAAAGAGCTAAAACCCTCATAAAATTTTCTTGAATCCTTAAATACTTTTTGCTCTTTTTTATGAATCAAATCCTCTATTTCAGGCAGATCAAAAAATGAAACTTTGATTCCTTTGCCATCTTTTTTGAAGATTCTCTCTAACCTAGAGATATATGACTTATCAATTATAGCTTTTTCACCATTACTTAGTGGGATATATGAATTCTTTTTATAAAGATTTATCATATCAAAAACATTAAAAGATTCATCACCGATAGAGACACTCACATCATCAGAATCTAAAAAGTCAATCTTATCTTTGAACGATACATTAAGAGTTGGGGAACTTGTATTGTATTTGTATGATTTTAATTTCTCACTACCAAAAAGTTCTGCTTTTGTGATGATGCTTTGAAGATTCTTTAAAATAAACTCTCTACTCAACTCCTCATCTATGATAAAAAGCCCATCCTCTTCGCTAAACGATACCCCTTTCATAGTTCTTTTAAGTGAGTTTAGTTTAGAAAAAATTGTTCCATATATCTCAAAAACATCAGAAAAATCACACTCATATATAGAGATTGTAGATTCCAACTCATTGATAAGTACAATTTTTGAGATATTAAAATCGTTAAAAAACTGAGGGGATAGTTTTCCAACTGTTGCTGATGTTCTTAAAACTAGCTCATTATCTGAGGTGATTTTTTCAAAAATAACAGCTGGTTTTATGAGCCGTTTTTCATCTCTGAACTCCACCTCATAATTTTCATATTTTAACTCTATATTTTCAAAATGGGTAAAGAGAATCGTGAGATATTCCTCTAGTTTATCATCATTTATAGTGGTGTTAAAAGTAAGCAATCTATTGAAATTTTCACCAATATCATTCACTTGCACAATACTATCGGCAAGTAGTACATAGCTAGATGTTAAGAATCTAAAAGCACTGCAAGAATCGATACTTATATTAGTTTTAAATTTATCGCCATCTTTTAAAATTTCCAATTCAACCTTAAAGATTCCATCACGAAAAAACATCTCTTCACCAGAATCTAAAAAAACTTTACCATTTTGTCGTAAAAGTTCAAGCAATCGTGGATGTTTATCAAGATAGATACGATTCTCTTCACTCTCCCAAGAAACAGTAAAAAAGTCCTTCTCACTTGAGTTTTCTAAAAGTTGTAAAATCTCCCTATCGATTCCATTGTAAACTCGATAATCAATATCTTTTATAACTTTAAGTTTAGAATCACACACCTCCACAAAAGCACCAATCTCATCAAAACAAATCACATATTTTAATAAACTTTTCTCTTTTGCTCTTGTTAAAAAACTTTTTTCTTGTTTAAATAGTTCTAACAATTTATATCATCCTTATAAGCTATTTTTTATTTGATTCATAAATTCTAAAACTACCAATATCATAGGTATTATAGATTCTATAAATGATTTTAAATATATCTCAGCATTAGGTGTAATGATATAAACTAATACTCCTAAATTGATAAATAAAGTTATAAAAAAAATAAATCGGAATGGTTGTTTTTTAGATTTATGTCGTAGCTTTTGTTGTGCTATTAATGCTCCTCCCCAACCTCCAATTAAACTTAAAAAATGTAATCTGTTCTCTGGTGTTCTCCAATCTCCCCTCATCGATGCTGATTTATCTTTTGAATATACTAAATAAGTTGCTATATTTATAAAGAGATAAAAACCTAGAATTTGAATATCTAACTTCTTCATAAATACTAAAATTAATAATATAATAGTAAATAATATATTGATTATTATAGATATGAATGTATCACTGTTTTTAAAGAACCTATTATCCACCAAAGATGCATTAACTCCACAAATTCTATCTTGCTTATCTGCTGATATCTCATATTTTATAATTTGATTTGGATTTGGAGATCCTCTTAAATTTTTAATATTATTTCTATGAATAAAAATATCGTTTCCACCATTTGGTGAAACTATAAATCCAAATCCCTTTTCACAATTCCAATTGACTATTTTTCCCTCATATATCATAAGAAAATCCTTTATATTTATTTTAATTCGACCCTCTAATAGCCAAAAAAGTCCCAACAACCATAAAAATAACCCCAACAATCCTCTCCATACTTAAACTTCTTTGAATTAAATTTAATGCTCCTATCAATACCTTAGCCAAAAAAATTAGCTAAAGCAAAGTTATAGTAATATCTTTCTAGCATGAAAAAAAATTACATAATCAGATAGTAACCAAACTAAGTCGATAATCAATATCTTTTATAACTTTCAATTTAGAATCACACACCTCAACAAAAGCACCAATCTCATCAAAACAAATCACATATTTTAATAAACTTTTCTCTTTTGCTCTTGTTAAAAAACTTTTTTCTTGTTTAAATAGTTCTAACATTTTTCCACCAAAATTTAATTATTTATTTATAAGTTCTATTCTAAACTCTGCACCATCATCTCTATTTGAAACAAAAATATCCCCATTTAAAACTTCATTTACAATTCTTCTAGTCATATACAACCCTATCCCTGTACCTTTACCATGCTCTTTTGTTGTAAAGTAAGCATCAAAGATTCTATTTACTATCTTCTCATCTATCCCACCAGCATTATCTTGATATATAATCTCTATTTGATCATCATTTTTCAAAACAGAGATAACGATTTTTTTCTCTTTTTGATCTTTAAAAGCATCTCTTGAATTACTAATCAGATTAAGCATAACATTTGAAAGCTCTTTTTCATAAGAAAATATCTCAATATCTTGACCAACTAACTCCAAAGATATATCTTTGCTATTTAATTGTGCTTTTATTATATGCCCTATACTCTCAAACATTTTTTTTATATTAAACTTTTTTTTCTCCTTTTCTGGTTTAAAAAAGTTCATAAAATCATCTATAATAGAAGATGTATATTGTGTTTGCCTCTCTATGAGTTGAGTATGCTCCGTAATATCTTTATCCTCCAACAACCCCATACTATGTCTTAAAGCTAAATTCATCCCTGAACTACTTATCGCATTTATAGGTTGTCTCCATTGGTGGGCTATCATACTTAGCAACTCACCCATCTGAGCTGTTTTAGATTGGCTCATCAGCAAAGCATCTTTATGAGCATTTTTTTCAATCTCATCTTTAACTTTCAACTCCAAAGATGAGTTCATCTGCTCCAACTCATCTTTGTACTTCGCTATAAGTTTTTTATCCTGTATTTTATTTGAAATTCTATCTAAAATAAAATCTAACTTATCTACGGACAAAGGTTTTATGAGATAATTATGTATCCCAATATTAACAGATTTTAAGAGATTCTGAGTATCACCAAAAGCTGATATAACAACGATAGGGATATTTTCATCTATCTCCAATATCAACCTAGACATCTCCAAACCATCCATTTTTGGCATCCCAATATCTGTTAAAACCACATCAATATCTTTAGTTTTAAATAGTTCTAAACCCTCTTCTCCATCTTTGGCAAAATATACTTTAGAGTACATCTCTTGAAGATAATTACCTAAAAGTTCCATAGCAACATCATCATCTTCCACATATAAAATTGATAAATCCAACATATCATCCATTCTCAAAAACCTACCTTTTTAGTTTAAATTATTTTTAGGAATCTCTATCTTAACTAAGACCCCATCATTACTATTTTCAATGCTCAAAAAACCTTTCATAGATTCTTCAATAATTACTTTAGCCATATATAACCCTATCCCAGTCCCTTGACTCTCAAATTTAGTTGTAAAATATGGTTCAAATATTCTGCTTAATATCTTCTCATCAATACCACCACCATTATCTTCTATTGAGATAATTAATCTTGAATCTTTACTTTCAACTTTTATAGATATTTGTGATTTTGCTATATTATTTGTTGCAACAGCATCTTTTGCATTGTTAAAGATAATAAGAAAAACTTGAACTAGTTCATTTTTATACCCATGTACTATTAAATCATTCTCTTTATTATCTACTTTTATAGATATATGATTCTCATTAAAACTATCCTCTACAAAGTTTAGCGATTCTAAAATTACACTATTTAGATTAAAATCCTCTTTTGGTTTATTTGGATTGAAAAAATTTCTAAAATCATCAATTGTTGTACTCATTTTTTCAATCAAGTTTTTTGATGTAGCATCAAATTTTTCCACATACTCTTTATCTAATTTATTGTTCATATATTTTTTTACAATAAGAGCATCATTTAAACCTAAAGCATTTAAAGGTTGTCTCCATTGGTGGGCGATATTTCCTATCATCTCCCCCATAGAGGCTAGTTTGCTTTGATGGATTATAAGTTCATCCTGCACCCTAATTTTATTTACTTTCTCTTCAACCATTATTTCCAAATTTTCATTTACAGTAGCTAACTCTTTTGTTTTTATCTCAAGTTCAACTCTTTGAGCCTCTTGCTCATCGTAAATACTTCTTAACTCAATGTTTGTATTTACCATCTCTGAGTTTGTACTACTTAACTCTTCGTTTGTAGTCTCTAGCTCCTCATTTGTACTTTGTAACTCTTCATTTGTTGTTTCTAACTCTTCGTTTGTTGCTTGAAGTTCCTCATTTGTAGTTTCTAGCTCCTCATTTGAACTTTGCAACTCCTCATTTAGTATGCTCATTTGGTTGAGTTGTTCTTGATTGGTTTGTTTTAAGTCTATCACTTGTGATTTTAGTGCTACTGTTTGTGTAATCTCCCGTATGATAATAATCACTTGATCAATAACATTCGCAGTATCACCAAAAGGGATATAGGTGATATAAAAATACTTCTCTAAGCCATTAATATCTTTATAATAGTGCATATCTCTAGTGGTTGTATCGTTTGTTTTTATGGTTCTGTCTATATCTATGGCAACCTCATTTGTCACAAATCCTTTGAAAGAATCGGCTAAAATAGAGTTGAGTGCTTTCTCTTTTGTAAGACCAAAATATTGTAAAGCACCTTGATTTATACTTGTTATTTTATTGGAACGATTAACTGAGATTATATAATCATTTGTATGTTGTAAAATCTTTTCAAAGAATCTTGAAATCTCATTATATTCTAAACCAGAGTAGATAGAGGCTTGTGACACCTCATCAGCTTCTATGATTCTCCGTCTCTTATCTGCAAGAGCTAAAGAGATGTTCATATTTATCTTTTGATAAATTTTATAGAGTGTATTAAGTGGTGTAAATATATCTGGAGCTAAAAGATTTGATTCACTTTTTCCTAAAAACAGCACTCCATCTTTATTGAGAGCATAGTGAAACAGTCTAAGCACTTTTTTTTGTAAATCTTTATCAAAATATATAAGCACATTTCTACAAGTTATCATATCAACTTTAGCGATTGGAGCAGCAGATGTTAAGTCATTTACCCCATAGATAATAGAAGCACGGATAAATTTGTTTATCTTGTACCCTTTTTCAGTCATATGAAAATATTTTGCTTTTATCTTATCTGAAATATACTCAAATTTTTCCCTCTCATAGTATCCATGTCTAGCTTTTTCAATCGCTTCATTATCAACATCTGTGGCAAAGATTTTCACCTCTCTACCACCATAGTTATCACCCAAAATCTCATGAAGAGCGATAGCTATGGAGTAAGCTTCCTCACCCGTAGAACACCCTGCCACCCAGATTCTAATATCAGATTTTGGTTCTTTTTTTAGTAGCAAAGTTTTTATATGCTTGTTTAACTCTTCAAAAGCCTCTCTATCTCTAAAAAACTGTGTTACATTAATGAGCAGGTTATTTATAAGTAACTCTACCTCGGCATCATCATTTTTTAGAACTTTGAGATACTCCATAG
>JAMOPL010000154.1 GCA_027064515.1 Sulfurimonas sp. | reverse complement strand
TTCCACCACCTTCACGATTTCCACGGTAACCACCGCCTCCACCTGAACGATTTCTATCACGGTTTCCACGGTAACCACCACTACTACGACCACCACGACCTCTACCACGACCATTTCCACCACCTCTTTGAGCAGCACGAGCAAGTATAGCATCTAGTTTATCTTCAGGGATACCAATAGTATTTGGACCTTTAATATCTTGTTGATCAAGAAGCATAGATATAAGCTTGTACATAATTTGCTCTTCATCAATATCTAATTTTAATTGGTCAAGAACTCTGTGTGATTCGTCATAGATTTTATGATTTTCAACTTTTTTAACTAGTGCATCAACAGTTGATTCTCTTAAGTCATTTTTACTTGGGATAAAAGCATGACCCATTGAAGTTCCAACTTTTTGCTTAATTCTTTGAAGCTCTTTGAACTCTAAAGGAGTAAGAAGTGTAATCGCCTTACCTTTTGTACCAGCACGACCTGTTCTACCGATACGGTGAACATAAGATTCTGGATCAAATGGGATATGGTAATTGAAAACATGAGAGATATTGTTTACATGGATACCACGAGCAGCAACATCTGTAGCTACTAGAACTTTTACAGAATTTTGTTTGAAACCTTTAATAACAGTCTCTCTTTGTCTTTGCTCCATATCACCATGAAGACCATTTGCTAAATAACCAGCGTTTGAAAGAACATTACTTAGTCTATCAACTTCTGATTTTGTTCTACAAAATACAACACACTTGTTAGTATCTTCAGAATCCATTAAACGGATAATAGCATCATCTCTTTCAGATTCTTCGATTACATAGTAAAGTTGCTCAATATCAGAGTTTGTAGTTTCACCCTTAGTGATAGAGATAAACTCTGGGTTATCTAAAATTCTTGAAGCTAGAGTCTTTATAGGTTGTGGCATAGTTGCTGAGAAAAGAAGTGTTTGACGCTTTGTTGGTAAGTAAGAGAATATTTCATTAATATCATCTAAGAAACCCATATCTAGCATCTCATCAGCTTCATCAAGTACAACAACACTTGGTGCGAAGTTATTTAACATATCTCTTTTAAGAATATCCAAAAGACGACCTGGTGTTGCTACAACAACAGATGCCCCACGAGCGATTAAATCTAGTTGACGCTTGTAAGAACTACCACCATAAACAGTAACAGTTTTAGCACCTAAGTTTCTACCATATTTAAAAATTTCATCACTTACTTGAGTAGCAAGTTCTCTTGTTGGTGTTATAACTAACATCTCAACACTACCATCCATTTTCATGTTACTTAAAGCTGGAAGAGAGAAAGCTGCTGTTTTACCAGTACCTGTATGGGCTTGACCAACAATATCACGACCATCAAGTATAAATGGGATAGCAGTAGCTTGAATAGGACTTGGAGTTGTAAAACCAGCGAATTTTACACTTCTTAATATATCACTTTTTAAACCTAAATCGTCGAATGTTAATGTTTTTTCTTCTATAGAAGAGTTTTCTTGTGCATTTTCTTGCATCATAATCCTTTAATTTCAGGAGATGATACAAGCTTACCATATAAGGTTTAAGCATCTTCTCCTAAATATTTTCCGAATTATATCTAAAATTAATTATATATATTATTAAATTAGAACAAGTATTCAAAATTTAGAGATAAAATGTTTCAAAAAGAGAATAGTTATTTTTTGAATTTTCAACTTACTAAAAATTCAGTTACATTTCAGTAGAATTTCTTAAATTATATATTTAAGGATAAATTATGAAATTAATATTTTTAGTAACTACTATTTTTATTTTATTTTCAGGGTGTAGTTCAAAACAAATATTAGATCCTAAACAAAATATAGAGATAAGTAAAAATGGACAAAGTTTAGAGGATGAATTTAGTGATGAATTTGAAATTGAAGAGATATCTGATCCATTAAGTGCTTATAACAGAGTTATGACAAGTTTTAATGATAATTTAATTGAGTATATTATTAGACCTTTAGCTGAAGGTTATAATTTTGTTTTTCATAAAGAGATAAGAAAAAGTGTAGATAAGTTTTTTAAAAATATTGGGTATCCAACTAGAGTTATTAATAATGTTTTACAAGGAAAATTTGCAAATGCTTCTGAAGAGACAGGACGATTTGTTATAAATAGTACAGTTGGTGTTTTAGGTCTATTTGATCCAGCAAAAAGTAAATTTGAGTTAGAAGCACATAAAGAAGATTTTGGTCAAACTTTAGGTTTTTATGGTGTAGGGGCAGGTCCACATATAGTTTTACCAGTTTTTGGACCATCAAATTTAAGGGATACTATTGGTATATTTCCAGATACATATATAAGTTTTATAGATTACAAACCAAGAAGTTGGTTTACTCTTACAGATAATTTGGGAGCTTTTTTAGGAGCTAAAGCTTATAAAAGAGTAAATAACTTTTCATTAGATATTAATGGTTATGAGAATCTAAAAAAAGATGCAATAGATTTATATCCATACTTCAGAGATACATATGAAGAATATAGGAGAAAACAGATAAATGAATAAAGTAATACTTAAAATTTCTGAGTATATCTTACTTGGTTTATTTATTTTTAATACAAATTTATTTGCAAATGAGCAAATAGATTTGAAAAATTCTCTTTTAAATAAAATTGATAAAGTTGGGCAGATTGTAAAAGATCAGAATTTATCAAAAGAGCAAAGAAACACAGAGATATTAAATGTGCTTACTCCTATGTTTGATTTTAAACTTATGGCAAGACTTAGTCTTGGAAGAACATTTAAAAAATTAAAAGAATCTGATAAAGAGAGATTTGTAAACTTATATGTTGAAAGGATGAAACAGTCTTATTCTTCAAAACTAGATGCATATAGTGATGAAAAAGTTAAAGTAAAAGAGATAAAGCAACCGAAAAAAAATAGAATATATATTATTACTGATCTTATAAGCGATGATGAAAAATTAGAGATAGTATATAAGTTTTATAAATCTAAAGAGCAATTAGAGACTAAAAATGATTGGTTAATTTATGATATTGAGATATCAGGGATAAGTATCCTTAGAACTGACAAGATTCAATTTAGAGAATATTTACAAACGAAAAGTATATATGAATTAATGAATTTTTTAGAAAATAAGAATAAATAAAGAGGATGTTAAGAAATATATATTTAGGTTTTTTGTTAAAATATCCGAAAATGATTTTATCATTTATTACTATATTTGTAGTTCTAATGAGTATTTTTGCATTTAAGTTAGAGATAGATGCAAGTGCTGAAACACTTTTACTAGATGGTGATAAAGATTTAGCATTTACTCGAGAGATATCAAAAGATTTCGAAGCTCCAAACTTTTTAGTAGTAGTTTATAGTGTTAAAGATGAGTTACTTAGTGCAAAAAATATTAATAACATTAAACAAATATCTCAAGAGATTCAACAGATAGATGTTGTAGAATCGATAAACTCTATAATAAATGTTCCCCTTTTACAATCACCTATAAGACCATTAGAAGATTTAATAAAAAATATCCCCACACTGGAATCTACTGGAATTGATAAAGAGTTAGTAAAATATGAGTTTTTAAATAGTCCTATATATAAACAAAATTTAGTAAGTGATGATTTTAAAACAACAGTAATATCGGTTAATCTAAAAAGAGATGAAAACTATTTTAAACTTTTAGATAATAGAGATAAATTTCAAAAATTAAAAAAAGATAGAGATTTAAGCAAAGAGGAGCAGATTAATTTTTCTCGTGCTAAAGAGGAGTTTAAAAAATATAGAGATATAGCAAGAGCTAATACTCATGATTCAATTTTGCAAATAAGAGCAATTTTAAAAAACTTTGAAACTAATCCAAAAAACAAAGATATAAAACTTCATCTAGGTGGTGAAGATATGATTGCTGATGATATGGTTGAGTTTGTAAAATCAGATTTAAAAACATTTGGGATAGCTATATTACTACTTTTGGTAATAGTTTTATATATTTTACTAAAAAAAATAAGATGGGTTCTTATAACATTATTTATATGTGGTATTTCTCTTGTTATTACAAGTGGAATTTTATCACTTTTCTCTTGGGAAATAACATTAGTTTCATCTAATTTTATCTCTTTACAACTTATTATGAATATATCATTAGTTGTTCATTTAATAATAAAATATAAAGAACTATATTCACTAAATGAGAATGAAACACAAAAAAATCTGCTTTTAAATACAGTAACTTCTATGGCTAAACCATCTTTTTTCGTAGTTATTACAACAATGGCAGGATTCAGCTCTTTAGTTGTAAGTAATATATTACCTATTATAGAGTTTGGATGGATGATGAGTATGGGAATCGTTATCTCTCTAGTAGTTACTTTTTTACTTTTCCCAATAGTGTTAATGTTATTTAACAAAAATGAGCATCTTGATTCTACTAATAAAGATAAAAATATAACTTCAAAAATAGCACACATAGCTTATCATTATAAAAAAACTATTTTAGCTATAACTGTAATAGTAGTGATTTTTTCTATTACGGGTGCTAGTAAACTTAGGGTAGAGAATAGTTTTATAGATTATTTTAAACAAGATACAGAGATATATCAAGGTATGGCATTAATCGATAAAAAACTTGGTGGAACAACACCTTTAGATATTGTACTGACTTTTAAAAATGATAGTGATGATATAGAGTTAATAGATATTTTTAGTGAAGATTCTGAAGATTTAGAAGATGAAATGGATGAGTTTGAAGATGAGTTTGAAGTGGAAGATGATAGTAAATATTGGCTTACTCAAAATAAGATGCAAAAAATTAAAGAGGTTCATAACTACTTAGATTCATTAGATGCAGTTGGGAAAGTTTTATCATTATCTACAATAGGGGAGATTCTCAAAACTCTAAATAATGGTGAAGAGGCAGATACTCTAACATTAACATTTCTCTATAATAAGTTACCACAAGAGTATAAAAAAATAATTTTATCACCATACTTAGATATAGAACATAATCGAGTAAGGATAAGTACAAGAATAATAGATTCAAAATCAGATTTAAATAGAGATGAGTTGTTAAAAAAAATAGATGCAGATTTAAACGAGATGTTAAATCCAACATATTATGATTATAAAGTATCGAATCTCCTCGTTATATATAATAATATGCTTCAATCACTTTTTGAATCTCAAATCAAAAGTATAGGTGTTGTTTTATTTATACTTTTCTTTATGTTCTTATTCTTGTTTAAATCTTTTAAGATTGCAACCATAGCTATTATTGTGAATGCTGTCCCCGTATTTACTATTTTTGGTTTTATGGGTTGGATGAATATTCCATTAGATATAATGACAATAACAATAGCATCTATTAGTATAGGAATCGCAGTTGATGATACCATACATTATTTGTATAGATATAGAGCAGAATACAAAAAGAGTAAAGATGTTAAATTATCTATATATAATTCACATGCAAGTATAGGGACAGCTATGTTTTATACCTCGACTGTTATAGTTATAGGTTTTTCTATCTTGACATTATCTAGTTTTGTTCCAACTATATATTTTGGACTTTTAACAATGCTTGTTATGTTTATGGCGATACTTTCAGATTTATTATTATTGCCTGTATTGTTGATTATTTTTGGAATCTAGTAGTTAATATGTCTATTTTATGAAAACGAAGACAAAGAGAATTATACCTTATCTTATAGTTATAGTTCCACTTATTCTTGTATTAACAGTGAGTTTTTTTATGATAAGTTTTTATCTAAAAAAAGTTACAAGTTATTCAAACTTTGCTAAAGAGAGAAGTATAAAAGAGTATATAGACACTCAAAAAGCCCAAGGTGAGATGTGGGTAAATCATCTAAAGATGATATCTGAGTATAAAAATAATACTTTAGTTCAAGAGGTTAAAGATGAGTTAAAAGCAAAGCTTGAAAGAGCAGAAAAAATAACTAAACTTATCTATAATAATAGATCTAAAAAATATGAAAAAAAATATATAAATACAGAAATAAACTATATGATTAATGATTTTTCATATAGTGATATTTATAGTGATATTTTCATATATGACTTTAATTCAAACTCTATTTTAAAACCATTAAAAAGCCAAAAAATAAAGCTATTAACTGATATGCCAATGCGTTCATTAAAACTAGAAGAGTTACAAAAGGTTAGAAAATATAAAAGTGGTTTTATTGAGGTTTCACTAAATGATTCTGCTAAACAGATAGTATATGTAAAAAATTTGAATATAAATAATTGGTATATTGGGATAGGTGCAATAGTTACAAAAGATAGTGAATATATAAAAAGTAAACTTCTTGAGATGATATCTGCGATTCCTGTAAAAAAGAGTGATTTTTTGTCTGTTTACGAGGGTAAAAATGAAATATTTTCATCCCAAAGAGAGTATAAGATTCCAAGACTAAATTTTGCTACAAGTGCTATGTGGTATGAAGATGTAGATAGTGGATATTTTTATCTGAGCGATTATTATAAAGATTTAGACTGGCATTTTATATATGGTTTTAATATAAATAAGATGAGTTCACAAGAGTTCCAAAAACTAAAGAATATAGAAAAAGCGATAGATGAAGAGTTTGAATTTATGTTTATAGGTTCAGCACTTATAGTTTTATTTGTAACTATTTTATCTCTGTTGTTATCTATAAAATTAAATAAAATATTTAAAGAATATCAAAATGAAGTTGATAGTACAACATTAAAACTAGTAAATATTAATGAAGCCTTAGAACAAAGAGTAGAGAATGGGATAAAACTACAAAGGGAAAAAGATAAGATTCTGATTCAACAATCTAAAATGGCAGAGATGGGTGATATGTTAAGTATGATAGCTCATCAGTGGAGACAACCACTAAATCAGATGTCATATCTTTTTATGAATCTTGATGGGGCTTATGAAAATAAAGAGCTAAATAAAGTTTACTTGGATGAAAAATTAAAAGAGGGAAATGAACTTTTAGAGTTTATGTCTGTAACCATAGATGATTTTAGAAACTATTTTAGACCGAATAGAGATAAAGAGTTGGTTCTAGTAAGTAAGCTAATAGATAGTGCAGTCTCTTTGATAATAAAACCATTAGAACTTGAAAATATTAATTTGGAAATAACTTCCAAGGGGGATAAGGCTATCCCTTTATATAAAAATGAATTTATACAAGTACTACTAAATTTAATAAAAAATGCAAAAGATATACTTGTACAAAATAGTGTTGAAAATCCAAAAATTAGTATAGATTATACTTTTCAAAATAGTATGTTAATTGTTACTATAAGTGATAATGGTGGTGGGATAGATGAAAAATTAATAGATAAAATTTTTGAACCATATTACTCAACAAAAGATAAAAATAGTGGAACAGGACTAGGGCTATATATGTCAAAAATGATAATAGAAGAGCATCTTGATGGGGAATTAGTTGTTAAAAATATAAATGGTGGTGCTTGTTTTGAGATTAGGATTTAGTATAATTTATATACAAATCGTATTATAACAATAAAATAATAGGGTTTGGTAGTTGTAAAAATCTAGCTATTATAGAATCGGTAAGTAATTTTAAAGATTTAGTTCAGGCAAATAATGATGTTTATCCAGTATGTTTAGATTTATCTGATAGATATACAGAAAATAATCTCAAAAAGTAAGGTTAATCAAGAATATAAAAGCTATGAATGAGCTTAAAATTTCGTTGTATAAATATGTAGTTTATATCCACTTCCTGAAACATTTTCAACAGAATCTTTAGGTACTTTTTTTCTTATCCCACGAACAAGAGAGCGAATCGCGTCTTGGCTCATCCCTTCACTCCATATTGCATTTTCTATCTCATCATAGCTAACTACTCTAGTGTGATGATGTGCTAAAAGGTCTAAAAATAGTGTTTCATTTTTTGTGAGTTTTATCTCTTTTTCATCTGCTATAATAACTTTTTCATAAGCATTATAAAAACAGTTAGTTGATAGTGCTAGGTTAAATTTGCTTTTGTCTTCTATAAGTTGCATTGACATATTTAGTGCATCTGTGAGTTTATCTTTAGTGATAGGTTTTATGATGTATTTTACAAGTTGTAGTTCAACTGCTTTTAGTAGGTAGTCAGTATCTGAGTAGGCTGTGGCTATGATGATTTGTACATCTTTATCTTGTGAACGGATATAGCTTGCCATATCTATACCGTTTAATTTTGGCATATTTATATCTGAGATGATTATATCGGGCTTATATTTTTTCCACATAGTTATCGCCTCTTTACCATTAGAAGCTTCTAGTACATCTTTAGCAATTCTACTTAGATACTCAACAGCACCTTTTCTCACCATATCCTCATCTTCTACATAAAGGATAGTAAAGTTTTTTAGTAAATCTTTCATAATAAAACCTAAAGTTGATGATTTGATATATTATATTTTATACTATCTTTAAGTGTTTGTATATTCATAGTTGGACTTTAATCTTTAATATCGGTACAATTTTCTGTTTTCATTATATCAAGATGATTAAATACTTTAATGATAGATGATTCTATATTTGTTGCTATTTTATTAAGTGAACTATTTGAAGCATTTTGTGAATCATTATCTATGTAATCTTGCATATAATTATGAACATTCATATGTGTTTCTTTTAGCATATTCCAGTTTTGTGTCTTTGTAAAAGATTTGTTTTTTTGTTCAGATTCTTCTATCCATTTAGCCAATTCACACTCATGATGGTTTGTTACTTTCCATATTTTATTATCACCAAGTTTGGAATAATTATTTTCTTTAAATTTTAGATGATTATTTTTAAGTTTTGATGTTATATGTGCAAGTTCTACATCACATATTTGATTAATTGTTTCAGGTATAAACTTAGTGTTTTTTGATATATCTGTTAGTTTAGTCGCTAGAAGAGTTGCTTTTTTTGCTAAAGTATTGATATTAGTAGCTTCCGTAGCATTTTGATGAGTTACTTTATCTAAAGAAGCAACAGCTCCATTTACTTGTATGATTGCATTCTCTTGCTCTTTACTAGCACCCTCAACATCCTGTATAAGCTCTAATGTTTTAGATATATTTTCATTTAATGTTGAATACCCATTAATCATCTCTTTTGCTATATCTCTACCACTATATGCTTTTTTGGAAGCACTTGTAACTAATAACTTTATCTCTTTAGCAGCTTCTGCACTTTTACCAGCAAGGTTTCTAACCTCTTGTGCTACAACAGCAAAACCCTTGCCAGCTTCACCAGCAGTTGCTGCTTCAACAGCTGCATTAAGCGAAAGAATATTTGTTTGGAATGATATTTGATCAATTATAGTAATAGCTTCACTAATAGCTTCAACTTTTGTATTTATCTCATCCATAGATATAACTGTTTGATTTGCTAAAGCTTGTCCCTTATTTACAGATACTGTTACCTCTTTAGAGTAGTTAGCCATTTTAACTATATTTTGTGTATTTTTTGATATATTTGAGGTTATATTTGCAAGTGAAGCAGAAGTTTCATCTAGTGAAGAAGCTTGATGATTACTAGCATTTGAAAGGATTTTAGATGATTTTTCTAATACTTTAGTATCATCATCTAATGCATCACCACTCAATTTAATCATTGCTAACAACTCAGAGACATTATTACCTAAAAGTTTAGAACTTGTTGCTAAAGTACCAAAAATTCCATTTAGGTTTGTAGAAGAAGAAATTTGATAACTAAAGTTTGATTGTCCATACTCGATAAGAACTGTATTTAGTATTTTTAGTTTTTCATTAGTAGAGTAAATCATATTATTTATTTTATCTTTTAACTCTTCTACTTGTTGATTTTGTGTTGATTGTTTAATGCTGTATTGAAAAAATCCATTGTTAACTTTTTCAATTACATCATCAATCTCATCAATCACTTTTTTATCTTCAATTACTATCTCTTTATCTTTTTCAATTAATTTTTTAGTTTTGGTAATATTTGTATTTACAACTTCTGCCATAAGACCTATCTCATCGCTTGAATCTATCTCGATGGCATTAACATCATCTATATCTTTATTTAGATATTTGAAAAAGTCCAATAATCCAGATTGGAATTTTTTAAGTGAACTTGTAATTCCTATCATAATTATAATAGCAACAATTATAGAGATTAGCATAAAAATAGCATTATAAATAATAGCCATTTGTAAACTGTTTTCTACATTTTTAAGTTTACTATTAATAGTAGTTAATAATTCTTTTGCCTCATAATCATCAATCTTTTTTAGTAGATTAATCTTGTTACTAATTGTTTTAAACCAGTAGTTTGCATCTACATTAAAGTCTTCTTTCTTTAAAAGTATTTCTCTAATTCTAGAAACTTCGTTAATAGCTTTATTTTGTAATGTTTTAGAATAAAATGATTTTGTATTTACTGAACTATATTGTAAAAAATTATTTATGTAACTATCTTGTGAGGCTATTAAAGAAATAAATTTTATCTTCATACCTTCACTAAAATATCCTTTAGCTAATGTATTGGCTCCAATAGCTCTCTCTATTCCAGCTCTCTCTTTTGATAGTAAAAAATTGGCATAAGCAACAAGTTGTTGAGTTATTTCTGGAGATTCAGAAATTTTAGAAATTGCGATTACAGAATTTAAAAACTTTGTGTTCATCTGTGTATAGTAATTAAGTGCATCTGATGCAGATATAGATAAAGAGTTTACTTGGTTTCTAACAGAGTTAATATTGGATAGGTCAGAGATAGCATTGTTGATAACTGTTGCAATATTTTCATCAATACTACTTAATTTTATAGAAGACAGATAACTTTTAAGTTCTCTAATTTTCTTGTCTGTAATAATTCGTTGGTTTGGTAATGTTTGAAGAAATTTTTTACCTTTACTACCTAAAAAGCCAGCTGTTGCACCTCTCTCTTTTTGAGTTTCATGTAGTAAAGCTGATACTTTGGTTGATAAGACTACAGCTTTTTTTAAATTTTCATATGAAGAAGCTTTCTCTATATTTGCAATTATAGAATTTGCAGAAACAATAGCTAATGCTATGATAGGAAGAATAACTAAAAAAGTTAACTTCACTTTAATTGACATATTTTTAAACATATAATAATCCTACTTAAAAGGTGTTTGTAATAGTTTACAGTTTTATGTATCAAACTTAGCTAAATGATGATTGATTTTTACACCACCAATGTATGAATATCTATGGACAGGGATCTATCCACTTGTTTAAATATACTATGATTTTAATGGTTATATTATCCCACAAAAATCAAATAATTATTGAAAATAGCATTATAAAGGTGGTTTTTATTAGCTGACCCGTAGCTCTCGCTCTTGGGCTAAATATTGGCTCCTGCATTTTGTTAGCATTTAGGCACAGTTAATTTTATAATCCAAGAAAAGGCTTTCAACTGGTATATGTAGCTGCTTATGTAACCTTCGTATCATTTCAATAGTTAGCTTTCTTTTTTTATTTAAAATCTCAGAAACTCTTGATTTACTTCCAATAATTGAAACTAAATCTTTTTGCTTTAAACCTTCTTGTTCCATTCTAAATTTTATTGCTTCGATAGGATCTGGAGCATCAATTTTATAATGTTCTTTTTCATAGACCTCTACTAAAGTTGTTAAGATTTCTAACTCATCCATCTGTTGTGTATTTGGTTTAGCATTCATTAAACTTTCAATGTACTTAAGTGTGTCAGCATAGTCTTGTTCATTTTTGATAGGTTTGATATTCATCTTATAAGTCCTCCATTTTGACTTTATCATATTGCTTATGTGTTCCAATAAACTTTATGAAAACAATTTTTGCATAATAATTGATTGTGACAATTTACAATATTATTCTTAAAGAAAAAATGTCCTTTTAACAAGAAAACACACGAGCAAAGCCAAAAGTGTAACTTTATGTAACACTATTAACCTTTTTATGTTAATATCCTCTTCAAGGGGAAGAGAATATAATGATAATACAGACACAATATACTTATGAAAAAACTTGGTGTGATACGAACGAAAAGGATTTACTTCGTATGGTGGAGGAAGAGATAGGGGATGCTGATCCTAAGGGGACACTTTTTTATATAAAAGAGAGCATTAAGAATGGTAAAACTATCACAGTTGGTAGTTGTAGATTTAGAATTAAACAATAAGGAAAAATTATGAGTAATATATTTGAAAAATTAACAAACAATATGACAGAAGCAATAGAATCTTCTGTTTCACTAGCACTTCATAACCAGAATCAAGAGGTTATGCCAATTCACTTTTTATGGGCATTGCTTACAAACTCTAATTCAATTTTGAATCAGATGTTTAACAAGATGAACATAGATAAAGTGGCGATAGAATTAGATGTAAAAAGTTTAACTCAAAAACTTCCAAAATCATCAAATATTACAAAAGAAAATATTAAGTTATCCCGTGCATTTGAGAGTTTCTTAAATAATGGTGCAGGTCTTATGACAAGTAATGGAGATTCTTTTTTAGCAGTTGATACTTGTATCTTGGCAAATTTAAAAACTGAACCATTTAAAGAGATTTTATCAAAATATATAGATATTTCAGAGTTAGCAAAAAACATAGAATCGGCAAGAGGCTCATCTAAAATAGAATCACAAAGTGCTGATGAAACACTAGAGAGTTTAGCAAAATATGGAATCGACTTAACAACTCAAGCTAGTGAGGGTAACCTTTCCCCTGTAATTGGTAGAGATGAAGAGATAACTAGAATGATGCAGATTCTAATTAGAAAGACAAAAAATAATCCTATGCTTTTAGGTGAACCAGGGGTTGGTAAAACAGCTCTTGTTGAGGGTTTAGCTCAAAGAATTAACGATGGTCAAGTACCAACATCTCTACAAAATAAAAGAGTAGTAGCTTTAGATATGAGTTCACTTATAGCAGGTGCAAAATATCGTGGAGAGTTTGAAGATAGACTAAAGGCTGTTATAGATGAGGTAAAACAGAGTGGAAATATCATACTATTTATAGATGAGATTCACACTATTGTTGGAGCTGGGGCTAGTGAGGGGAGTATGGATGCAGCAAACATTCTAAAACCAGCATTGGCAAGAGGGGAACTTCATACAATAGGGGCAACAACACTTAAAGAATATAGAAAATATTTTGAAAAAGATGCAGCACTTCAAAGAAGATTCTTACCAATAACTTTAGCTGAACCAACAGTAAATCAGTCATTGCAGATTCTAAGAGGAATTAAGGATAGACTTGAAACTCATCATAATGTAACTATTACAGATAGTGCTTTAGTCGCGGCCGCTCGTCTTTCAGATAGATATATAGCAGATAGATTTTTACCAGATAAAGCGATAGACCTTATAGATGAGGGAGCAGCAGAGTTGAAGATGCAGATAGAATCTGAACCACATGCTCTTAGTGCTGCGAAAAGAAAAAGTTCAGAGCTAAATGTAGAAAGGGAAGCTCTAAAGATGGAGGATACTCCAGCAAATGCGAAACGACTTATTGAGATAGAGAAAGAGTTAGCAGATACTCAGGAGTTAGTTTCAAGTTTAGAGACTCAATTTGCTAGTGAGAAGATGGTTTTTGAAAAAATAGCAACTATTAAAAATGAGATAGAATCTAAACGAAGAGAAGCAGATATGGCTAAGAGTTCATCTGATTTTAATCGTGCTGCTGAGATAGAGTATGGTGAGATTCCAACACTATTAGAGCAACAAAAAGAGGTAAATGCAAATTGGGAAAAACTTCAAAAAGAGGGAACGCTACTTAAAAATAGTGTTGATGAAGATGCTATCGCTTCTATAATCTCTAGATGGACAAATATACCAGTTACAAAAATGCTACAAACTGACAAAGATAAGATTCTAAATGTAGAAGATGAATTAAATCGTGATGTTATAGGGCAGGAGAGAGCTACTCATGCAGTTGCTCGTGCTATAAAAAGAAACAAAGCAGGATTAAGTGATTCTAATTCACCAATAGGAAGTTTTCTATTTTTAGGCCCAACAGGTGTTGGTAAAACACAAACAGCTAAAACACTAGCTAAATTTTTGTTTGATAGTGAAGAGGCTATGATTCGTATAGATATGAGTGAATATATGGAGAAACATTCTGTATCTCGTCTTGTTGGTTCTGCTCCTGGATATGTAGGTTATGAGGAGGGTGGACAACTTACAGAAGCTGTGAGAAGAAAACCATATAGTGTTATACTTTTTGATGAGGTTGAAAAAGCTCATAGTGATGTTTTTAATATTTTACTTCAAGTTTTAGATGATGGAAGACTTACAGATAACAAGGGTGTTACAGTTGATTTTACAAATACTATTATTATCTTAACATCAAATATCGCAAGTGATAAAATTATAAATAATCCAAATTCTGAAGAGTTACAAGCTATTGTGATGGGTGATTTAAAACAATACTTTAAACCTGAGTTTTTAAATAGACTTGATGATATAGTTATATTTGATGCCTTAGGAAAAGAACAGATTACAAATATAGTAGATATTTTCTTTGCTCAGATTCAAGAAAAAGTAAAACAAAGAGAGATTACTCTAACACTAACTAAAGAGGCAAAAGAGTATATTGCAGAAGCAGGATTCGATCCAGTTTATGGAGCAAGACCACTTAAAAGAGCTTTATATGAGATAGTTGAAGATAGGTTAGCAGAATCTATTTTAGATGGTAAAATTACTGAGGGTTCAAATGTAGTGTTTGATATAAATAATGGAGAGATTACGGTTTTAGTATCGTAATCTCTAGCTCAAAGAAAGATTATTAGTCTTTCTTTGAACCTCTTGTTGCTTTTTTATTTTTAGCAATTTTCTTCTCTTTCTTTTTCTTAGCAAGTTTTTTTTCTAATTTTGCTTTAGCCTCTTTTTTAGCTTTTTTCTTTTTAGCCTCTTTTTTCTTAGCTCTTTTTTTAGCTAACTTTTCAGCCTCTTTTTTTGCTAGTTTAGTAGCTTTTTTATCATCTTTTGCCATTTGTGACTCCTTTTAATTTTGTATAGTATAACTTAAAATAGTTACATCGTACAAATAGAATCCTTTATTCTGTAAATTCTTTTGTTCTAGCTTCAAATAGTTTCAAAATTGTTAAGAAAAAAGCTGTGATAGCTGGTCCTAAAATCATCCCCCAAAAACCAAATGTTGTAAGTCCAGCAATGATAGCAAAAAAGATTAGAAGTTCATTCATCCTAGCATCTTCCTCTTTTAACAGTCTCATATTTATCTCTTTAATAATCAATGGTTTTAAAAATGTATCTGCAATTATAGAGATAAGTAGGATAGAGTATAAGGCTATAAAAATGGCACTAGCTATATCACCTAGAAATAGTTCATAACTCATAAAAGGTATCCACATTAATGCTCCACCAACTATTGGAATTAAAGAAGCAAAACCATACATAATACCAAAGAGTAAACCATTGTAACCCATAAAAGAGATTGCGATTCCAAATAAAACACCTTGAAACATTGCATTTATAATTATGGAGTAAAAAACAACACTCATAACTGATGATAATTCTCTAGCTAATAGAGTTGTTTCATGGGCTGGCATCTGAACCACTCTCTTTAAAAATTCAACTATATGTGTTCCATTGTATTGAGCAAAGAAATAAAATATCACAGTTAAAAACGCATTTTTTATAAATCCAGCACTAAATGTACCTATACCTGCTGTAAGTGAAAGAGCATGCTGGGATAATGAATTAAGATTTATATTTTCTAGTATATCACCTGTATATGGCTTTAAAAATTGCATATACTCTGGTGGATTTTGTATGAAATTTTTAAGATAATTACCTAGTTCTATAAATTTATCAGGTTCAGTAGAGTTTAGTTTAATTGTCAATGTTGCTAAAAAATAGCCAAGAGGTGCAAAAAATAGAAGTGCTAAAAGTATACTAGATATTAATGATGATAGAAATTTAGAATTAAACTGTTTTTTTAACCAAGATTCTATACTTGAAGTGGAGATTGCTAAAAGTGAAGCTATTGTTATTATAAAAATGAAAGGTGCATAGAGTAGATACATCCAGTAAAGAGATGTAGCAAAAAGGATACCTGCAAAATATTGTGGCTTCATGAAAAAAGAGTTCCATCTGTATCTATATATGTAAGGTTTAAAATCTCATAAGTATTTCTAGTTGCTTTTCTACCTTTTGCAGTTCTCTCTAAATAGCCATTTGCAAGAAGGTATGGTTCAAGTACATCTTCAACTGTTCCCTCATCTTCACTAAGTGATGCAGCGATAGTGCTTAGACCCATAGCTTTTCCTTTTGCCGATACTAAAAGATTTAGAAGTCTTAAATCCATCTCATCAAAACCATGGGAATTTATCCCTAATTCATTAAGGGCATATTGAGTTCTTGAGTGATTAATATCACCCTCATCAGCAACATCAGCAAAATCCCTAACTCTTCTTAGTAGTCTAAGGGCGATTCTAGGTGTTCCTCTACTTCTTTTTGCTATCTCTATGGATGCTTGATTTATTATCTCTTTATCTAGCTTTTTTGATGCTTGAGTGATGATTCTACCTAACTCTTCAGGGCTGTAAAACTGCATACGAAAACTCATTCCAAATCTATCTCTAAGTGGATTCGATAACATCCCTGCACGAGTTGTAGCACCAATAAGAGTGAATCTTGGTAAATCAATCTTAACGGTTTGGGCAGCTGGACCACTCCCTATAATGATGTCAATTCTAAAATCTTCCATAGATGAGTATAGAATCTCCTCTACTGCTGGAGATAAACGGTGAATCTCATCTATAAAAAGGATATCTCCCTCCTCAAGGTTTGTTAGAATCGCAGCTAAATCTCCACTTTTTTCTATCATTGGGGCTGCTGTTACTTTTATATTTGTATTCATCTCAGTTGCAATTATTAGTGCAAGAGTTGTTTTTCCAAGTCCAGGGGGACCATAAAAAAGAACATGGTCAAGTGCTTCATCTCTTTTTTTACTCGCTTCTATAAATACACCAAGATTCTTTTTAATCTGTTCTTGACCTATATATTCGCTCCAAGCATCAGGGCGAAGAGTTTTTTCAACAATTATCTCATCATTAGAAAATGTTTCTATCTCAACAACTCTATCCATTAGTATGTGTGTTCCTCTTTTGGAAACTCTTTTGATGCAATTTCATAAGAATAATTTTTAACAGCATCTCTAACTAAAGAAGCACCATCCATATATTTTTTTACAAATTTAGGTGTAAACTCTTCAAACAATCCAAGCATATCTGAAAAAACAAGAACTTGTCCATCAACACCAGCCCCAGCCCCAATTCCAATTACTGGAATCTCAACACAGTTTGTTACCTCTGTTGCTACATCTGCTTTTACACCCTCTATAACCATACAAAATGCTCCAGCTTCCTCTATTGCTCTAGCATCTTCTATTAGTTGAAGTTGCTCTTTGTTAGTTTTACCCTTTACCTTGTAACCACCTTCACTTCTCACCGATTGTGGAAGTAAACCTATGTGACCACAAACTGCGATTCCATTATTTGTAAGATGCTTAACAATTTCAGCTTTATCACTACCACCCTCTATTTTTACACAGTCTGCTGGAGTTTCCTGAAAAACTCTTATAGCATTTTTAAGAGCATCATCTTTGTTTGTGTAAGATCCAAATGGCATATCACAAATAACAAAGCTATTTTTTGCTCCTCTACAAACAGCATTAGTATGGTAAAGCATTTGATCCATAGTTGTACTTAGTGTATCATTCTTTCCAGCAAAGCTCATATTTAGGCTATCACCTACTAGAATCATATCTGAATCATCTTCTAATAGTTTGGCAAATAATGCATCATAAGCAGTTATCATAACAAGAGGTCTTATCCCTTTTGTTTTTTTAATTGAGGAAATAGTTATTTTTTTATTCATTTGGAATCTCTTTAGTAAATTAATAAAGTTATTTTAACTAAAAATTGTTATAATTTGGAGTAAATAGGAGAAATTTATGGGTGTGAGAAGTGATTTAGAAGTAAATTTTGATTTTGATATTGTAGATGAATTTTTAGATCATTTTTCTATGATGGTTGAGAGCATGGAAATAATGATTCTAGACTTGTCAAAACCTAAAATGTATGCTCGTGGAGTTGATGAACTTTTTCGTGTATTTCATAATATAAAATCAGCTTCAGGATTTTTAAAAATCACCTCTATGCATAAACTTTCTACACTTGTTGAAGATGAGTTAGAGAGATTAAGAGATAAAGAAGCCCCTATAAATGAAGAGACAGTAACTTGGTTACTTAGTATCAGTGATATGTACTCGGCTTGGAACGAAGACCTAAAAAATGATAATGAACTAACAAGAGTAAAATTTTCTTTGCTTAAAACCCCCGATATTGGATAATAATTGAAAAAATTAGTAGCATATATAACTTCTGGCTATCCAGAAAAATCTTTTACAGTTGACTTAAGTCTTGCACTTGGTGAAAATGGTGTAGATACATTAGAACTTGGTGTTCCATTTTCGGATCCAGTAGCAGATGGTCCACTTATAGAAAAAGCAAATCATAAATCATTAGAACTTGGTTTTAAATTTGAGCACCTTAGAGAGATTTCAAAAGAGGTAGCTCCAAAGGTAGATACACTATGGATGGGTTATTTTAATAGCTTTTACCAACAAAATATGGATATTTTAATCCCACAAGCAAGAGAGTATGGGATAAATGGTCTTATAATTCCTGATCTACCACACGAAGAAGCTATGTTACATAAAAATCTTTTTAAAGATAATAGTGTAGCAAATATAAGTTTTGTTGCTCCAACAGATTCTAAGAAAAGAATTGCAGAAGTTGTAAATGATGCTCAAAAATTTATCTATATGGTAGCATATACTGGAATCACAGGTTCTGGTGTTAGTGAAGATTTACAGCCTTTTCTAAGCTCTATAAAAGAGTGTTCGTCAACACCAGTTTATGTTGGTTTTGGTGTAAATGTAAAGACTGCTAAAGCTAAAGTAGAGGGTGCTGATGGTGTTATTGTTGGAAGTGCTTTTATAGATATTCTTTTAAAAGATAATTTGAATTATACTCAAAAGATTAAAGAGTGTAGTGAGTTAGCTAAGATATTAAAAAGTGAAATAAATTAATATTTCACTTTATCTAGTTAGAAAAAATAAAAACTTTTTGCCATCAAAGGCTAAATCTACCTGAACACCTTTTCTACCTTTAGTATTTTCAAGTAAAGTTGATATTTTTTGGTAGGTTCTTGGTAAGGTTATATTTATATTTACATTCTCATCAGAAAGTATTGTCTTCATCTTCCCACCAACTATATTTACAAGTTCAGACAATGTATCGAGAATCATATCTGTGTCATCTGTCTCTTCACCAATGAGAAGTTCACAAGTTTTTTTCGCAATATCTATTGGAAAAACTAAAATTATCATCCCATCTAAATCACCATAAAAACCTATGGAACTTGCCACCATATCTGTATGATTTTTGAGAGTTACCTCTTGAATATTTACACTCTCTTTAAGTGCTTTTGCATTTGTCATCATCTCAATAGTTGCGACGGTAGCATCTATTAAGTTTGGTAGCTCACTAACTGTTGCTTTGTTAATATGTCTTTTATTTTTTGTATTTACAGATGTTACACCAGTTAACTCTTTTAGTTGTTTTTCATCATTTAGTATATCATCCATTTGATTAAAAAACATTATCCCTGAATCTTCTAATGTTTCTTTAAAGGATTCTGGAAATTTAGTAGATGATAAACCAGCAAAACATATAGTTGCATTGTATTCAGCTGAATATGAAGCTAACTTAGAAAAGAAATTTAGTGCATGAATATTCATACTTACAACTTTATAAGCATCAAAAATAAATAATTTAAAACCAATATTTAGTGAATTGTTATGGTATGCAATGTTAAACTTATTTCCAATCTCAGCATCTAAAAAAGTAGATATTGTATATATGATAGCATTTCCTGTTACACGAGTAGCAACACTATTTCCCATACATCCTAAGATACTATTTGAAATAACATAATCAAAATTATCTTTTTTATTAAGAAAGTCTTGTTTTGATTGAGCTAAAATAGGGTTATGACCATTATCATGAAGTTCAATTGCTATAGCAGAGTTTTGAGACTTGTCATCTGTATAGATAAGTACATCTCTTTTATCATTTGAATATGTTGGGGAGAATAGTTCTGCTATCTCTTTTGTTTGAAAAAGTGAGAAGTTTAAATCATTAGCATAAAAATTTTTAATAGCATTAAATTTTTTTTCATCATAATCACAAAAACCAACAGTTATATGTTTGTCCTTTCTAATCTTTGTAAATAGTTTTACAAAAATATCTAGACCATTTCTATTGAAAAATATAACTTTTTTAAGTGATACTAAAATTATATCGGCATTTAATTTTTTTGTTGCTTCAATATCTTCAAATGTAACTAATATACTTGAATTATTTCCATCTAAAAAACCTTGAGGTGAGAAGATTCCAATCCCATTTTTTATAACTGCTCTCATTTTATATCCATTAATTGTGCAAACTCTTCATAAATATCACTAACATATTCTATATTAAAATCTATAAAATCATTTAACTCAGCTTTTACAAATATAGGTTGAGATAGTTCATAAAATAGAAGTAGATGCATCCATTTTCCTAAAATATTTATAGAATCTTCACTAGATTCTTTTTTACCTGAAGAGGCTTGAATAATTTTAGATATATTTTCAGGCATCTCCCATTTTATTGATATCTCTTCACAAATATCAAATAGATCAAATTTACATAAACGCATTAGAATGGTGTTGAAATCTAAATTATTAACACTTCTAAGTAGATTAACATCTTCAATTTTTTCACCAAATAAAGCATCACAAACAATTATACTAGCAGGTAGTAAAGTGATAGCACTTTCAATATCTTTATCAAGAATATTCAGATGTTTGAGAATTATTTTCCATTTTACAGATAGTTGAGCTTGAAGTTCATGAAAAGAGTTGCTGTTAAGTTTGAACAAAGACCATTTATCAGGGGAGAGAAGAGTAAGTAGATAGTTGTATACAGATTGTTTAGCTCCTGAAACACCAAGAATCCCGAAAATTTGTGGTATATCTGAAACATTATTTCTAAATCCATATATAGGTTTATTTACAATAGACTTTAGATAACTACTTAATGCTAAATCCTCTTTAGCTACACTTGATGCCTTAGTTAATTCACCAATGTTTAAATAATGTATAGTTTTTTGTAAAGCCTTTGGAGCAGGTGGTATCTTTTGGATATATAAATCTATCATCTCTTTCGTTATCAATCTCTATCCTTGTAACAATAATATATATAGTATCCTTTAATTTATAAATATAAACTAACATTTATAGTTTCAGTAATATTTTTAAAATGAATAGATAAAATGATTTTACTATAAAAAGTAATTTTTTTATTACTAATAAAGTCTTAATAAATATTATGGAGTTACCTAATTGAAACATATAACATTTTTAGCATCAGATAAAAAGAAATTAAAAAAAGCAATTATTTTATCAAAAAATAAAATTTATAAATCATCTTTAATTCAAATCTATACAGGTGTAGTAGATAAAAATAAGATTCAAAAAATTATCAATAAAATAGCGAAAGATTTTCCAAATGCAATAATTATAGGAGCTACAACTGCAGGTGGTATATTGGATTCAAAAATCTATGAAGATTCTACTATTGTTAGTTTGTCCTTATTTAAAGAGACAAAATTAAAAGCACAACATACTAAAAATATAGATAGAGTCAATGGTCATAAATTATCTTCTAAATTATGTTCTAAAAATACTAAAGCAACATTGATTTTAAGTGATGGTTTAAATGGCAAAGATTATGATGGCTTTATAAAAGGTTTTAAGAGTGAAAATCCTAAAGTAATAATTGGAGGTGGATTAGCCGGAGATAATTTTAAATTAGAAAAAACTTATGTTTTTTTAGATGGGATTATCTATAATAAAGGCTCAGTAGCTGTATCATTTTCAGGTAAAAATTTATATGCTGATAATAGGTATAATCTGAATTGGACACCGATAGGTAAAAAATTTAAAATTACTAAATCAAAGGCTAATATAGTTTATGAGATAGATGGAATTAGTGCTGTGGATCATTTTAAGAAATATTTAGGTTCACATATATTTGATAATAATACATCTTCTCTTTCAGATTTTCAACTACTCTATAAATATGGAAAAACAGTAGTTTCTAGAACTCCAATGGCAATAGATAATGGTGCTATAATTTTTGCTTCAGCAATAAAAGAGGGTCAAGAGGTACAGTTTGGTTTTTCTAATGGTGCTTCTGTATTGTCTGGGTCAAATAAAATATCTAATATTATAAAAAATAAACCAGCTGAGGCTATCTATATTTTCTCATGTATTGCTAGAAAAAAACTTTTAGGTGATGTTTTAGAAAATGAATTTGCTAACTTTAACGATATTGCACCAAGTAGTGGGTTTTTTACTTACGGTGAATATTATAGTGCAAGTATTGATAATGCTGTACTTAACTGTACTACTACATTACTGATTTTATCAGAGGATTCCAAACTAAATAAAAAAACTAAAACAAGAAAATATGTAAGTGATTCTTTAGAAGATTCTACATTTAATTCATTAACACATTTTATAATGCAAACATCAAAAGAGTTGGAATCAAATACAAAGTTATTGAACCAATATAAAGATGTTGTGGATGCTTCACTTTTAATCTCTAAAACAGACTTAAACGGAACTATAACTTATGTAAATGATAACTTTTGTAAAACTAGTAAATATTTGCCAAGTGAACTTATAGGTCAAGAACATAATATTGTTAGAAGTGAAAAGAGTTCATCTTTTACTTTTAAAAAAATGTGGTCAACTATAAAAAGTGGAAAAGTTTGGAGTGGTGAATTAGTTAATAGAGCTAAAGATGGTTCACACTATTATGTAGCTGCATCAGTTATGCCTATTCAAGATAAAGATGGAATAGTTAGAGAGTATATTGCGATAAGACAAAATACAACAAAGCAAGTTATGGCAAAAAATAGGATAAAGGCAAAAGAGAGATTTATAAAGGCTATTTTTGATAATCAAGAGAGTATTGTAATTTATTCATCATTAGATGGTGGAATGATAAGTGTAAATAAAGTCTTTTTTGATACATATAATTATAAAAATCTTGAGGATTTTAAATCTAAAAATGATTGTATATGCGACCTTTTCATTAAAGAGGATGGGTATTTTTATCCTGATAAAGATATTGATTGGCAAAATAAAATTGCTAATGATGATAAAAATGATTATAAGGTGAGAATGCTAGCCAAAGATGGTGAAGTTCATACATATAATCTAAAAGTTAAACAGGTTGAAAATGAGTATATTTTAAATTTGTCTGACATCTCAACACTAGAGGAAGCTTTAAAAAAAGCTCATTTTTCAGAACAAGCAAAATCTATATTTTTAGCAAATATGTCACATGAGATAAGAACACCATTAAATGGAATCTTGGGTTTTACAGATATTTTAAGAAGACAAAAATTGAATAAGGAATCTGAAAAGTATATAGATATTATCCATAAGAGTGGAAAGACATTACTTAATGTTGTAAATGATATATTGGATTTTTCTAAAATAGAGAGTGGAGAGTTGTCTTTATATGAAACTGATTCTGAGCTATTTTATGAGATGGAAGCAGTTGTTTCAACTTTTGCTTCAAGTGCTAAATCTAAGCATATTAATTACTTTACATATATAGATACAAATATACCAAAAGTTATAAGATGTGATGTACAGAGATTAAAGCAAGTGATGAGTAACCTTATAAGTAATGCAATAAAATTTACACCTAATAAGGGTGATGTTCAAGTAGATATATATTTAAAGAATCTTCACAATAATTATGCGAAGATTCACTTTAGTGTAAAAGACAGTGGGATAGGCATATCAAAAGATAAAATTTCTACAATATTTAAAGCATTTTCTCAAGCAGATAACTCTATAAGTAGAAAATTTGGTGGAACTGGTCTTGGTCTTGCTATAAGTAGTAAATATATAGAGATGATGCATGGTGAAATTGAGGTGAAAAGTGAAGAGAATATGGGTAGTGATTTCTATTTTGAAGTAGATTTTAAAATTGTTAATAGGTCTCAAAGTATTGAAAAAGAGATTGAATTACTTGATAATAAAATATATATTCTTCAGCCGAGTAATTTAGTAGAATGTGATATATACAATGTTACCATCAACTATTTAAATGCTTGGAGATACAAATATACAAAAATAGATAGTACTAATAATCTTACATCATCGCCTACTATACTAATAGTATCTTCTATATTATTTACTGTATCAGAGTGTTTAGATATTTTAGAAAAACATCATAATGTAGAACTTATCTATATGGAAGGTTCAGAAGACAATATAGGATACTCAAATGTAAGGCTACATATCATTAAGCAACCAATGATAGGTTCTAATTTATTTGATATAATTGTTTCAATAGTAGAAAAAAAAGATGCTTGTGAAGATGAGATAAAAGTGGATGAAAAGTTGAAACAATACAGTGCAAACATACTTATAGCTGAAGATAATTTAACAAATCAGATGCTTATCTCAGTTATGCTTGATCAAAGAGGTATTGATTATGAAATTACTGAAAATGGTGAAGAGGTTGTAGCTGAAGCTTTTAAAAATAATTATGATTTGATATTTATGGATATTAATATGCCTGTGATGGATGGTATAACTGCAACTAAGTTATTAAGAGAAAAAAAATATAATAAACCAATAGTTTCACTTTCTGCTGATGTTATAGAATCTGATATAAAAATAATGAAAGAAGCAGGTGTAGATGATTCTTTGCACAAACCAATAGTACCAGCAGAGTTAGATAATATACTAAATAAATATATAAATAATACTCATACTGAGATTCCTATGACAGATGATGAGGTTGCATATGATTTTGATGTAATAGATGTGAAAAGTATTTCTAAAGCCTTGTACATAAATGACACTATGATAATTATGAAGCTTTTAAATAGTTTTATGGAATCTGCACAAGATATATTGGTAAAATTAGAAGATAATGATTTAGATAAAAATATATTACATTCACTAAAAGGTTTATCTGGAAATTTAAGATTTACTAAGTTTTATGATTTAGTAGTAAATCTTGAATCTAAAATAGGTGAATTTGATAAAGATAAAAAGCAAAAGGTAAAAGATGAGGTGATAGCTCATCTAAAAGAAACGATAAGAGGGATAGAATTACTTAATAATTAAAGGTAAAATACTACCATTATCTTTAAGAAGTGCCATACCATTTTGTACTTTTTTATAGATAGTTGGTAGTGTTAAATCACTGTCAATTTGTACTGCGACTGTATAAAAATTTATAAGTTTTTTTGTTTTAGAATCATTTCTAAGTTTAGTTCCAATAGATTTTGCAATATGCTCAATACTATCTTTTCTACTACCTTTAACAAAAACAGCAAAACTAGTACCATACATACGAGCAACAGTACTGTTTTGAGGGCTAGATTCTAAAAGTACTTTAGAAAACTGTTTGATGATTTTATTTGCTGCATAGAAACCATATAGTTGATTGATTTTATCAAATCTATCTAGTTGAAAATATATTGCCCAATTATGTTTCTCTTTTTTATCTATACTAATTTTTATTAATGAATCAAAATATAGTGAATTATGAAGCTTAGTTAAGTTGTCTGTAATACTTAGTTGAGCAAGTTTTGATTGTTTATTTTTTATCTCTTGGAGATATGATATATTTTGAAGTTGAGTTTTCACTCTGATTTTTAACTCTATTCCATTAAAAGGTTTATTGATATAGTCTGCTCCTCCAATATGAAAAGCTTTAGATATATAGTCTATATCTGTTTGAGCTGTAAGAAAAATAATAGGGATATGTTCTGTTTTTGGCTGTGACTTAAGTATCTCACACACTTCAAAACCATCTTGTTTAGGCATATTTATATCTAATAAAATTAAATCTATATCTTTATTTTTAACACTTAAAATTGCTGAATCACCATTTAAAGCAAAAGATAGTTGATAGCCTTCCTCTTTTAAATAAGCAGCAGCCAACTCTATATTTAATTTTTCATCATCAACAATTAGTATGTGGAAATTATTATTTGTTTTCATTAAAAAGCCTATTTTAGTAGATATATATGAGATTTATTTATGATAGATTATATCTGTTTTATATTATATTT
>JAMOPL010000153.1 GCA_027064515.1 Sulfurimonas sp. | reverse complement strand
TTGATATGCAACAATCTTACATAGCTAAACCTAATAAACATTTTAGCTATAAGTGTATAAATCTTATAGAGAGAAATAAAGAGATAGATAAGTTTCAAAATAGAGATATTTCACAAGATATATATGGAACAAATTATAGGTATAAGTATTGGAAACTAGAAGATTTCACTTACAACCATCAACGAAAATCTGAAAAAGATATACTCTTCACTTTTGGGACAAATGAATTATGCCAAAAACTAGGTAAAAGCTATTTAGATATAGCAAACAGTGATGATTATCAAGATAAGTTGATTTTAAAAAAAGGTTTAAATAAAAATATAACTATTTTAAATAGAAAAATAAAAATAAAAACTGATGAGTATAGTAATACACTACTAGAAAATATTGCTAAGCAAGATAGTAAATACTCTATACTCTCAAGTAATTCAAAAACTATAAAACAAGAACTAAAAAAGAGTAGAAAAAAACTAAAGATTTTAGAGAATGAACTAAGTAAAATTGAGGATATTCACACACTCAAAGAGTTTAAAATATTTAAAAAGTTTTTAGATGATAATTCAAAAATAATATTAACACAAGAAAAAGAGGCTATAAAATATTATAGATTCAAATATACCTTAAATATATTTATCTTTTTGTTTCCAGTATGGTTGATTTTTTATTTCGCTTATAGAGTTCTCAAAAAGAAAAACTATTTTATAACTTCCTATTTATCTCTCAATGTTGCAAATATTGCAGCTTTATATATAATTTGTAATCTTTTTTATCTAATTTATACAATTATTCCAAAAATATTTTTAAGTAAATTAATAATATTTTTATCTCAATATAATTTAACTTTACTACTAAATATAGTAGCAATATTATTTTTTATGGCTCTATTTGGATTTTTTATAAATAGGATTCAAAGAGATAAATATAAAGATACAAAAGGGGCTAAAGATTCTATTGTAGAAAAAAGATTAAAAAAGTTAAACTGTTGTGTTAAATGTGGAAACTTACATAATTCTCAAGATAAATTTTGTGGTTTTTGTAGTAATAAACTAAAAACTAAATGTATAGAGTGTAATCAATTAGTTGAAAATGATTACACTTTTTGTACAAACTGTAATCATAAAAACAGATTAGACATTTAGATTATCAACATAGCATCGCCATAAGAGTAAAATCTATATCTCTCTTTTATAGCTTCTGCATAAAGTTCTTGTGCTTTTTCTACTCCAACAAAAGATGCTACTAACATCAGTAGAGTTGATTTTGGAAGATGAAAGTTTGTGAGCAGGTGATTTACTCTTAGGGGTTTGTTGTTTGGGTGCAAAAATAGATTTGCTTCCCCTTTTGTTTGCTCTTGATGTCTTGCATAAAACTCAACTGTTCTTGTTGATGTTGTTCCAACACTTAAAATTGGAATCTTAGAATCTAAAAGTTCTTTTGCTTGAGATGATATATCGTAATACTCTGAGTGCATAGGGTGGTCAGTGATTATATCAGATTCTACGGGCTTAAATGTTCCACTTCCAACATGAAGAGTTACATAAGCATATTTATGATTCTCACATACTTTTTGATGTTGTTGTGGTGTAAAGTGTAAAGATGCTGTTGGAGCAGCTACTGCTCCCTCCTCTTTGGCAAATACACTTTGGTATTCACTCTCATCTTCTGTATTATCTTCTCTTTGAATATATGGTGGGAGTGGAACATGACCAATTTTATCTATAATCGGAAGTAAATCTTCAAATCTTAAAAGTGTAGAATCAACAAAAAAATTTACAACCCTACTTCCATCATCATTTAACTCTTTAACAATAGCAACAAGATTCTCATCGAATAGAATCTTAGTATCAACTTTTACTTTACCTCTAATATATACATTTATATCATTAGCATTTAAGGCTCTATTTATAAGAAGCTCGATTTTTCCACCACTTGGTTTATGACCATACATTCTTGCTTTTATAACTTTTGTATCGTTAAAAATTAAAGCACAGTTTTTAGGGATATATTTTTCAAAATCATAAAAATGAGTATGCGTGATTTTATTTGAGGCTCTATCATAAACTAAAAGTTTTGCATGGTCTCGTGGATTTGCAGGGTGTGTAGCTATAAGTTCACTCGGAAGAGTGAAATCATAACTAGATGTAAGTAACTCTGAGTTACTCACTTTTTTTCTCTATTGCTACTTCCTCTTCATCATCCTCATCATCTTCTTCAAGAGGTGGAGCAGGATTTACTACTCTTACTATTAATATAGATAAACCATAAAGAATAATAAGTGGCCCAGCCATGAGTAGCTGAGTTAAAATATCTGGAGGTGTTAATAATGCTGCTACTATAAAAATAATAATAATTGCATACTTGAAAAAATCTCTCATCTGTCTATCATCAACAAGACCTAGCAATGCTAAAAAGTAAGCAAATACAGGTAACTCAAATGCTATACCAAATCCAAACATAATCTTTGTAAAAAACCCAATATAGTCCTCTATATTTATAAGAGGGGTAAACTTAAAACTACCAAAGGTGATAAGAAAGTCAAATCCAAAAGGGGTAACAATATAATAAGCAAATAAAACACCAATTACAAACATAATAGTTCCACCAAACACAAAAGGCAGAATCATCTTTTTCTCATTAGCATAAAGTCCAGGAGCTATAAACATCCAAATCTGAGAAAGTATTATAGGTAAAGAACCAACAATAGCTGCAAAAAAAGCAACTTTAATCGCTACAAAAAATGCACCACCAACCTGACTAGTAGTAACCATACCATCAGCAGCATGAACAGATTTTTTACCAACCTCTGCTAATGCTATATTTAATGGTTCAACCATCCAACTTAAAATTGGTTCGTGAAAATAAAACATCACGAAAAACATCACTATTAAAGTTCCAACAGAGATTCCAAGTCTTTTTCTTAGTTCTACAAGGTGTGGTCTTAAATCATCAAACATCTACATTCTCTTTTTTAGTATTCTTTTCAAAAGTTATTTTTTCTTCTTTAGGTTTATGTTTTTTTGCAACAGAATCCTCTTCAATCTCATCTAATATATTACCATCTAGACTTGTAAGATTAGCTCCTAAACTTGTCAAATCAGCTTTTTTTGCCAACTCCTCTTTTGCATCAAGGAGTTCTCTTTTATATGCTAGAGCTTCTGCTTTTATCTCTGAAACATTCATCTCTTGTTCGAGAGAATCTTTTACATTTCCAACCGTATTTTTAACCTGTCTAAAAAATTTTGCTACATCAACCATTGCACTAGGAAGTTTATCAGGACCTAGAAAAAGTATAGCGATAACAGCAATTATAAGTATTTCAGCAAAACCTAAACCAAACATATATAACCTTTTTTTTATTTAATTAGACGAGATTTTAGCTAAATTAACTTCAAGTAGAGATAAAAAGTGCTATCTCATCTGCTAAAAGATAATCGTAGTTATAAAATGTGTCATCTTTTAAATAGAGTTTATTCTCTTCAAGCAAAATATCTAAACGACTTAGCTCATCTTTTGTAAACATATTTTTTCTAACCCCAACACAAGAACGAAAACCTAAAAAAATCTTTTCCATTTTTTTATCCTCTTCATCTAAGTTTTCAACTCTGATATCTAAAGGATTCTTGATATATTGTTCAATATTTACATTTGGATAGAATCGTGCTAAATCCAATTTTCCAACTGCTCCACTTCCGATTCCAATATAGTCTTTATATTGCCAATATCCAAGATTATGAGTACTTTTATATGAACCAAAATTACTAATCTCATACTGTTTAAAAGAGTTAGATTCTATTGTTTCAAACAACCATTTAGTTATCTCTAATTGTTCCCTAGACATCTGAGGTTTTGATTCAAAAGCTGTCCCCTCCTCTATTATCAAAGCATAAGCACTTAGATGATTTATTGGTAGTGAGAAAGCAATTTTAATATCATTAGATAGTAACTCTTTTGTATCTCCCAAAGTAGCATAAATAATGTCTAATGAGATGTTTTTAAATCCTATCTCACTAGCATTTTCAATAGATTCTATCGCTTGAGCTGAATTATGAGCTCTATTTAAAAGTTTCAATTTTTCATTATTAAAACTTTGAACTCCAAAACTTATACGATTTACACCTAAATCTTTCATCCCTTTTAGCCACTCTTTTGTTGCACTATTTGGATTAGCTTCACTTGTTATCTCTATATTAGAATCTAAATATGGAGATAAAATATCAAACATTGGTTTATAAAGTTTAGGAGATATAGTAGATGGTGTACCACCACCAATAAAAACTGTTTCTATAGATTTTGGTTTGGTATTAAATCTTTTTAATTCATATTTTAATTGTTTACAAAGTGCATCCATATACTCTTGTTTTAGATGAAATTTATCTACATAAGAGTTAAAAGCACAATATGAACACTTAGAATCGCAAAATGGGATATGTATATAGAGTAGCATCTGGAATACTACTCTTGATAATCTTTTTTAAACTCTACATAACGAGAGGCAGAGGCATAAAGTTCTTTCACTTCATCATCATTTAATTCACGAATAACTTTTGCTGGAGATCCCATAATTAATGAACGAGGTGGAAAAATCTTATTTTTTGTTACTAAAGAACCAGCACCAACAATAGATTCTTTTCCTATCACTGCTCCATCAAGTATAGTGGCACTCATACCAATTAAACAAGCTGGTTCTATCTCACAACCATGAAGCATAACACGATGTCCAATAGTTACATCATCCCCAATAATAGTTGGATTACCATCACTCCTATCAGCTTTTTTATAATGTGTAACATGAATCATACTTAAATCTTGAATATTTACTCTATCACCTATTTTAATATAATGAACATCTCCACGAACTACACAACCAAACCAGATTGAGCAATTATCTCCACAAACAACATTACCAATTACATCTGCTGATGGGGCAATCCATGTATCATTTCCTAATTCTGGTAATTTATCTTTAAATTTATGTAACATTTTAACTCTCAATAAATAATCTAGATGCTAATTTTGAAACTTCAATAACATCACTTTTTTTAGTTGCTTTTACAATTCTATTTACAAAATCTTCTAAAAGTTTATGGTTATTTATAGATTTATTTTCAGCTTTTTTAACTTTGATATATGATCCATCACTTTGTAGTTCATGAGCTAAATTATTATCAGAACATTGTAGTTTAAGAATTTGTTTTACTTTATCTCGAGATGCTTTATCCTTAATCCCAGTAAGTAATTCGATTCTTCTGACAAGATTTCTAGGCATCCAGTCAGCACTTGATATATACACTTCTTTCTCATCATTTTTAAAATAAAAAGTTCTTGGATGTTCTAAATATTTTCCTAAAATAGAAATTACCCTAATATTTTCACTTACACCCTTTATATTTGGTTTTAAACAACAGATTCCACGAACTATAAGGTTTATTTTAACTCCAGCTTGACTAGCTTTATACAATGCTCGAATCACATCTTCATCTACAAGAGAATTTATTTTTGCAATAATTTCACCATCTTTACCTTTTCTTGTTTCATTATTAATTAGTGAAAGAATCTTAGGTTTTATCTGTGATGGGGACATATATAGTTCATCAAGTTTACCTTTTTTACTAAATCCTGTTAAAAAGTGAAAGAATCTTGTTAAATCATTAGTAATCTCATCCTTACTTGTCAAATAACTCAAATCTGTATAAATTTTTGCAGTTGCAGGGTTATAATTTCCTGTTCCAACATGAGCATACTGTTTTAATTTTCCATTCTTTCTTCTTGTAATTAATGCTGCTTTTGCATGAACTTTGAAACCTTTGATACCATATATAACATGAGCACCAGCTTGTTCAAGTGCTTTTGCCCAAATTAGGTTGTTCTCTTCATCAAATCTTGCTTTTAACTCAACCATTACAGTTACTTGTTTTCCTGCTTCACTAGCATTCATAAGTGCATGAACAATAGGAGAGTTTGTTCCTGAGCGATAAAGTGTCATTTTAATTGAAACAACATCTGGATCAATTGAAGCTGATTGAATTAATTTTACTACTGGTTCAAAACTTTCATAAGGGTGATAAAGTAAAATATCTTGTTTTTCTAATATTGAAAAAATATTTTCATTAGAATCAAAAGGTGGTAAACTTTTTGGTTTAAATGGTGCCGATAATAGATGAGCAAAATTTTTATTTGAAACAATTTGCCAAAGACTAGAAAGATTTAAAAATATATTAAATTCATATATATCATCTACAAATACATTAGTATGACGATTAAAGAAGTTGATTATCTCTTCATCTCCATTACTTCCAATCTCTAATCTTACCATCTCCCCTTTTCTTCTTAATTTTAGTCCCTCTTCAAGTATCTCCATAAAGTCATCAGCTTCCTCCTCTTGAATCTCCATATCTGCATTTCTTGTAACTCTAAATGATGCATATTTAATTAATGTATATCCAGGAAATAGATCCTCTACATGTTGAGCAACTAAAGATTCAATAGTTACATAAATACCACTGTCTAGCTCTATAAATCTACTCAACACACGCGGAACACGAATGATTCCAAATCTTTCAATAGAACTATCATCATTATCAATCAATTTTACAATAAGACCAAAACTTAAATTATTTAAGTGTGGAAATGGATGGGTAAAATCGATAGCAATAGGAATAATTACAGGGTAAATATTTTCTTTAAAATATTTAGTAAGTCTATTTTTTTCATTTTGATTAACATCATCATAAGATTTTACACTTATACCCTCTGCTTCTAAATTTTTTAGTATAGACACCATACAATGTTCTACAACTTTTTGTTCCTGATGAAGATACTTTCTTATCTCTTTTAGTTGTTCAAGTGGCGTCAACTTATCTGCCCCTGAAACAATAACGCCAACAGAAAAAAGCTTTTTTAAACCTGCAACACGAATCATATAAAACTCATCTAAATTAGTTCCATATATCGCTAAAAATTTCAACCTTTCTAGCAATGGTAAAGATTCATCTTGTGCCTGTTTTAAAACTCTTGTATTGAACTGTAACCATGATAGTTCACGGTTATTATATAAATCTGGATTTTTTAAATTTAACATATTATTTAGAAAAGACTTTTTAATAAGTCTCCTACTTCCCCTTTTAATTTTTTATCTATCTGTTTATTTATCTCACCTTTTACTTGCGACTTGATAAGAGCTGAAGCATCTAAATCTATCTTTGGTTTATCAGTAGTTCCTGTTATTTTAACAGTTAAAGGATTTTTGTTAGCAATAATATCTATTTTAGAATCTACTGCTTTAGTTTTACTATTTATCTTAGAATTTTTAGTTGTTATTGATGATTTATTTGACTTAAAATTTAAAGAAGCTAATATATTTTCTTTATTAATATCAGCACTCACATCACCCTTAAAATTCTCTTTATAAAGATTTATTTTTGCAACATCTCTAAGTAGATTTAACATCTGATTTTGAGTAAATTTTCCATCAAGTAAATTACCATTAAACCTACCTTTTTGTTTTACTAAATTATAATCCAATTTAGCATTTAAAGATGATTTGAAAACTTCTGGATAGTACAATATATGTAAAACCTTTAAAGTTTGTACAGACTTAATATCAGCATGTAAATCATCATTATGTAATTTTGCATCTATCTTACCATCAGCAATTTTTGAATGAACACTTAAATCTAAATCTTTACCTTTTTTTAGTTCACCATTTGCACTAAATGAACCTCTCATTTTTTGCTTAGTTACAAAATAAAGATTATTTAGATTTGATATATAGATTTTATAGTCACTAACTATTGAGTTATCATTTGTATTTAAAATTGCTTTTTTAATATGGAAATTAGCGATAGATGATTTTAAATCTAATTTAGAATTTACTAAATCATTATTTAGTTTAGTGTCAAGATTCAAACTAAACTTTGATTTAGGCATTGTAAGATTAAAATCTTTATTAACAATTTTTGAATTTATTTTACCATTGACTGTTGTTAATTTCAAATCTCCATCAAGTTGATGAGGCTTAATATTTTTTAGATTTACATCAAGATTTAAACCAGCATTTGCATATGCTTTTTGACCTACCATCTCTAATAACAAAGCTAAGTTTGCATTTTTAACCTTAGCTATAATTGATGTTGGGTTAAATTCAGTTAGTTCTACATTATATATAGTATCACTTTTTGCTAAATCACTACTACCATCTATTTTAATTAACTCTAAGTTACCTTTTACAGTTCCATTTGTATTAAATGCACCTTTTACTTGAGCTTTTAGTAACTCTTGCAAATTTTCAAGCTTACCTAATTTAATATCATAATTCAAATCAACACTTTTTGAAAATAGAGAATATGTTCCTTTAGAGTATATAGAGTTTGAATTATCTAATTCAAAAAGTATCTCAAACTCATCCATTGTAAGAGTAAAAGTAGCTAATTTACTATTTAATTTCCCTAGTTCATTAATCTTATTTTCTAAAATTGGTGCTAGAATAGAGTTTCCAATAGGTGTAAATGCTAATACATATATACTAGTCAATAATGTAATTATTAATCCAAGAATCCAACTTAATACTTTCATAATTGTCTCCAAAATATTTTATTGCATAATACAAAAATATAGTTAATAATCAGATTTAATGTACTTGATAGAGATAGACTAAGCTTATCTAATTATTATTATTTAACTTTTACTTGACATTGTTACACTCAATATGTATAATACTCGTAACTTTTAATTAAAAGGAGTGATTTAATAATTATGTCTAAACAAACTGACGAAGAATTACAAACTAAACCTCAAAAAAATGAAGAGGAAAATGCAGAAGTAACCAATGAAGAAGCTGAGGCTGAAGCTGAAGCTGTTGAAAATGAATTTGATCTTTTACAAGCTGAGATGGCTGAGTTAAAAGATAAATATGCTCGTGTTCATGCTGATTTTGATAATATCAAAAAAAGACTTGAAAGAGAAAAATATACAGCAGTTGAATATGCAAATGAAAAATTTGCAAAAGATATGATTCCTGTACTTGATGCACTTGATGGTGCGATGAAATCAGTAGAAGGTAATGCAGATAAAGCTGAACTTTTTGATAAACTAAAAGAGGGAATTGAACTTACTCATAAGTCTTTTCTTACTCAATTAGATAAACATGGTGTTAGCATGGTAAAACATGATGAGCCATTTGATCCAAATATCCACAATGCTATTCAAGCGATAGATAGCAAGGATGTAGAGTCTGGGCAAATTGTTCAAACTTTCCAAACAGGATACAAATATAAAAATCGCCCTCTTAGAGAAGCGATGGTAATCGTAGCGAATTAATTCGTAACAAATAAAATATTAAATAAAAAAAATAAGGAAATAATATGTCAAAAGTAATCGGAATAGATTTAGGAACAACAAATTCATGTGTAGCAGTTTATGAGGGTGGTGAAGCGAAAATCATCCCTAATGCAGAGGGTAAAAACACAACTCCATCAGTAGTTGCTTTCACAGATAAAGGTGATGTTTTAGTTGGTGATCCAGCAAAAAGACAAGCTATTACAAATCCTGAGAAAACAATCTCTTCTATCAAAAGAATTATGGGTCTTATGATGAATGAAGAAAATGCTAAAGCTGCTCACGATAAAGTAACTTATAATATAGTAGATAAAGATGGTGCTGCTTGTGTTGATGTAGCTGGTAAAATCTACACTCCACAAGAGATTTCTGCTAAGATTCTTTCTAAACTAAAAGAGGATGCTGAAGCTTATATTGGTTCAAGTGTTAGTGATGCTGTTATTACAGTTCCTGCCTACTTTAATGATGCACAAAGAAAAGCAACTAAAGATGCTGGTACTATCGCTGGTCTTAATGTACTAAGAATCATCAATGAACCAACTGCGTCTGCACTTGCTTATGGTCTTGATTCTAAAACTGAAGAAAATGTACTTGTTTACGATCTTGGTGGTGGTACATTTGATGTTACAACTTTAGAGATTTCTGATGGTACTTTTGAAGTTCTTTCAACTGATGGTAATGCTTTCTTAGGTGGTGATGATTTTGATAATAAAATCGTTGATTTTTTAAATGATGAGTTTAAATCTTCTCACGGTATTGAGCTTAAAAATGATAAAATGGCTCTTCAAAGACTTAAAGATTCTGCTGAAAATGCTAAAAAAGAACTTTCAAGTGCAACTGAAACTGAAATTAACTTACCATTTATCACTATGACAGAAGCTGGGCCACAACATTTAGTTGTAAAACTTACTCGTGCTAAATTTGAAGCTATGATTGCTGATCTGATTGATGAAACTATTGAGCATATTAAAGTTGCTATGAAAGAATCTGATTTAGATGCTAATGAAATCAAAGAGATTATTATGGTTGGTGGTTCAACTCGTGTTCCTGCTGCTCAAGAAGCTGTTTCTAAATACTTCGGTGGAAAAGACCTAAATAAAGGTGTAAACCCTGATGAAGTTGTTGCTGCTGGTGCTGCTATTCAAGGTGGTGTATTAAGAGGAGATGTTAAAGATGTTCTTCTTTTAGATGTTACTCCATTATCACTAGGTATTGAGACTTTAGGTGGTGTTGCTACTAAAATTATCGAAAAAGGTACAACAATCCCAGTTAAAAAATCTCAAGTTTTCTCAACTGCTGAAGATAACCAACCAGCTGTATCTATCTCAGTTGTTCAAGGTGAGAGAGAATTTGCTAAAGATAATAAATCTCTAGGTCTATTTGAACTAGGTGATATCCCAGCTGCTCCAAGAGGTGTTCCTCAAATCGAAGTAACTTTTGACATCGATGCAAATGGTATCTTAACTGTTTCTTCAACTGATAAAGGTACTGGTAAATCTCAATCAATCACAATCTCTGGATCATCAGGATTAAGTGAAGAAGAGATTAACAAAATGGTTCAAGATGCTGAAGAAAACAAAGCAAAAGATGAAGAGAGAAAAGCACTTGTTGATTTAAGAAACCAAGCTGATGCACTAATCGCTCAAACTGAAAAATCAGTTACAGAGATGGGTGATAAACTAGAAGCTGGAGAGAAAGCTAAAATTGAAACTGCTACAACAGATTTGAAAGATACTTTAAAAGATGAGACTGCTACTAAAGAGCAAATCGAAGAGAAAGTAAAAGCATTAACTGAAGCTGCACATAAAATGGCTGAAGAGATGTATAAAAAAGAACAAAACCCAGAAGCTGCTGCAGCTGATGCGAAAAAGAAAAAAGATGACGAAGATGTTATCGATGCTGAGATAGAATAAGTTTTATCTCTAAAATAACTTTGGTATGTAGTTTTCTACATACCAAAGTTATCATAATATTCCACATATAACTCCAAAAAATCACATAAATTTCATCCTTTAATAATACTTTTAAATAAGTTTCAGTATAATCAATATTCGCTTTGCTGTTTTAACATAACAGTTGAGTATTTCTATCTATATAGTCTCTATAAAGATAAAAGTATTGGCAAGCTAACTATTGTTCGCCTAAGTGCAGCAAAGATTTAATTAAAATTATACTTTAATTAAGATAAGGTTCGGACCTGTTCGGACCTTATTAGATAAATAAAAGGACTTTCTATGAAAGTAAGAGCTTCAGTTAAGAAGATGTGTGACGACTGTAAAGTTGTTAAGAGAAAAGGCATTGTTAGAGTAATCTGCAAAGTTAAAAAACATAAACAGAGACAAGGATAACCATGGCTCGTATTTCTGGTGTAGATTTACCTAAAAAGAAAAGAATAGAATATGGTTTAACATATGTCTATGGTATTGGTTTACATGCTTCTCGTCTAATTTTAGATGCAACTGGCATAGACTATAACAAAAGAGTATTTGAACTAACTCAAGAAGATGTAGCAGCTATAACTGCAGAAATCCGTGCTAACCATATGGTTGAAGGTGATCTTCGTAAGAAAGTTGCAATGGATATTAAAGCTCTTATGGATTTAGGTTCATATAGAGGTCTTCGTCACCGTCGTGGTCTTCCATGTCGTGGTCAAAAAACAAAGACAAATGCGCGTACTCGTAAGGGTAAACGTAAAACTGTCGGCGCAGCATAAGGAATTAAATTATGGCAAAAAGAAAAGCTGTTAGAAAAAAAGTAGTAAAAAAGAATATTGCACGTGGTATTTGCCACATTGCTGCATCATTTAATAATACACTTGTAACAATTACAGATGAGATGGGTAACATGATTGCTTGGAGTTCTGCTGGTTCACTTGGTTTCAAGGGTTCTAAAAAGTCAACTCCATTTGCTGCACAAGCTGCTACTGAAGATGCAGTTGCAAAAGCACAAATACATGGAATTAAAGAACTTGGTATTAAAGTTCAAGGTCCTGGTTCAGGTCGTGAAACTGCGGTTAAAGCTGTTGGTGCAATCGAAGGAATCCGTGTTACATTTATGAAAGATGTTACACCATTACCACATAACGGTTGTCGCGCGCCTAAACGTCGTAGAGTTTAAGGAGATTACTGATGGCAAGATATAGAGGTCCAGTAGAGAAGATCGAAAGAAGATTCGGTGTAAGTCTTAACCTTAAAGGTGAGCGTCGTTTAGCAGGTAAATCTGCATTAGAAAAAAGACCTTATGGTCCTGGTCAACATGGTCAGCGTCGTAAGAAAGTTTCTGAGTATGGTTTACAACTTAATGAAAAGCAAAAAGCAAAATTCATGTATGGTGTTTCTGAAAAACAATTCCGTGCATTATTTGTTGAAGCAAAAAGAAGAGATGGTAATACAGGTACAAACCTTATCACTTTAATTGAAACTAGACTTGATAACGTTGTTTATCGTATGGGTTTTGCTTCAACTCGTCGTTTTGCTAGACAACTTGTTACTCATGGTCATCTTTTAGTAGATGGTAAAAAACTTGATATCCCTTCTTACCGCGTTAAAGTTGGTCAAAAAATAGAAGTTCGTGAATCAAGTAAAACGAATGTACAAATCATTCGTGCTATGGAATTAACTAACCAAACTGGTTTAGCTCCATGGATTGATATTGATGCTGATAAAGTATTTGGTATCTTTACACGTTTACCAGAGCGTGAAGAAGTTGTTATTCCAGTTGAAGAGCGTTTAATCGTTGAACTTTACTCGAAATAATAAATAAAAGGCGTTTAGAATGAAAAAAATTAAAACTGCTCCACTTGCTCCACAAGAGTTTGAGGTAGAACATATTAGTGAAAATGAAGCTAACATTATGGCATTTCCTTTTGAAACAGGTTATGCTATCTCTTTAGCTCATCCACTTCGCCGTTTTTTATTAAGTAGTTCAGTTGGTTATGCTCCGATTGCTATAAAAATCGAGGGTGCTAAGCACGAGTTTGACTCTGTGCGTGGTATGCTTGAAGATATTTCTGACTTTATTTTAAATCTTAAAGAGATTCGATTTAAACTTAATGATGAAGCAACAGAAACAGAAGTTAATTATAATTTTACTGGTCCATGTATTATTACAGGTAGTAACCTTAGTAATGATGAAACAGAAGTTATAACTCCTGATGCTCATCTTGCAACTTTAAATGAAGATTCTACTCTTAATTTCACAATTAAGATAGCAAAAGGTATAGGATATGTACCTAGTGAAGATACTCATGATGAATTGGAAGATGGTTATATAGCATTAGATGCTTATTTTACTCCTGTTCGTAGTGTTACATACAAGATTGAGAATGTTCTTGTAGAAGACAACCCTAACTTTGAAAGAGTAATTTTAAATATTAAAACTGATGGTCAAATTACACCATTAGATGCATTTAGAAACTCATTAGAAGTAATGTATGCTCAACTTGCTGTATTTAATAGTGAGATTAGTATTAAAGCTCCAACTACTATTGAAAGAGTTGAAGAAAATCCTGATCTTAAAAAATTAACTACACATATCGATAGCTTAGGTTTAAGCGCAAGAAGTTTTAACTGTCTTGATCGTTCAAACATTAAACTAATTGGTGAAATAACTTTAATGAGTACTAATGACTTAAAAAATGTTAAGAACCTTGGTAAAAAATCATATGATGAAATCGTAGAAAAAGTGCAAGAGTTTGGTTTTGCAGTTGGTGCTGATTTATCAGATGATGTTGTAATTGCATTAAAAAAGAAAATAGAAGCTGGACAAGCTTAATTAGAGGATAATAGATGAGACATCGTCATGGATACCGTAAACTAGGTCGTACAAGTGCACACCGTGCTGCTTTACTTAAGAACCTTAGTATTTCGTTAATAGAACATGGTAAAATTGAAACTACTGCTATTAAAGCTAAAGAACTTCGTTCTTATGTAGAAAAACTTATTACAGTTGCTACTAAAAATGATTCTAATGCTCACAGAACAGTGTTTGCTGCGCTTCAAAGTAAAGAAGCTACAAAAACTTTAGTAAATGAGATAGCTCCTAAATATGTTGACCGTAATGGTGGATATACTAGAATTACTCGTACTAGAATTCGTCGTGGTGATGCTACTACTATGGCATTTATTGAATTAGTATAATTCAATAACCTAGATTAGAGAAACTTTTTGTTTCTCTAACTAAATCCCTTTTAACTTTCCCAATTCTAAAATACTTAAATAAAAGTGAGACAATATGAGTAATTTCGCATTTGGAACTTACCGAATCAGTGAACATAATCCACAACATATAGAATCTATTAGAGAAGCAATTAATTCTGGTGTAAAACTTATAGACACATCATCTAACTATATGGATGGTAGTTCTGAGAGAGCTATCGCTATTGCTCTAAGAGAGTTTGATGATAATATAAAAGATGAGATAGAGATAGTTAGTAAAGTTGGTTATATCCAAAATACTAATATGGAAAAACACAATAAAAATCCATTTGATGAAGTGGTTGAATATAGTGATGAGTGTTATCACTCTATTTCAGCAACATTTATAAATTCTCAACTTTCAGATTCATTAGAGAGACTAGAGATTAAAAAACTTAATTGCTATCTTCTTCATAACCCTGAATATTATCTATATGATGCAATAAATAAAAATATTTCTAAAGATAAAAGACTTGATGAGATATATAATAGAATTTATCTTGCATTTATACAACTAGAGAAAGAGGTAAAAGAGAACCGTATTGGTTCATATGGAATTAGTTCTAATAGCTTTTCAGTAGCAAGTGATTCAGATGAATTTTTACCTTATGAAGATTTAATAACTTTAGCAATAAAAGCATCTCAAAAAATTGGAAATAAAAAACACAACTTTTCTACAATAGAATTACCTATAAATATATTAGAAAAAAATGGTCTACATTGTGCAGCATGGGCAAAAGAAAATAATCTTAGAGTTCTATCTAATAGACCATTAAATGCTCAATATGGCAATGTTATGTATAGACTAGCAGAGTATGATGAAAGTATTGAATATTATAACTATTTAAATGAACTTTTAAATGTTAGTGATAATAAGATTTTGAAACCATTATATAATCTTATAGAACAGCTAGATGATTCTAAGCATAAATTTGCTTGGATTGGAGATTATGATACATTTTTATACTCTCAAATAATTCCACACCTTAAAAAAACTATTGAAATATTAGATGAAGAAAATAGAGAAACTATTTTTAATTTTATTGATATATTTTTACAAGAATATAGAAAAATGGTAGCTTATGAATGTGGTAAAAAAACAAAAGCAACTTTAAAACCATTTTTCAAAGATTGTTCAAGTCTATTACAAGAGTGTGCTTTAAAATATTTACAAAATATAGATGATATAGATTATATATTAGTAGGGATGAGAAAATCTACATATGTAAATCAGATATTATCTTTAAATAAATAATTTTATCATTTGTTAAGCAAATTTGTCATATTTTATAAATATAAAAAATAATTAAGAGGTTTATTATAATGATTCCATTTACTGATGAGGAGCTAATGGCTCCAGTTAAAAGTACAATAGATAAGATTCGTCCATCTTTAGCGTTAGATGGTGGAGATATTGATTTTATAACAGTTAAGAACTCTAAAATATATGTACAACTTAAAGGTGCATGTATAGGTTGTGCAAGTAGTGGTAACACATTGAAATATGGGGTTGAAAGACAACTTCGAATGAATATACATCCTGAACTTGAAGTTGTTAATGTTCCTGTTGGAATGGAAAATAGTATAGATAGTTTATAATAATCGGATAAATAATTAATTATGAGTAGTATTAGTAAATTTAAAATATTATCACAAGCAAAAGACAATTTTTCAAAGTCAGACTATGAGAATGCATTGAAAAAATTTGCTGAAGTTTTACAAAACTTTCCCAATTCAAAAGAAGCTTACAATGGTGCTATATTATCAGAAATGGCAATGAGTGGTGAAGGTGGTGCAGAAGCTTTATTTGACTATTATGAGATATTGATAGAAGAGAATAAAGATCAAGCAGATGAAATTATGAGTGATTTATTACAAAATATGGATGGAACAATAGAAAAAATGAATACTATTTTTTCAGATCCTCTTAAAGAAAGACTAGAATATGAAGACGGAATCATATATAAAGATTTTATCGATATAGTAAATAAAGAAAACAATTTTAAAGAAATATTTGAAAATATAATGTTTTCTACTAGAGTAATAATTACAAAAAAAGAAGATTTCATAGATTTTCTTGACAAACTAATTGAACATGATTTTTCCGAAATGGCTATGAGTTACTTAGAAAATGCATTAAGTACTTATAGTGGAGATAGTTCATTAAATAAATTATTAAAAAAAATATTAGAAAAAAAGGGTGAATAATTGAGAATTGAACTACCTAATCAAAAGTATCGATATGTAACAGAAAATTCTACTGAATGTGATGGAGAAACTGCTTTTGTTTTAACAGCTCAAAATGAAAGATACCTGCAAAATGCAAAAGATAATAATGCACACTCTATAATTAAAATCAAAGATATATCTAAACTTTTTGGTATAGACAAAATAAAAATTATTGGGATAACTGGTACAAATGGTAAAACAACAACAGCAAGTGCTATATACTCTTTTTTACTTGATTTAGACTATAAGGTTGCGATGCAAGGGACTCGTGGATTATTTATGAATGATGAAGTTATTGAGGGAAAAACATTGACAACTCCATCTGTTTTAAATACTTACAAACATATTTATCAGGCTGTTGAAGCTGGATGTGAATTTTTTATTATGGAGGTTAGTTCTCATGCTATTGTTCAAAAAAGAATTGAAGGTTTAAACTTTGAGCTTAAGATACTTACAAATATTACGCAGGATCATCTAGATTATCATAAAACTATTGGTGAATATATCGCTGTTAAAAATAGTTTTTTTCAAGATGAATGTAAAAAACTGATAAATAAAGATGAACCAAGAGCATCTTTCAATATAAAAAATGCTTTTGCATATGGGATAGAAAATTCAGCAACTTACAGACTTATGGCATACTCACTAAATAATGCAAGTAGTGGAATTATTCAACACTTTCAGGAGGTAGTTCCTTTTACTGCATCTCTTCATGGATTTTTCAATCTATACAACCTAATGGCAAGTATCAGTGCTGTTCATATTTTAACAGGCAAAAAGCTAGAGGAAGTTACAAATGTAGTTGATAACTTTGCTGGTGTGAGTGGACGAATGGAACAAGTATGTGAAGCTCCAAATGTTATAGTTGATTTTGCACATACTCCAGATGGGATGCAACAAGTTCTAAATGCACTAAAAGAAAAATCACTTTTAGTTGTTTTTGGTGCTGGTGGAGATAGAGATAGATTAAAAAGACCATTAATGGGGAAAATTGCTGTTAGCCTTGGTAAAAAAGTTTATATAACTAGTGATAATCCACGAAATGAAGACCCACAACTAATTGCTAATGATATTCTTGATGGGATAGATAACACAACAGATGTTATAGTTGAGTTAGATAGAAAAAAAGCTATTCAAATGGCTTTAGATGATCAAGAAGATGATGAAGTTGTTATTATATTAGGAAAAGGTGATGAAGCACACCAAATCATTTATGATAAGAAATTTCCTTTTGATGATAGAGATATTGTTAGAGAACTCTTAAATATAAAATAAATACAAAAACATTATATATAGCAATTAATATTTTGCTATAATTCCACCAAAATAAACAAGGACAATTTATGGGAATCCCACAACCAGCATACTATATATTCAAATGTGAGCAATCTGCTCCTCCAGGAATGCCAAAACCTTCATGTGTTACACCACAGACTCAAGACTTATTTCAGTATTTGGCTCAAAAACTTATGCAAGATGGAATTATGGCAACAGTTCAACCAATCCGTACTTCATGTATGAATCGTTGTAGTTCAGGTCCAGTTATGTTAGTAGAACCAGGACATACAATGTATGTAGGTTTAACAAAAGAAAAAATGGATCGTATTGTTAGTGAACATATTATTGGTGGAAATGTAGTTGAGGAATATGTAATTGATTCTGAACTATGGGATGAAGCAATCACTCCAGCTAATATGCAAAAACAGATGGGAAGATAGGGTATATAATGACGATAGAGATGCTTTACAGCAAAATTCACCGTGCAACAGTTACTGATGCAAACTTGAATTATGTTGGTTCAATTACAATTGATGAAGAGTTATTAGAAGCTTCAAAAATGAGAGTGGGACAAAAAGTTGAGATACTTAATATAAATAATGGTGAAAGATTTTCTACTTATATTATTTTAGGTGAGCGTGGTGAGCGTGACATATGTCTTAATGGTGCTGCTGCTAGAAAAGTTCATAAGGGTGATAAAGTAATTATAGTTGCTTATGCTACATATGATGAAAAAGATTTAGAAACTTATAAACCAAAAGTTGTTCTTTTAAATGATGAAAATAATATAGACGAAATATTAGAAGAGATATAAATTATGTTTTCAAATATGGGTGATATGGCTAAAATGCTTGAAGGTATGCAAGAGAGTGCTAGTAAACTTCAAGAGGATTTAGAATCTAAAACTTTTAGTGTTAAAAGTGGTGGTGGACTTATTGAAGTATCTTTAAATGGTAAAGGTGAGATGATTGATTTGAATATTGATGATTCATTATTATCAGACAAAGAAACTTTGCAAATTCTTATTATTGGTGCTGTTAATGATGCTAGTAAGATGGTTCAGCAAAATCAGCAACAAAGTGCAATGGGAATGTTAGGTGGAATGAACCAATTTGGAAATAAATAGGTGCTTCGCCTATTTATACTTATAAATTTTTCCATTTTAAATATTTTTGCTTGTGAGGGTGGCTATGAATCCTGCAAGCAAAAACTAATAGATTCAAAATCTATTACAAATAATACAATTAAAATTCCAGTAATAAATAATAGACGACTCATTTTTTCAAGAACCACTCCTAAAGCTAAAATATTAAAATATGATCCTTTTTTATCCCTTTATCTAATTGAAGATAAACAAAAATTCAAATATCCATTTAAAATTAATAAATACCTTTCATTAGGTAGTGCAATGGTAAATTATACTAATGCTACTGAAATAAAAATTATTAAAAATCAAATAGGATTAAATAGTTTAGCAAAACCTAAAGAAAAGATAATATATCCTGCTATTGTGACTAATAGCTGTTGTCTACTAATAGGGATTGTAACACCGAAAGGAATTATTGAAAAAGAGTATATTCAAAGATTCTTGTCAAAGGAAAATAGTAGTTATTCTGATATTGGGATAAGAGTAAAAAACTCTAAAGATGGTGTAGTTATTAAAGCTGTTAATCCATTTAAAATAAATAATTTATTTAAAATTGGAGATATAATTATCTCACATAATAATAAGAATGTAAAAAAAGCATCAATATTTACAAAAGATATATTATTTAGCAAGATTAGTTCTAAACATAAAATAAAAGTAGCTAGAGGCAACAAAACTCTAATAATTAATACAATTGCAACAAAAAGATATGGTGGTGGATATATAAGTGATACATTTCTAGAAGGGAAAGGGTATAACATAAATAAAAATCTCATTCTAACTAATGTGCCAAAAGAGATAAAAAACTCACTTAGAGTTGGTGATAAGATATTAAAGGTTAATAATATAAAAATAGTCAATAGAGATGATTTATTGAAAAATATTAATAACTTTAAAGAAAAAGTAACTCTACTTGTCTCTAGAGATGGGTTTCAATTTTTTATAAATATACTTATCTAAAAAAATATTTCACTATATAAAAACCACTTCCAGCCATAAAAATACTACCAAAACTATTTAACATTATATTTGTTAAACCAAGGGCTATATGCCCACCCTCTAATAATAAAAAACTCTCAATAGCAAATGTAGAAAAAGTTGTTAATGCACCCAAGATTCCAGTAGATAAAAATGACTTCGCTGGTAAGGAAAAAAATGTTGTATACATAAAATATGCTATTAACATTCCCATAATAAGGCTACCAATTAAATTAACACTTAATGTACCAAATGGTAATGTATGTGGAATTTTATGTGATATAAAACCATTTAGATATGCACGAAGTACTGCTCCTATAAATCCACCACTACCTATGGCTAGGATTGTTTGCCAACTCATCATCATACACCTTTTGCATTTTTATTCTTAACTCAATCAACCAATTCTTATCATTCTTATCAGCAATAAAAGAATCCATAAATATCACTTTTATACATCCAGGTTTATAATAAAATTTCTTGATATTATAATATTTTGCTGTTTGCATTAAAACAATAGGCTGAACTTTTAGTTGATATTTATCAGCTACAACTTTTGCACCACTTTTAAATGGTAGCATTCTACCATTTTTTGAACGAGTTCCCTCTGGAAACATTGTTATAACCCTACCCTTATTTAGCCTATCTTTAGAGTTCTTTAAAAGTCTCAATAATGATATTTTACTTTGTCTTTCAATAGGAATATCTTCAGGCATACTCATCGCTAAACCAAAAAATGGAACATCAAAAAGTTCTTTTTTTGCAACCCAAGATAAATCTTTTTTTGATATTGTCTCCATTATCCCTATATCTAAATCACTTTGATGATTAATTAGATACATTTGAGCTGCTGGATCCTCTTCCCCCTCAATATCAGTAGAGAAAAAAACTGTTATTCTAATAAACCAAGCTGAGATTTTACGAGCATAAGGTCTTGGAAGAATAGGATAAAGAATAATTGATATAGTAAGTGCTGTGAAAATTATTACTGTTGAAAAGAACCAATTAATATGAGCAAGTATCTTCATTTTTTACCCAACCTATTTTTTCATTTTTTAATTTTACTTTTACAAAATTTTCTATACTTCCCTCTTTTGGAAGATGATATACATCTTTTGTTAGTTCAAATATTGTTCCATTATTAACTGGTAAAAGATAAATTTTTGAGCCTTTTTTTATACATACCTCTTTTGTTGGCATAGCTTTTTGTGCTATATAAAAAAGTGGAATTGTTAAAAGTAATAGATATATATACTTTTTTCTCCAAACTATAAATATAAATAAAATAACTACTAAAAGAATAGCTATATACATCTTAACACGCTCATGTGTCTGATTTTTAGGTTTAAGATCTGTTTGTGTTGTTACACCATCATCTTGAACAATTATAGGTATATTTATTGTTTCAAAACTATTTTTTATAAGATTAAAATATGAAAAACTAAAATTATCAATCTTTTTATCTATTACAATTATATATGTTATTTTTGATTCTATATGTGATTTGCTTATTGATTCTATCTCTTGTTTATAAACATTTTTAAAATTCATTTTTGATAAATCTGAATTATTTGCTTTTGCCATTAGTACTATTATATTGTGTTCATTATCATAACTAGTTGTTTTATAATTAACGATTTCAAATTTATTTGCAATTACATTAGAAAAATTATTTTTAGGATTTAACTTAACTACACTAAGATTGGCACCATTAAGCATACTTGTTGATTTATTACCATCTACTAATAAACTTGCTTTTATATCGGGTAATTTAGCCTTAGTTGATGTTGATAAGAAATAAAAAGTTTCAAAATAATACTTTCCATCTATTTTTCTTTTAGGAGTGTATGTTAGTTGTTTTAAGCCAGAAAAATTTAAAAATTCATACTCTATTTTACTTTTGTTTTGTACAGTAGAGAGTACTTTGATTGTAATAGGAAAGATTTCACCCTTTATAACTCTATCAGGAGCTTCATAATTACTCATATACAAGACTTTAGAAAAAAGTCCTGTAACAAGAAAAAGGCTTAGAAATAAAAATTTTATCACTATTTAAGAAACCCTTGAAGCATTGCAACTCCATCATCAGAACCAAGAATTAATTCCATTGCTCTTTCAGGGTGAGGCATAAGACCAAATACATTTTTATCTTTATTACAAACACCAGCAATAGATTCTACACTCCCATTAGGATTTCGAATCTCACCATTAGCATCTGTATATTTAAGAAGAATTTGATTGTTACTTTCCAGCTCTTGAAGTCCATCAGAATCTATAAAATAGTTTCCATCGTGGTGAGCAATAGGGATATTTACAACAGAATTATTTTCTAGTTTTTCTAAGAAAACATTATCATTGTTAATAACTTTCAAGTGGTGATGCTTAGATATAAAGTGTAGATTTTCATTTCTTTTTAAAGCACCTGGCAATAAACCAGCTTCTGTTAAAACTTGAAAACCATTACAGATTCCTAAAACTTTTCCACCATTTTTAGCATAAGCAATTACAGCTTTCATAACAGGAGAAAATCTTGCGATAGCACCAGATCTTAGGTAATCACCATAAGAAAAACCACCAGCAACTACTAAAAGATTAGTATCAGCAGGGATAGTTTCAGACTTATGCCATATAATCTCAGTCTCTGCTCCCAACTCTTTAAAAGCATGTTGTGTATCATACTCACAGTTAGTTCCAGGAAATTGAAGAATCGATACTTTCATTATACTAACTCTATCTCATAATCTTCGATAACAGTGTTAGCTAAAAGCTCTTCACACATTTTTGTAACATCATTCATTGCTGTTTCTTTGTTATCAGTATCTAATTTTAAAATAATTTGTTTACCAACACGAACATCATTTACACCATTGAAGTGAAGAGAATCTAAAGCATGATGAACTGCTTTACCTTGAGAATCTAATACACCTGCTTTTAAAGATACATTTACAATTGCTTTTATCATAATTTATTTTCCTAATATTCTATTTAAAACTTCTTCATAAGCTACTTTTAAGCCACCTAAACCTTGACGGAATCTATCTTTATCCATCTTTTCTCCACTCTCAATATCCCAAAAACGGCAGTTATCAGGAGAAATTTCATCAATTAAAATGATATTTCCATTGTTGTCCTTTCCAAATTCAAGTTTGAAATCAACAAGATTAAGCCCTTTATCTGCAAAAAATGGTAAAAGAATATCATTAATCTCTCTTGCAACACGACGAAGTTTATCTAATTCATCTTGATATTGAACAAGTCCAAGGATAAGAGCATGTTGGTCATTAAGTTTCGGATCACCTAAATCATCATTTTTATAATCAAATTCTACTAGAGTAAATGGAAGAACTGTACCATCTTTGATACCTAAATTACGAGTAAGGCTACCAGTCGCAATATTACGAACAATTACTTCTATTAAAATTACATCAGCTTTTTTATGAAGCATATGGTTATCATCTAACATCTCTACAAAATGAGTTTGAATACCTTTGGAATCCAGAAGTTTAAATAACTCAGTAGAGATTTTGTTGTTAAGTGCACCTTTACCAGCTTCACTTGATTTTTTTTCACCATTGAATGCTGTTAAATCATCTTTAAACTCTGAAATCACTAAGTTTTCATCATCTGTTAGGAAAAGTCTTTTTGCTTTTCCCTCGTAAAGTAGTTCTCTTTTTTCCATGCTTCTATTATCCTTTTATTATCATTAAAGCTTTGATTATATCTACTGCTTCTTTTAGTTGAATATCTTTGTTCAACATATCTGGTGTAATTATATCTTTTTTTGCTTTGTCTTGTACTTCTTTTGAATCTTTTTTATCGCTTTTTCCATCAACTTTTTCTAACTCTTCTTCAAGGTGTTTTTTTAAATCTGCCTCTTTTATAGCAAATTCATTTTTACGAGTTTTCACTTCCCCAGGTAACACTTCTATATCTGGAGTAACTCCAACAGCTTGAATTGTTCTTCCACTTGGTAGATAATATCTTGCAATAGTAAGTTTTATAGCTTCTTTATTTGTAATAGGAAGTATAATTTGTACACTACCTTTTCCAAAAGTTTTTTCACCTAGTAAAACTGCTCTTTTATGATCTTGCAAAGCACCACTAACAATTTCACTTGCACTTGCACTACCACCGTTAATCAGTACAACCATCGGTACTTTTGTAACAGTTGTTGAAGTATTTGCTGTATATGTTTTAGCATCAGATTTATGACGCCCTTTTTGTGAAACTATATCACCATTATCAACAAAAAGGTCGACTAAATCAACAGCTTGATCAAGTAAACCACCAGGATTATTTCTTAAATCTAAAATAATACCCTTTGTTGTAGACTTTTTCTTTTTTATAGCTTTTGCTACATCTCTTGCCACTTTTTTATCAAAACTAGTTACACGAACATATAAAACATCATTACCAATATCTTTAGCATAAACTGATTGAATAGAGATGATTCCCCTAACGATATGGATACTTAATGGTCTACTTTCACCCTCTCTAACGATTGTTAAGTCAATAGGAGTTCCAACCTTCCCTCTCATAAAAGAAACAGCTTCATCTATTGTCATACTTATAGTTGATTTATCATTAATTTTAAGTACAATATCTCCAGCTTCTAAACCAGCTTTATCAGCAGGAGTTCCTTCTATTGGTGCGATTACAGTTAATGCCCCATCTCGAATCCCAACAGTAATTCCAAGCCCACCAAACTCACCATTTGTTTGAACCTTCAATTTTTTATAATCTTTTTGAGTTAAATAATTTGAGTGTGCATCCAGATTTTTTAGCATCCCATCAAGAGCTTTATCCATCAACTCTTCTATATTCACCTCATCAACATTATACTCTTCAACAATACTAATAACTTTAGTAAATTTAGCTAATGATTCTAGTCTTGAAGTCTCTTTTTTTGTTTCCTCTTTTGAAGAAGATGCAAAAAGTGCTGTACTAAAAAGAATAGATAATGCCACTGCAACAGATGTAAAACCTAATGTTATATATCTTTTATTTTTCATTTATTTTCCTAATTTTAATGTGTGTATTATAGTTTATATGCTGTTAATCAACTATTAAAACTTATAATAAATAAGTATAATATATCTCATCATAGTTAAAATATCACTCATAGAATCTTTTTCAACTCTCTCTTCACCAACTATAATCCAACCACTAGATTCAGTATTTATAAAATTTTATAAATTCGTATGAAATAATTGTAACATAATAATAAATCAATTACAAAACTAGAGTAAGATTAATATTTGTGTTATATAATACAAAAAATCAATTTTTAGAGGTATACTAATTATGAGTACAATAAAAGAATTTTTAACAAATGATCATTCAAAATGTGATGAAATTTTTGCATCGATGGAAGAAGAAGCAGTTAAATCATTAGAAAATACTAGACCATTATGTGAAGAGTTTATTGCCCAAACAGAAAAACATTTTCAGATGGAAGAGAGAGTTATGTTTTTAGAGTTTGAAACAAAAACTGGTATGACACAAGGTCCAACAATGATGATGAGACAAGAACATACTCAAATGAGAGCATTGATGAAAGATATGCTTAATGCAATTGAAATTAACAATAAAGATAAATTCTTTGGTTATAGTGAAACACTAATGATTCTACTTCAACAACATAATATGAAAGAGGAACAAATGCTTTACCCTATGGCACAACAACACTTAAGTGCAGAATCTGATCGTATTGTAGATATGATGAGTTCATTAACTGCTCAATAGTTAGGAAATATAATTGGAATTAAATGGACTATCTATCGATCAAGCACCACCAATCTCTGCACCTGTTAGATTTTTTATAACAGCACCTATTTTTGGATTAATAGCAGGAATCTTAATCTTTTTTAGTGATTCTGCCACACTTATGAGTAGATTCTCAATAGAATCTATTGTAATTACTCATACTATAACTATTGGATTCCTAGGCTTTATAATGCTTGGAGCATTAACCCAGATGCTTCCTGTTTTAGTTGGGGCGAAAATGCCAAAGGTTGTTTTTGTAGCTAAATACTCTTTTATCCTAATCACACTTGGTCTTATTTTTATGATTCTAGGTTTATTACATAATGACATATGTACATATCTATCTATATTAGGTTTAGCTGGTGGCTTTCTTATGATGCTTGGCTCTATGGCTATCGCTCTTAAGGGTGTCAATAATTTTACACCAACTGTAAAGGCTATAAGTACAAGTATATTTTTTGCTACAACAATAGTTATAATGGGAATCTTTTTACTATACTCATACACAGATGATAATATCTCTGAATATCAAATAATAATAGCAAATATCCATAGTGTTTGGGCTATATTTGGTTTTGGTGGAATCTTAATTATAGGTGTATCTTTTCAAGTTTTACCTATGTTTTATGTAGCCCCAAAATTTAAAAGCTTCTGTAAAAAAAGAGTTGTTTGGCTTATAAGTACAGGTCTATTTTTATGGTTGGTTTTTTCTTTATTTAAAGAAGATTACACTATTTTTGCAAAAGCTTGGATAGCTCTATTTTTTTGGGCATTTGCTACAACAGTATGGTTAAAACTAAACAGACGCCGTCGCCCCATTAGTGATGTAACAGTTTGGTATTGGAGAACTGCAAGTATATTTTTAAGTCTTGGGGCTTTCCTTTGGATATTTGATGAGTACTTTAAACATGAGTATATAGTTATGGTTGCTGTCTTAATTGGTGGTGGTTTTATTATCTCTATTATGATTGGAATGTTATATAAAGTTGTCCCTTTTTTAGTTTGGTTTCATCTAAATGGGATGGGATATATGAGTATCCCAACAATGAATGAGATGATAAATAAAAACTTATCAAAAGCACAATTTATCTTATTTGTACTATCACTTATTGGTTTTATCTTCTCATTTTATATACCGATTCTACTTCAAATATCAGCATTAGCTTTTTGTATAAGTATGATTATTTTAGAGTACAACATAATCTCACCAATACTTATATACAAAAAAATCATAAAAACTAAACCAGACTTTGATATGAGTCTATTTTCTCAAAAGGACTAAACTAATGAATAACATTATACTAATAGGCTTCATGGGTGTTGGAAAAGGTAGTGTAGCAAGAGAGATTGTAAAAAACTCTAGCTATATTGCGATTGATACTGATGATTTAATTGAAAGTATTGAAAATAAAAAAATAAAAAAAATCTTTGAAGATGATGGTGAAACTCATTTTAGAAACTTAGAAAAAAATATCGCTTTATGGTTAGAAAAAAGTGTATCAGATACTCTAATCTCTACTGGTGGTGGATTTTATAAACAAAAGAATCTTAAAAGCATAGGTACAGTAGTTTTACTAGATTCCCCTTTTGATGATATTTTAAATAGAATCAAAGCACACCCAAATGCAGAGAAGAAACTTAAAAAAAGACCTCTTCTTGGTGATTTAAAAAAAGCTAAAGAGCTTTATGATGAGAGAAGACCAGAATATTTAGCCCTTGCTGATATAGTGGTTAATGTTACAAATAAAAGTGCAATTAATTGCTCAAAAGAAATTTTAAAAAAGGTAGAAAACAATGTTTAAAAAAATCATATTCACACTAGTTATACTTAACTTAAATGCTTTTGCTTCAGATATAAATTGGGCAAAAGATTACCATACAGGGATAAAACAAGCGAAAAAGCAAAATAAACCTATAATGTTTATTTTTTCTAACCAACATTGTAAATGGTGTAATGTACTAGAAAACACAACTTTTAAAAATGAAAAAGTTATAAAAGCACTCAATAAAGATTTCATCTCAATCATATCGTATACAAATAAACAAGATTACACTCCAAAAGAGTTATGGAGACCAGGAACACCAGCAATTTGGTTTCTAAAAAAAGATGGTGCCCCTATGTTCGATGCAATTAATGGTGCGATAGATGATAAAACTATGATAAAAAGTTTATCAATTGTAAAAACAAGATTTGATAGAATCAATAATGATTCTAAATAAAATAATCTAATTTTACAAATTATAAAACTTACTTAATGCTTATGTTCAACCAACATATCATTAAGAGTTTTAAATAGTATTTTACTATTCTCCTCTATCTCTTCAAAGTTAGCTACGATAGCATCTTCATTTTCAATTCTTTTATCATCATCTCTAAGGTATAACATATTTTTATGAGCATTATCATGAACTAATTTATGTGGCATAAGAGCTGCTTTGAAAGCATGAGTCATACCAAATCTTTCTTTCCCTTGACTCTCATACCATTTACCTAGCCTACATTCTGTATGGGTTGTGAAAGTTTTTGTTTTATCTGCATTTACAACGGCATCATAAATTGTAGCTTTAAATATAATATGGTCTATTTTTGCTAAAACCACAAAAACTTCATCTTGCATATTATATAGATTACCAGCTGTTTTAATTGCATCTTTATTAAGAGTATTCATGGTAGAGTTGAAATCTTCAACAGATTCACTTGCCTCATCTGCAAGAGTTGTCATTGTTAAAGATTTATCCATAATAGAACTCGATTCTTGTTTCATTGAGTTGATACTTATTGTTATCTCACTTGTTGCTTTTTGGGTTCTCTCAGCAAGTTTTCTCACCTCATCTGCAACAACAGCAAAACCACGACCATGCTCACCAGCTCTTGCTGCTTCTATCGCAGCATTGAGTGCTAGTAGATTTGTTTGTTCTGCAATATCTTTAATTAAATCAACAACAGATGTAATCTCATTTGTTTTATCATTTAGCCCCTCTATCGACATATTAGAATCGTTGATATGTTCAACAAGAGTATTTAGTTTAGTAAGTATATTTTCAACCTGACTCATAGAATCACTTGAGGTGATACTTGTTTTTTCTGTACTTTTGTAAACATCATCAAGACCACTATTTACAGATGCAATCTCCTCTTGGATAAGATTCAATCCCTCACCAATATCACCAATATTTCTAATTTTAGCACTAAAGTTAATCATAGCTTGTTTCTCATGTGCTACATGCATAGCATCTATACCATCCATAACATGTCTTATAGCCTCTGAAAAATCACCATGTAAACCATCATCATTTAAATCATAACTAAAATCACCTTGAGAGGCTTGTGCAACTGATTGATTAATTCTTGAAGTTAAATCTTTTACTAAATTTACAAAGATATGTAACTGATGTGTAATCTCATCAAGTTCATCTCTTACATGACCTCTTCTATCAACTACAATAGTTAGATCACCATTTTCAGTAATATTTGTAATAATTTGGCTAAGTCTGCCTATCGATCTACCTACACCATAAGCAACATTTCTTGTAATATATATGTTAAATCCAATTACAAAAATAGAACCTATAATAATTATGATTAACAACATAAAAGCAGAAGAAACTTTTTGTTCTACAATACTTAAAGTATATTGAGATAGTTTATTTTCAAACTCTTTAAGTTTATTTATCTTTTTAGTGATGGCATCAAACCAAACTGTTGGATTAACTCCAAAATCACTATTTTTTGAAAAAGCTAAATTTCTATATTTTTCAACCTCTTTAAATGAAGTATCAGATGTTATTGTATTAAATATTTTTTGTATCTCTGGGGATGCAGTATGAAAAAAGAGATTTGTAAAAGCTTTTTGTTCAGATACAAGTGAAGTGAACTTGGCAGCACTTTTAGGTGTAAATTTATCTTTAGCAAATACACCAGATAAAACTGCCCGTTCTATACCAGCACGCTCTTTTGAACTAATAAACACAACTAAACTATTAAAATTTGTTCTAATATCTTTATCATTTGGTTTTCTTGAAAAACTTGAAATTGTATCTATGATATTTTTATTCATTTGTGTGTATAGCTTAATAGGTGCATTAACTGCTACACTTAAACTAAGAACCTTTTTTCTCATAGCAAGTCTATTGTCTAAAGCAGTTGTATTTTTAAAAGTATCAACTAATGATGATGGGTGTGCTTTCATAAAAGCACGAAGCTCACTAATTTTTGCATCTGTTGATTTATATTGATTTGGTAATATATTTGTAAACTTTTTACCATTTGAACTAATAAATCCAGCACTTGCCCCACGCTCTTTTTGAAGCTCATGCAAAACTGCACTCATTTTTACAGAGAGTTGAACTAACTTCTCAGTCTCCTTAATATTATCGTACTCATTCCATGTTGTATATGTAAGATTTGCTGAAAACAAAAATATTACACTCAGAACCACTGTACTTAAAGTAAGTAGTTTTTGTTTGACATTCATATGATTAAACATTTGAAACCTTTTTAGTTAAGATTATTTTCTTCTTTTAAATTCTAACTAAAAGATATAAAAACTCTTTTTAATTATGTTAGAAATATGATAAAAAACTAAGATTCTAGAATATGTAAAATCAAATGGTAAGCATACTTATAGTTTTGAAGAGATTAATAGAATGGTTTTAGATAAAAAATTTATTGATTAAACAATATTTAATTTGCCAAATTTTTATTAAATAACTTACTTATTCTAGTGTTTCATATATTAAAAATTAGCTATAATTTCAACAATAAAAAATAATTAGGAAAATTAATGATATTTACAACAACTAAATCTTCTACATTCACTCATGAGTTTGATGAACTACTCCAAAGAGGAAAAATGGATATGGCTCATGTTGGCTCTATTGTTGGGAATATTATTGATGAGATTAAAGCTGATAAGAACTCTGCACTAAAACAACATATAGCTAAGTTTGATAACTGGTCACCAAAGTCTGATGAGGATTTGAAAATTTCTACTGATTCTATGTCAAAAGCTTATGATGAACTGGATGAAAAACTAAAGTCTGCCCTACATTTAGCTTACGATAGAATCAAAGTATATCACGAAAAACAAAAACCAAAATCATGGTTTGATGATGAATCAAATGGAACTATTTTAGGTCAAAGGGTAACTGCTGTTGATTCTGCTGGTCTTTATATCCCTGGAGGAAAAGCTGCTTACCCATCTTCACTTCTTATGAATGTAATTCCAGCTCAAGTTGCTGGTGTTGAAAACATAGTTGTTACAACTCCAACACCTGACAATGAACCAAACAAACTACTTTTAGCAGCTTGTCACTTATGTGGTGTTACACAAGTTTTTAAAGTTGGTGGTGCTTCTGCGATAGCTGCTATGGCTTATGGAACTGAAACAATCCCTAAAGTAGATGTTGTAACAGGGCCAGGAAATATCTTTGTAGCAACTGCTAAAAAAATGGTTTTTGGTGATGTAAACATAGATATGATAGCAGGACCTAGTGAGATAGGAATCTTAGCTGACGATTCTGCCAATGCTAACCATTTAGCAATAGACCTACTTTCACAAGCTGAACATGATGAGATGGCAAGTTCGATTCTTATAACTCCATCGCAAAAATTAGCTGATGATGTAAAAATTGAGATAGAAAATTGGTTAGTAAAACTTCCTCGTCAAGAGATAGCAAGAAAATCTATTGAAGAGAGAGGAGCTATTATCGTAACAGAGACTATGGAAGAGGCAATTGATTTAATGAATCAAATTGCACCTGAGCATTTAGAGGTAGCAACAAATTCACCGTTTGAACTTCTACCACTAATTAGACATGCTGGAGCAATTTTCTTAGGTCATAATACACCTGAAGCAATTGGTGATTATGTAGCTGGTCCAAATCATACCCTTCCAACTGGTGGAACTGCAAAATTTTACTCTCCATTAGGAGTTGAAAATTTTATGAAAAAAACTTCTATTATCGCATTTTCTAAAAAAGCTATAAATGAGATAGGTGAAGAGTGTGCTTTAATTGCTAATACAGAAGGCTTAACTGCTCATGAACAATCTGTAAGAGTTAGACTAAGCAAATAACTCTCTATCTATCATTTTAATTCATCTCTGTAAAAAAACTCGCTACTTCTACAGATTGAATTTATAAGTGGCTCATTAGTTTATTAATTCAAGTTTCCCAAGTTTCATCTTGAATCAACTCAAATTTTAAGCCACTTATAGCACCCAATTCTTTATACTTTATATCGCAAATAATCTAAATAAACATAATTTAGATACTTAGCCCTTGCATTTTATATTTTATTCTGTTATAATCCCATCCAAGAAAAGATGATTCAAGTTACATCTTTAATCTGCTTTATATTGATAACTTCTTGTTTACAGTACATTCGCCGAAAAGAAAACTTATATTATATTTTTATCACCTTAGAAATTCGGTGTACTCAAACAAACAAGGAATTAAAATGGCAGCATTATTAAACGGAACAGTTAAATGGTTCAACAGTGAAAAAGGTTTTGGATTTATCGAACAAGAAGATGGCGGAAAAGATGTATTTGTACATTTTCGTCAAGTTAACAACAGTGGCTATGGTCGTGTTTCACTAGACGAAGGTCAAAAAGTGACATACGAAATTGGTCAAGGTGAAAAAGGTCCACAAGCAGAAAACGTTACAGGACTGTAATTTTACTTCAAGTAGCTTCTGGCTACTTGATTTTTTATAGTATAATTTAATTTAAATTTACTAAATATCGCGGAATAGAGCAGTTCGGTAGCTCGTCGGGCTCATAACCCGAAGGTCGCAAGTTCAAATCTTGCTTCCGCAACCAACCAACTTATTTAACTCAACCTACCCCCCCCAATATATCTAATCTTAAATATTAAAGTTTATAACTTTTTTGATATTCAGAAATCACTTCAATTTTAATTTAGAATAAAAAAATATTTTAGATGGTCAAAAAAAAAGAACTAAGAAAAATAATATAATTGGAAAGAATAACTTTTAAGTGGCTTTAGATAGGAAGTTCATTTATAAAGAACTACCTATTTAAATAGTGTTACATCCCCAAATAAGGTTTTAAAACTTCAGGAATATCAATAGTTCCATCTTCATTTTGATAATTTTCCATAATAGCAACAAGTGTACGACCAACAGCTAAAGATGAACCATTTAGTGTATGAACCATAATATTTTTCTTTCCATCTTTATAACGAATTTTTGCTCTTCTTGCTTGAAATTCTCTTGTGTTAGAGATAGAAGATATTTCACGGTATTGATTTTGCCCTGGTAACCAAACTTCGATGTCAGTTGTGTAAGCAGCTGAAAAGCCTAAATCACCTGTACAAAGATTCACGATTCTATGTGGAAGTTCAAGAGCCGTTAAAATATCAGAAGCACAAGATACCATCTCGTTAAATATCTCCTCACTTTGCTCAGGTTTAGATAAAGCAACAAGTTCAACTTTGTGAAATTGATGTTGTCTTATCATCCCTCTTGTATCACGACCAGCTGCCCCTGCTTCTTTTCTAAAACACGATGTGTATGCAGTCATCTTTTTAGGTAACTCATTTGCACTTAGAATCTCATCTTGGTAAAGGTTAGTAACTGGAACTTCAGCAGTTGGAATCAAAAATAACTCTTGCCCATCCATCTTGTACAAATCATCTTCAAATTTTGGAAGTTGCCCAGTACCCTCTAAAGCAGTACGATTTACAAGTGCAGGAACACTCACTTCCTCAAAACCTCTATCAGAATTAAAATTCAGCATAAAGTTTATCAATGCTCTCTCAAGCTTTGCACCCATACCAAATGAAACAGAGAATCTACTTGTAGCAAGTTTTACACCACGCTCAAAATCTATCCAACCATTTTCTTCAGCTAATTCCCAATGCTCTTTAGGAGTATAAGAAAACTCTTTAGGAGTGAGAACTTTTTTAAGTTCTACATTGTCATTTTCATCTTCACCATCTGGAACAGAATCATCAGGAACATTTGGTATAGCCATAGCCATAGATTCTAACTCTTGATTTTTTTCTCTTTGAATATCAAGAACTTTAGTTATCTCTATCTTGTTAGCATCAACTTTAGCTTTAAGCTCGCCAATATCTTTGCCCTCTCTTTTATAAATACCAAACTCTTTACTCATAGAGTTTTGTAAGGCTTGAAGTGTTTCAAAGTTTATTTTAGCAACTTTTAACTCTTCACTTTTCTCTTTTAATTTTTCTAATAGTGCTAAATCAACACCTTTACGGATAAGTTTAGCACTCATCCCATCAAAATCTTTTTGTAGTAATTTTAAATCAATCATAATAATCCTAAAAATTGTAAATAGTACCGTGATTATAACAAAATTAGATTAGGAAAATTAGATTTTATTAGCTTAATAAAATAATGCTAAAATACATCTATGAAAAAATATAAAATACTTGTTACAAATGATGACGGATATGAAGCTAAAGGGCTTCTTTGTTTAGCAGAGGCTTTAAAAGAATTAGATAATGTAGAAGTTACAGTAGTTGCTCCTGCAAATGAAAAATCTGCTTGTGGTCATTCACTCACTCTTACTCGACCTTTGAGGTTTGTAAGTGTTGGTGATGATTTTTATAAGCTAGATGATGGAACTCCTGCTGATTGTGTTTATCTCTCACTTAGTACAATGTTTGAAAATGAAAAACCTGATTTACTCGTAAGTGGCATTAACAGAGGTTCAAATATGGGTGAAGATACTACATATTCTGGAACTGTTGCTGGAGCTATGGAAGCTGTCTTACACGATATTCCAGCTATCGCTATATCTCAAGTTATGGATTTTACAGATCCTTGTGGGGATTTTACTCTAGCATCAAAAACAATTAAAAAAATTGTACAAAAAATTAAAGATGGTGAGTTCCCACTTCCTCACAGAGAACTTTTAAATATAAATATCCCAGCTAATCTTCAAGAAGCAAAGATGAAAGTAACCTATGTAGGGTATAGATTCTATGCTAACGATTCTCACCTACATAGGAATCCTAGAGGTGAAGAGTTCTACTGGCTTGGACTTCATCCACTCAACTTTGCTCCTCGTGATGGTGTAGATGGGATGAGTGATTATGAAGCAATTAAGAAAGGAATGATCTCTATTAGCCCTATTATGCTTGATTTAACAGCTTATAATAGTATAACTAGACTAAAAAATTGGATAAACTAATTTATGAAATATGAGAGAGTAAAACAACTTTTAAAAGATGACTTTTCTAAATTAGAAGATGCTAAAATCATACTCTTAGGGGTTGGTGGAGTTGGTGGATTCTGTCTTGATTGCCTATATCGTAGTGGTGTTAAAAATATAACTATTGTAGATTTTGATACCTTTGATGAAACAAATCAGAATCGTCAAATGTGGTCAGAACTTCACTTAGATGAGATAAAAACCTCAGCTTTACAAAAACACTATCCTGATATAAAAACTATAAATATTCGAGTAGATGAAGATTGGGTTTGGGATTTTAATTTTGATGAGTATGATTTAGTTTTAGATGCTATTGATGATACTAAAGCAAAATTAGCTCTTGCTCAAAAATGCCATAAAAAGCTCATCTCATCTTTTGGAAGTGCAAAAAGATTAGATGCTTCACAAGTAAAAGTGGATGATATTTGGAAAACTTACGGTGATAAGTTTGGCTCAAAAATAAGATATGAACTTAGAAAAAGAGGCTTTAAGAAAAAGTATAAAGTTATATTTTCTAGTGAAGAGGCTGTTGTAAAAGAGAAAGGTAGTTTTGTAGGTGTTACTGCTACTTTTGGTTTAAATATGTGTAGCGAAGCTATAAAAATTTTAAGGAGATAGATGTTTGATTTTTTAAGTAGTGATTGGTTTATCTTAGGTTTAGAGGTTGTTTTTTTAATTTTCATCATTTATGATGTAAAAAAATATAAAGAGACTAAGAAAAAAGAATATCTAATAAATATAGTATTGACATTAGGTTTCTTTATTTGGACACTGATTCCATTTTATAACTCCTATATCACATGGGAAGATAAAGATAAAGTAGAATTAATTAAGAGTTGTGAGATAGACAACAATGCAACTTTATGTGCATGTTTAGATGATTCTATTTTTAAAGAGTATCAGTACCAAGATTTTATAAAAATTAATCTTTCCAAAGATAAAGATTATTTAGAATTTGAAAAAGAAACTAAAGAGGATTGTTTAGATGATAGCTGGTTTTAATGAAGATTCCCCTCTCATTTGTGAGGGGATTGTTGGTGATGGATGTGGTGGTGGTAGATTCTTTTTAGTAGAAGATTCTACATTAAAAACTTTTGACCCAAATACAAAAGAGTATATAATATTAAAAGAAAATATAGAATCTGCAAATAGGATTACCAAAGATGGGTGTATCTTAACTATAAAATGTAAAGATGAAATTATAGAGTTTGATCTCTCAACTTTTACACAATATTAATATTTATATAAACTAACAATATCAAGCTTATAAATATAATATAACCTTAATAATAATTACCCTATTATACAAGTACACTAATTAAAGGACTGCTTATGTTTTTTGGAAATAATTCAAAACTAGAAGAAGACTTAAAATCTAAAGAAGAAGAAAATAAAATTCTTAGAGAAGAGATAGAACAACTAAACAATAAAAATACACAATTAGAGATTCAACTAGAAAATTCTAATAACAATAAAGTTATAAATGAACTTATTAAATCACTAACACATGGCTTAACTAATGGATGTGATAAAGAACTAAGATTAATTCAAGGTGATTTAGAAGAAAACTTAGCTTCCTTAGAAGATATTGACACTAGAAACCAAACAAATAATACACACATAGAATCTTCCACAAATGAAATTAATATTTTATCAACTACTATGAACTCATTACTTGAACATATATCAAGTACTTATGAACAAGTAAATACACTAAACGCTAATGTTGATAGTATTACAGATGTTATTACCTTAATTAAAGATATTTCAGATCAAACAAATCTACTTGCACTAAATGCTGCCATTGAAGCTGCTCGTGCTGGTGAACATGGTAGAGGGTTTGCTGTTGTTGCTGACGAGGTAAGAAAATTAGCAGAGAGAACTCAAAAAGCAACAAGTGAAGTTGAAATTTCTGTATCTTCTTTAAAACAAAATACTCAAGAGGTTCATGAACACTCTCAATCTATGGAAAGACTATCTCAAAGTTCTACTGAGCAGATAAATATTTTCCAAGATAGTATAAGAACACTAGAAAAAAATTCCAATATGATTACAAAAGAAAACACAGATGTAACTTATGCGATTTTTATGGTTTTAAGTAAACTTGATCACTTACTATTTAAAACAAATGCCTATGAAACAGTATTCTCAGGTCAAACTACTGGAAATTTCTCATCAGATCATGAGTGTCGCCTTGGTAGATGGTATTTTGAAGGAACTGGTAAAGAAAAATTTGGTAATTGTGCAAGTTATTCAAAAATGAGTACACCACATAAAGAGATACATGATAGTATCAAAAAAGCTGTTCATTGTGTTCAGACTGGAACATGCACTCAAGAGTCTAAAAATGTTATGACATACTTTGAGAGTGCTGAAAAAGCCTCTATGCAGGTGATTAAAATATTAGATGATATGTTAAAAGAGGAAAAAGCTTTTAGAGACAATTAATAATCCATTTAGAGTATAGAGTAAAATCACTCTATACTTTAATCTACTATGATTCAATATTACAGATTGACATATTTCCAACTTATCTAAGTAAAATAAGATAAACTTCCATCAAATAATATTTATTAGGTTTATAATTTGAAACAGACACTTATAGGGCAAATTGATAAGATACTTTTTGAAGATAATGGTTTTTTTATTGCTGTTTTAAAAACTAAAGAAAAAGTTAGTGGAACATACTTTGAAAGTGATGTAGAAAATATAAAAGATTCTGCTATCACTCTTTCTGGTGTTTGGGAAGAGCATAAAAAGTATGGAAAAACTTTTAAATTTGATTCTATTCAAATAAATCAAAATCAACTATTTTTCTTTCTAAATAAAATTGTAAAAGGTTTTACAAAAAAGCTATCAGCACATTTAATAGAAAAATTTGGTGAAGATGGTCTAATAGAGATTTTAGACAACGATATCGAAAAACTTTTAGAGTTTAAAGGGATAAAAGAAAAACGGTTAAAAAAGATTCAAAACTCATGGAAACAGTTTCGCTCAATGAGAAAGTTAGGTGAATTTTTAAGCCCTTATGATGTCTCCCCTGCTCTGCTCACTACTATTGCTACTGCACTAAAAGATGTAAATGAACCTTGCACTAAAATAAAAAATAACCCATATATTTTAACATCAATCAACTCTATCGGTTTTAAAAGAGCTGATGAGTTAGCTATAAAAATGGGTGTTGAGAAAAAAGATGAAAACAGAATCGCTTCTGCTATGGATTATGTACTTCTTAACCATTGTGAACAACAAGGAAACTCTTGTGTTGCTAAGGAGATTCTATTTTCTCAACTTGATGAGCTTCTTGCTTTCTCAGATTCTACAAAACTTTATGAAGCTACATTAGTTCAAAGAGTGAGTGAACAAAGTATAGTTTTGATGAAAAATGATAGAGTAGCACCTTCGAGACTTTATGATGCTGAGAAGTTTTTATATGATGATTTTAAATCAAGAGCAAAAATAGATAGTGGTGGGTTTGTAAAAGATTTAGATGAGTTTTTAGAATCCTCTGAATTAAATCTTGGTGAACAACAAAAAGAGGCAGTAAATAAGATAAATATGGGTGCATCATTACTCTTTTTAGTTGGGTATGCAGGAACTGGTAAAAGTACAACATCTAAAACAATTCTAAACCTACTAAACACACAATATGACCAAAAAGAGATAATCACATGTGCCTTAAGTGGAATCGCATCTCAAAGAATCGCAGATACAACAGGTTATGAAAGTGCAACAATTCAGTCGCTTCTCATAAAATATGAAAGCAATGATACATTTCCATACTCAGTAGTTTTAATAGATGAAGCATCTATGATAAACTCTTCGCTTTTTGCAAAATTAGTAAGAAAAATTAGTAAAAAAGCGATTCTTATTATAGTGGGAGATGATGCCCAACTCCCACCAATCGGAGCTGGAAATATTTTAAGTGATGTTTTAACACTTAATCTCGCTCCAATAGTAAAACTCACAAAGATTTATAGACAAAGTGAAGATCAAGCGATAACACTTATAGCAAATGAAATTCGTATAGGGGAGATTCCTCACTACAAAAATAGTTATGAAGATTTTGAATTTATAGATGTTAGTATTCAAAATTATTACTCTATGAAAAATTCCCTCTCTGCAGATGAACTAAAAGAGATAAGGGAAAATAATTCAAATCAAATCATAACTGAAATAGTTCACAAAGTAGTAGAATCTATTCAAAAAGCAAGATATAGACTAAATAACAAACAGATAAAAGAGTACCTAAACTATTTTCAAGTTATCACCCCTATGAAAGGTGGAATCTTAGGTACATCAAATCTAAATAAAGTTCTACAAGAGTATTTCAATCCAAATCCAAAAAAATGTGTAAAAAGAGGTGAATCTGAATTTAGACTAATGGATAAGGTTGTTCATACTAAAAATGAGAATATGACCTCATGGGATTCTGATGGTTTTAAAGAGGGGGAAGATTCTAGTAAAAGAAGAATCTTCAATGGTATGAGTGGTTTACTGTTTAAAATAGATGAAGAAGATGAACAAGTTTTTGTTTTTTATCCAAATGAGGATGTAGTGGTTGTTTACGAATATGAGGAATTAAAATCATTTTTAATGCTCTCTTATGCACTTACTATCCATAAAGTTCAAGGGATGGAATACGATATAGTAGTGATTCCAATGAGTTTTACACATTTTATAATGCATAATACAAAACTAATCTATACTGCTATCACAAGAGCAAAACATAAATGTATTTTAATAGGTGAGAGTGGAGCATTTGAGAGTGGATGTAAAAAATTTGAATCAACTAGACGAGATACAGTATTGTTAGAATTATAATTTAACAATAAATGCTACAATAACACTCTAAATTAAATAATATAAATTAAGGATTTTTATGACTTTATACCCAGCAATAGATTTAAAAGATGGAAAAGCAGTTAGACTTACAAAAGGTCTGATGGATAGTGCAAAAATATACTCAGATGAACCATGGTCTTTAGTAAAAAAGTTTGAAGAGATGGGTGCAGAGTGGGTTCATTTAGTTGATTTAAACGGTGCGTTTGCAGGTGAGCCTAAAAATTTAGATTCTATTATTAAAATTCGTGAAAATTGTAATGTTAAACTGGAGCTTGGTGGTGGAATCAGAGATGAAGAGACTATCAAAAAAATGTTAGAGATTGGAATTGATAGAATTATTTTAGGTTCTATTGCAGTTAAGAATCCTCAGTTTGTAAGAGATATGGCTTCTAAATACCCTATCGCTGTTGGGATTGATGCAATTGATGGTTTCGTTGCTGTTGAGGGTTGGGGTGAAGTTTCATCTATGAAAGCTACTGATTTAGCAAAAGAGTTTGCAAATGCTGGTGTAGAAGCGATTATCTGTACTGATGTTGGTAAAGATGGCACATTAAGTGGTGTAAATGTAGAGTTTACTTTAGATATAGCAAGAGCATGTGGAATCAGTACTATTGCAAGTGGTGGTGTAAAAGATGAATCTGATATAGAAGCACTTATTGCTACAAAAGAGGTTGATGGTTGTATTATAGGAAAAGCTTACTATGAGGGAACATTAAACCTACCAAAAATGTTTAAACTACTCGATTAATACAAAAACAAACAATTTTCTGATATTATTGTTTATTAATTTTATAAAAATATTTAAAAAAAGGATTTCAATTGAAATTACTTGTTGTTGATGATAGCTCTACAATGCGTCGTATTATAAAGAACACTTTGGCTCGTCTTGGATATAAAGATATTTTAGAGGGTGCTGATGGTGTTGAGGGTTGGGCTGCAATGGATGCAAATCCAGATATTGATATGCTGATTACAGATTGGAATATGCCAGAGATGAATGGTCTTGAACTTGTTCAAAAAGTTCGTGCTGATGCGCGTTTTAAAGATACTCCAATAATTATGGTTACAACAGAGGGTGGAAAAGCAGAAGTTATTACTGCCCTAAAAGCTGGTGTAAATAACTATATAGTAAAACCATTCACTCCACAAGTTCTAAAAGAGAAACTTGGTGCCGTAATGGGTATTTCTTAATAATGCAGGAATACTACTACGAACTAGTAGTTAAAGTTTCTTCTCATCTATCTCTCTTCTCAGATTTTTTATCGGATACATTACCCGTTGGTTTTGAAGAGATAGATGATGGATTTGTAATTAGAAGTGAAGATGAACTAGATACTATTATCTGGGGACTTGAACAATTTACAGAAGCTTTACAAAAGGCATTAGGTCAAACTATCGATATTGAATGTACTCAAAAAAAACTTAAAAATAGTGATTGGGTAGAGGTATATCAAAAAAGTATAGAACCAATTGTTATAGATAAGTTCTATATACATCCAACTTGGGATGAACCAAATAAAAAGCTTTTAAACATTGCAATAGATCCTGCATTAGCTTTTGGAACAGGACACCATCCAACTACATCTTCCTCCCTAAAAGCAGTTTGCAAATATGTTAAAGAAGATGATAAAGTTATTGATGTTGGTTGTGGAAGTGGGATTCTTGGGATTGGTGCTATGAAACTCGGAGCAATTGTTGATGCTTGTGATACAGATATAATATCTGTAAATAACTCTATCGATAATGCTAAATTAAATGGCTTAAAATTCTCAAATATCTGGGAAGGCTCTTGTTCATTGAGTGATAAAAAGTATAATATTGTAATAGCAAATATAGTTGCTGATGTTTTAACATTTATTGCAAAAGATTTGAAAAAAGCACTTGAAGATGATGCCATATTAGTTTTATCTGGAATCTTAGATAAATACGAATCAAAAGTCTTAAAATACTACACAGATTGTACTCTAGTAGAAAGAATTGCCCAAGATGAATGGGTAACATTAATTTTAAAAAAATAAAGAGAGAAATAGATGTCAGACAAAGAGTCAAATAATAACAATGATGATAACAATTTCTTCAATAAAAATCCATTAATCACATTTGCACTATTTTCAGTAATTATTATATTACTATTTAAAGTAGTTGTTGGAGAGGGTGGTGGTTTAGGTAATGAAACATCACAAGGCAATGTAAGAACAAAACAAGTAAGTTATTCAAAATTTAAAGAGTTAGTTAACACTAAATCTCTTAGTAAAGTTGAAATTGGTCAAACATATATCAAAGCTAAATCAGCTGACGGACAAGTATACAGTACAAGAATCGTGCCAGGTGATACTAAACTTATTGAAGAGTTAGATAAACAGGGTATTGAATATACTGGATTTAGTGAGACAAACTGGTTTACTGAGATGTTTGGGTTTTTACTTCCTTTTTTAATCATTATCGCTATATGGATGTTTTTTGCTGGAAGAATGCAAAAATCTATGGGTAGTGGAATGCTTGGTATGGGTAACTCTAAAAAAATGATTAACTCAGAAAAACCAAAAACTAAATTTGATGATGTTGCTGGTGTTGAGGAAGCGAAAGAGGAGGTTCAAGAGATTGTTGATTTCTTGAAACATCCAGGTCGTTATGTTGAGATTGGTGCAAAGATTCCAAAGGGTGTTTTACTTGTTGGATCGCCAGGTACTGGTAAAACCCTTTTAGCTAAAGCTGTTGCTGGTGAAGCTGATGTTCCATTTTTTTCTGTAAGTGGTTCTAGCTTTATTGAGATGTTTGTTGGTGTTGGTGCTGCTCGTGTTCGCGACCTTTTTGAACAAGCAAAAAAAGATGCTCCAAGTATTATCTTTATAGATGAGATTGATGCTATTGGTAAAAGTCGTGCTGCTGGTGGAATGATGGGGGGAAATGATGAGCGAGAACAAACGCTTAATCAACTCTTAGCTGAGATGGATGGTTTTGGTACTGATACTCCTATTATCATTTTAGCAGCAACAAATAGACCTGAAATTCTTGATTCTGCCTTGCTTCGTCCAGGGCGTTTTGATAGACAAGTTCTTGTTGATAAGCCAGATTTTGAGGGTCGTATTAAGATTCTTAAAGTTCATATGAAAAATGTAAAAATTGATGATGATGTTGAGATAGAGGAAGTTGCTCGTCTTACAGCAGGTCTTGCTGGTGCAGATTTAGCTAATATCATCAATGAAGCAGCACTTTTAGCTGGTAGAAAGTCTCAAAAAACTGTAAAACAAGAAAACCTATTTGAATCTGTTGAGAGAGCTATTGCTGGTTTATCTAAAAAATCTCGCCGTATTAATACTAAAGAGAAAAAAATTGTTGCTTACCATGAAAGTGGTCATGCACTTTTAGCAGAAACTACTGAGGGTGCTAAGAAAGTTTCTAAAGTTTCTATTGTTCCTCGTGGACTTGCTGCTCTTGGTTATACACTTAATAAACCTGAAGAGAATAGATTTATGATGCAGCGTAACGAAATGTGGGCTGAAGTAGATGTGCTTCTTGGTGGTCGTGCAGCAGAGGAAGTATTTATTGGTGAAATATCTACTGGTGCTGGAAATGATTTAGAAAGAGCAACAGATATTATTAAATCAATGGTTCAAACTTATGGTATGAGTGATATTGCAGGACTAATGGTTTTAGAAAAAAGTAAACAATCTTTCTTAGGTGGTGGACAACAGTCTTCTCGTGAGTATAGTGAAAAGATGGCTGAGAATATGGATGAGTTCATTAAATCATCCCTTAATGAGCATTATGCAAGTGTTATAGCTAGATTAGAAGAGTATAAAGATGCCATAGAAGATATGGTAGCCTTACTTTATAAAAAAGAGAATATAACTGGTGAAGAGGTTCAAGAGATTATTATTAACTTTGAAAAAGAGAACAATATAGATTCTAAAGTTCATATAGTTACTGATGAGATAAAAGAAGAGTTAAAAGAGGATGCTAAAATGACTAAGACATCTAAAGATGAAGAAGAAAATAAATAGAGTTATAACTCTATTTATTTAATTTCTCAAAAGTAAGTTTTTCTTGATTTATATTGAAATTAAAATAGTTAGATTGAAAATTATTTCCCACCTTAGATAGCTGAATAACAGCTCCATCATTATTTTGTGCCTGAAGGTATAAAAGCCCTAAAGCATACCTACTCTCTAAAAAATCTTTATCTTTTCTTTTTGACAACTCTAGTAAAATAGTTGCATTGGCAGGATGTTTAGCAGCGATAGAGGCTGTTGCACCTAAAAATAATGTGTAAGCATCTCTTACCTTATAATCATCAATAAGTTGATTGTATAGAGTATATGATTCCTCTGATGCACCATCATATAGTGATGCTAATGCTAGTGTACTAATTAAATCTCTTCTATCTTTGGTTGTAGTATATAGAACATCTTTCAACTGCTCTCTTAGATAATATAATCTACCCATAATAAGATTCTCTTGTACATATAAATATCTAGTGATATATGGTCCAAAATATAAATCTTTAAAATGAAATTTTTGCTTTGCTAAATATGCTGTAACCTCTTTTGAATATTCTGTCTCTTTTAAATCATAAAAACCAGTATCTATAAACATTAAATGTGGCAGAATCTCATTTGGAAGTATATTTATAAGCTCTTTTGCCGTTTCATTTGCATGCTCATATTTACCTAATTGTTTTGCAATTGCTATCTCTAATGATAAATAAAGAGGTCTTTTTTTGTAATTATTCTCTAACCAGCTTGCACTAGCCAAAGAATCTTGTTTAGTGAAATTTAGCAATGCTCTATATAATTCCAACTCCTCACTATCATCTTCATTTGATAGAGCATTTTTTATAATCTCCCCTAGTTTATATGTATCTTTATTTATTATTTTGGCTGTCATTACAGCAAAAATTCCAGAAAGATAATTTTTTGCATCAAGATGATAGGATCTTAAAAAATGTTTATTTGCATTTGTAATATCTCCAAGTTGAGCATATGTTAGAGCTAAATTATAATGAAGAATTGAGTGTTTTGGTTGTATTTTTAAAAGCTTGATTAATTCATTATTTGCTTCTCTTGTATTAAAAGACAATGCCTTTTTGATTGCAGAGGTGATTCCACTATTTACATTTGATACAGTTGCACCCTTATGCAAATAATCCTTAGCAGATGAGATATTGTCAATATACATATTGGCATTTCCCTTTCTAATATAGCTTATAGTTTGATTAGCATTAAAAATTTTATATGGGGCAAAGTATAGTATCTTCTGAAAAGATACTGATGTAGAATCTTCTATCTTATTTCTAAAATTATTTTGAGCAAGTTTAGCATCAAATAGAGATTTTTTTAAAACAACTTCAACTGGATAATATTTGTAAACATCATCAGGAAACATATCAGTAACATTTTTTATATTTTTAGCACCATCTCTTACAAATCCAGCTTTTAAGTTTACAAATCCAAGAGCAAGTTCAGCCCTAGCTGGTTCAATGTTTTTTACTATCGCATCCTCTAAATGTTGCTTTGCAAGTGTAATATCCCCTACCCTAGCATATAAAAGCCCAAGACTAAAAACATCTGTTTCCAAGAACTGTTTTTCCATCACCTCTATCGCTTTATAGTTATTTCCATATAATGTATTTATTTTAGCACTAAGATGTTTTTGAATCTGTGGATATTCATTAGAAGTTGCATTCTCTAATGAATTTAAAATTTCATAATAGTTATTATTATAATAATTTATCAATGTGTAATAATACGAATAAAGGGGTGAATCTTTTTCATAAGGTAAGTAAGCATAAGCCAAATCTAAATAATATCTAAAACTTTTTTTATCATCTATCTTTAATGAACATACAGCAGCATTAATGGCACTAACACATCTTTTTTCATCATTCCTAATAGCTTTCTTAAATGTCTCCAAAGCTATTTTATATTGCTCCTCTTTTAGTTGAGCAACACCAAGGTTATAGTATGAAACAGCTTCACTATATAAAGCGATTTTTTCATACAGATATAATGCTTCCTCTTTTTGATTGTTTGTATATAGATAGTTTGCTTTAGCTATCATTTTTTCTAGTTTACCTGCTTCTATTGGTTTTTGTTTATCATTTTCTAATTTTTCATCTATCTTATCCATTGAAATATACTCCTCATCTTCATCAGATGAAAGGGAAAAAATAACAACAGTAGCGATAATAATTAAAAGTAATACCCCGATTACTGAGAATATAATTAGTTTTTTCTTATTGCTTGAATCACTATTTTCTTGGGATTCTTTCTGTTTATCTTCTACCTCATCATCTTCCTCATCGATAATAATTATATCTTCAATCTCTTCAGCCATCACATACCCTAGTATTAATTATAGTTGCTAAAGATAATACCAAAATATTCTTTAGAATCTAACTTCTGTAATAAAATATTATGTTACAATATGCAAAATTAAAACAAAAGGATTTAAAATGTATCAGAACAATAAAGAAAAAATTATGAAGCAAGATGACTTTATAGTTTCAAAAACCAATCTTCAAGGAAAGATGACTTATTGTAATGATATATTCATAAAATTCGCAGGTTCAAGTGAAAAAGAGTTATTAGGTAAGCCACATAATATAATTAGACATCCTGATATGCCTAAAATTGTTTTTAAACTTTTATGGGATAGAGTAAAAAATAGAGAAGAGATATTTGCTTATGTAAAAAACAAATCTTTAGATGGTGCTTACTATTGGGTTTATGCAAATGTAACGGCATCAGTTGATAGCAACAATAATATTATAGGTTACTACTCAGTAAGAAGAAAACCTAAAGATAGTGCAATTAAAACTATCTCAAATTTATATAAAACACTTTTAGAAAAAGAAAAATCAGGTGGGATTCAATCATCTGAAAAATATTTAACAGATTTACTACAAAAAAATAATATTAACTATGATGAATATATCAATTCACTACAAAATGGAGCTTTATAATGTTTGGTAAAAATAAAAATACAATTAAAGTAGATAAAAAACTTTTTGAACAACTTCTAAATGTTGTAAAAGATGCTTCAGTAGGTAAACTTGATTCTAGAATAGTTAATTTACCACTTGAAAATGATTTACTAACTGAAGCTTCCCACTATATTAACAATATGCTTGATCAAACAGAAGCATTTATGAGAGAGACAAGTACATCTATTAACTCTGCAAATAAAGGAATCAATTATAGAAATATAGATTCTAATGGTTTAAAAGGGTCATTTAAACTAAATGCAGAGCTATTAGCAGAAGGTGTTAATGGAATTATCCTAGGTCAAGATTCCAAAACTAGAGGGGAGATGGGATCAAAATTCCAAAAACTAGGTGGAGGAATTCAAGGTGGTTTAATAAAAGTTCAATCATCTTTAAATGATAATTTAGGAAATGCATCTATTATTACAGAATCATCTAATGTTATGGCTCAAGAATCTAGCAGTAGTTTGGATGAAATTGATGCATTAAGTTCAAAAATAGAGCATCTTACTCAACTTATATCTGATAGTCACGAATCTATAAATATGCTAAGCCAACAAACAAATGATATCACCTCTGTATTAGCATTAATAGAAGATATAGCAGATCAAACTAACCTACTTGCACTTAATGCTGCAATCGAAGCAGCAAGAGCAGGTGAACATGGAAGAGGTTTTGCTGTTGTTGCTGACGAGGTAAGAAAACTAGCAGAGAGAACTCAAAAAGCTACAAGCGAAATCTCACTAACAACGAAATCACTAAAACAAGAAGCTCACAGTATTAGTGAAGTATCTAGTCAAATCCAAGATATTTCCAATGAAACAAATGATGGAATTCATAATCTTAAAAACTCTTTAGAATCTTTAAGCACAAGTGCTACCTCTAATGCAAACTTATCTACTGCTATGGAAGATCAAACTTTTGTTACTTTAGTAAAAATAGACCATATCGTTTATAAAACTATCGCTTACTCATCTGTAATGAATGAAACATTAAATGAAGTTATTACAGCAGACCATAATAATTGTAAAGTAGGTAATTGGTATAATAACCTTGGAAAAGATAAGTTTGGTAAAACAAAATCTTATACTAAATTTAATGAACCACATAAAATGGTTCATGAAAATGTTGCAAAATCTGTGGAATATATAGAGAAAAATAGTGTTATGAATAATAGCGATGCTATCATTAATAACTTCAGTAATATGGAAGATGCTAGTTCAAAACTATTTAATATTCTTGATGATATGTTAATTGAAAAAAATAACTCATAAAATTTAAAAAACTGTATTAGCTCTTTAAATTAAAGTGGTTCTATTTCAAACTAGCCCACCATAATCTAAGAGCTAATCCAAATGTAGAAGTGTAACCAACTTCACTAAAAACCAATTTTTTATTTTTATCATAAATAAAAGTTGTTGGATATGCCCCAATATTAAACTCAGAAGATAATGTTCCATCATTATCATTTATAACATTAAAACTATAATGATTCTCATTTAAATAGTTTTTCAACTCATCATCACTACCAGATTTAACAGCTATGGTTAAAACATTGAAATACTTAGATACCATCTCAATATTTCCAGCCTCAAGCTTACAAGTTGGACACCAAGTTGCCCATATATGAACTAAAATAGGCTTAGAATTATCTATCTCATATTTAACATTATCTAGTAAATATACATTATTTAATTTTAATGATTCACTATTTAACTCTTGAGATTTATACAAACTAATTATATTTGCAAATATAGTCATAACAACTAAAAATATTACCAACTCTTTTAAATAATGAACTATTTTATTTTTAATATCCATCCCCACCCTTTTATTTAAGATTATTATAATATAAATTTAACATTTATGTAATAAATAAAAGGTAAACTTTTAATAAAGGATTCATATGTTTAAAATTTTTAGTGTAACTTTTATAGCTTTTATTTTTATAGGTTGTGGTGGAAGTAATTCACCTAAAATAAACTACAAATTATTTCAAAGTGTAGATGAAAATCAAGCTACTCTTGTTCAAACTGGTAAAGATAAAAGATATTGCATAAGATGTGGAATGGATTTAGTAAAATACTATAAAACAAGTCATAGTGCTGAGATAAACCATAAACATACACAATACTGCTCTATACACTGTTTAGAGGAACATTTAGGTAAAGGAATTACCCTAAAGAATCCTATGGTTGTAGATGTAACAACTTTAAAACTTATCCCTGTAAATAGTGCTAACTATGTTGTAGGAAGTAGTAAAAAAGGGACAATGAGTAAGGTAAGTAAATATGCTTTTTTAAAACTTGAAGATGCTAAAAAATTTCAAAAATTATATGGTGGTAAAATTATGAATTTTCAAGAAACTTTAGATGAGGCTAAGAAAGATTTTAAATATTATAGATAGATTCCTTATATAAGTGGTCTATCTTACCATATTTTTCATATCTAATATTATACTTTTTTGTCTGTTAAAAATATACTCTATTAAAACTTTTTCATTTTCGATATTATCACAAAAAATGCAAATTAATTTAGAATAACCATTATTATCACAAGACTGATGTATAACGATAGCTCTTTCTTCTAGTTTTGTTGAACCACTTTTTACCTTATTATTTTCAAGATAAAATGTAAGAGATATATCTTTGTTCAAAATATTATCTAATATCTTTGTTTTTCTTATCTTTATTGCCATTGATGTAGCTGATACATCTACCATCTCACCTTTTATTGTCGTACCTAGTAAAGATAGTGCAACAGGAACAAGCTTAACACTATTTACTCTACCATGCTGTCTCTCATTTGGATTGTAATCTAGAATCTTACACTTATGAAGTACAGCATAACCCTCTTCAATATTTATATATTTTAAACTAGCTCTTATACTTTTAGTAAATATTGGTGATTGGAATATTGTTTTTTTCTCAAGATTCATCACAATACCTTGTAAATGTTCTATCTTTACAAAAATTAAATCATCTTTCATTTTTAAGATTTTCGATGATGTATTTATACACATACCGTTATGAATATTTAAAAGATTTAATTTTGATTTATTTATAAAAATAGATTCTAAAAGATAATGTATCATCTCTTTTTCATCCATACTATCTTGATAATTGTTTATATAGGATACATTCTTATCATCAGACAACATATAATCAATCTCATCATTTGATATATCATCAATAATAGAAAGAATAGGATTTAACTCCACTTCATCTATATTTATTGCATATAACGATATTAAATATTTTAACTCTTGTCTATTTAAAAAATTAGCTATTTGAAGATGAAAATTTTTAGCTTTCTCTTTAAGTTCATCCATAGATAAATCTTCAAATAAAACAATATACATATTGGTATCATACTCTGCAAGCATAAGTTTTATATCTAAAATTAATTCAACTTCATATAAAAACTCTTTACGAAAGTTTTCCTCATCTGCTTTTGTTAGTAGTTTTGAAACTGAATCTACTTTTATAGTTAATATAGAAAACAATTTATCAGAAATCATTTTTTCTAAAAGCTTATCTTTTAAAAGTTCTACAAAACTAACTCTTGTAGATACATAATGATGTTCATTACATCTAGGTTCATAATCTACTTGTGCCTCAAAGGAGATAATATTTTTACTATTATTTTTAATACTTTTTATAAAATAAGTTGTGTCATCCTTGATATTATTTGCTACTATTTTTTTTATAGGATGTTCATCTGATAGCAACTCTTTCATATCTAATTTTGAACATATCTGCTCTTGAATCTGACTCATACCACTACAATCAAATTCACGATAAAGCTGTTCACTTACAAAATCAAGCTTAGAATCTTCATAAACCATATATGACAAATGATTTATAATATGTTTTCCAAGAGATACACCCTTATAATCATCAATATGTATTTGATAATCGTTCTTGATTTTAGCTATCACCTTATCTATATCTTGATTACTTGTGATAATACTTTTTGCATTTATCATAAAAGCTAATTGAAAAAGTGATAAATTATACTCTTTTGGTATAAGAAAATAAATTAACGGGTTAGGTATAGAAACAAACATTTTTTTTATTGTAGTAGATAATATCTTATCAACTTTATTTAGCTCAAAAATATAAAAATTATGTTCTTCCATTTTATCTGTCATTGCTATATCCAAAGAGATGCTATCTTCAAAAGCTGATAAAAGCTTCTCTTTATGAAAAGAGTTACTTTTTTTGTGATATAAATAACATAAACCCAAATTTATTTCCTTATAAATAATTATTTTCATATTATATATAAATATACTATAATTGTATATGTTTAAAATAATTGATAAATTAAATAAAAAACCTCTTTTAAATAACCTTTTCTTTGGCTTAATAACTGCAACATTTTTTAGTGCATTTATATATTTAGAACACTACGGATTTACCATAAAGATTCTAAACACTCTTTTTGGAATCATCTCTTTAGCGATGCTTTTATATATAAATAAAAGAGCGATTCTAATAGCTGGTTTTAGTATTGGAATCTTATGGTTTTACTGGATAGGTTATAGTTTTGAATACAATGGTGTAGGTTTTATGACACCAATTATAACCTTTGCATTTGGAATCATTTATATGCTTTTTTTTGGTGTTTTAGCACTAACAAAAAAAGTATATATTCGAGCTATTTTACTATTTATACTTAGTTTTGTTGAACCTTTTGACTGGAATTGGTTACAGATAGAGCTTATTTTTGTAGATAGTTATATAGGAATTTTCAAGTATCAACTAGCTATTGTTTTAGTGGCATTAACACTACCAGCATATATAAAAAAGCCTTTTAAATATACCCCCCTACTTTTGATTCTATTAGCATTTAATTTTCAAAAACCAACATATAAAACTAACAATCTAAAAATTAAACTTATCTCTACAAATATCCCACAAGAAAAAAAATGGTTAAGGGAGAGTTTTAAACCAACAGTTAAACTTATATTCAGTGAGATAAAAAAAGCTAAAAAAGAATCTTACGATATTGTAGTTTTTCCAGAATCAGTGTTTCCAATATTTTTAAATAGAAATCAAAATATAATCAATAGTTTACTTAAAGAATCTCAAAACATTAGCATAGTTGTAGGTTCATTACTAAGAGATGATTCTAAAAGCTACAATGTTACATACATATTTAACAATGGCAAATACACCATAGCAAAAAAACTTGTTTTAGTACCATTTGGGGAGTATATCCCACTACCAAAATTTGCTAGAAAAATTATTAACGACACTTTTTTTGCTGGTCAGTCAGACTTTGAAACAGCTAGTAAACCTACTGATTTTATTATAAAAGGTGTGAAATTTAGAAATGCCATCTGCTACGAAGCAACTTGTCAAGAGATTTATGATGGTGATGTAGATTTTGTGATAGCTTCAAGTAACAATGCTTGGTTTAAACCGAGTATTGAGCCAACAATTCAAAAACTACTAATGAGATTCTATGCTAGAAAAAACTCCACTACAATCTACCACTCTGTAAATGGTAGTGTTAGTGGTGTTATAAAATAGTTTATACATCAAAAGATGAACTATTATATTTTCTAATAATACTAAATATACTATCAAGTTATACTAGATAAGAAAAACTTATATTTCAACTATGTTTAATTTTAACTTTGCCATACTGTTTTAAATTATTTAAAAGAGTAAAAGGTAATCAATATGGAAAAAAAGATTGAAGAGATAAGCATACAAGAAGCTTATGCTAAAGATGCTACAAAAGCTGATTTAGATATTTTTGGAAGAGAAGTAAATCCAGATACAAGAAGAGGATTTTTAAAAAAATCTGCTCTTCTTGCTATGGTAAGTGTTGTAGGTTCTAACATACCATTCGCAGACAAAATGCCAGGTGGTCTAATCCCTTCAGCATTAGCAGATTCTACTGAACCTTTTAGAGTAAAAGGGAAAGATGGTTTAGTGTACCTAAACGACAGACCCATCAATGCTGAAACTCCACCTCATCTATTTGATGAAGATTTTACACTTGGTAAACATTTTTTTATTAGAAACAATGGTCAACCACCAAAAGAATCTACAACTAACAAAAACATAGATGAATGGACTTTTACTATTTATGCTGATGAAGGTACAACTACTAAACATAAAAAAATCACTCTATCTATTGGTGACTTAAAGAAAAAGTATAAAAAACATACTTACGGTTTGGTTGTTGAGTGTGGTGGAAACAGTAGAAAAGAGTTCAATCCTCCAGCAAAAGGTAATCAATGGGCAAATGGTGCTATTGGTTGTGGTAAATGGGGTGGTGTTAGACTTAGAGATGTTTTAGAAGATATGGGTCTAACTCAAAAAGCTATCTATGTTGGTTACAAAGGTGCTGATACTCACTTAAGTGGAGACACTCACAAAGGTACAGTTTCAAGAGGTGTTCCAATGTATAAAGCACTTGAACCTGAAGCTATCTTAGCATGGGAGATGAACGGTGAGCCTATCCCTTACCAAAATGGTGCTCCTTTAAGATTAGTTATTGGTGGTTGGCCAGCATCTGTTTCTGGTAAATGGCTAAAAAAACTATATATTAGAGATACTATTCACGATGGTAAAAAAATGATGGGTCAATCATATAGAGTACCTAAAAATCCAGTAGCACCTGGAACTAAAGTACCAGATGAAGATATGAAAGTTATAGAATCTATGCCTGTTAAATCTATTGTAGCATTTCCTAAAACTGGAGAAAATAGAGAAGCTGGTAAACCTTTTGAGGTTAGAGGTAAAGCTTGGGCTGGTGACTTGTATGTAGCAGATATGGAAGTATCTATTGACTTTGGAGCAACTTGGCAAAAAGCTGACTTACAAAGAGCAGAAAACAGACTATCTTGGCATAAATGGAGTGCTTATGTTACTCTACCAATTACAGGTTATTATGAGATTTGGGCAAGAGCAGTAGATTCAAATGGTAAAGGTCAACCTATGGTATTACCAGGTTGGAATCCTAGAGGTTACTTAAATAACTCATGCCATAGAATAGCAATTCAAGCTATATAGTGAGGGGTTACATATTGAAAACTCTTACTAAACTTTTTACAAGCTTAACATTAGGGCTACTTTTAGCAACTAATGTTAGTGCCTCAGATTCTAAACAAAAAATAGATTCTGAAACTGGATTAATCATAGCAAATGGTTTTAATGATGTTAAAACAAATTGTACAGTGTGTCATAGTGCGAAATTTATCACCCTTCAAAGGGGTGATAGAGAGAGTTGGAAAGATATGATAGTATGGATGCAAGAGACTCAAGGTCTATGGCAATTTGATGCTAAAACTGAAAAGTCAATCTTAGACTATCTATCTACAAACTACGCACCAGATAGTAAAATAGACAGAAGAAAAAATCTACCAGCTTCTGACTTACCAGTAAACCCGTACGACAAAAAATAATCTATAAAAGTGAATGTGAAAATTCACTTTTATACTCATAAAATTTATCTCACAACAAAAGTTTTAAATCCATTAGTTGTTGTATCAGAATAAACTTCTGTACCAGCTCTATTTAATATTCTTAAATCTGTTTTAGGAACTGTTCCTCTACTTGAAATATTGGGGTTCATATGTACTTCTAAGTTAAAACCTTTATCTAATGGAATTAAAGTTCTACTTCTATCACTATTTGTAGTACATGAAACTAACTGATTATTTACCCTTATTTTAGCGATATATATACATCCTGAATGATAGTGAGTATCTATCACTGCTGTAAAATTATTTCCACTTACCATTCTTTTTAAATTTTCTGCATCAGCTTTTTGCATAGCAGCTCTTCTTTCTCTATTAGCTTTTCTTTGAGCCTCTCTTTCTAATTTAGCTTTTCTTTCATACTCTGCTCTAGCATCTCTTTTTTCTTTAATTTTAAAAGCTTCATATTCAGTATAAGAGTTAAAACCATTATCTTGTGCTAATTTTAATTTTTCAGCTTTCTCTTTTGCAAGTTTATGAGCTCTTTGTTTTGAAAGTTGATTTGCAATAGCTAAATCAGAAGCCTCTTTTTCTAAAGCTTTAATTTTTTTGTCCATATTTTTATTAAAATTCTGACAACTATATTTATCTTTTGCTCTAGTTATATGTATAATTGTATCTCCCTGTGATGATGAACAAAAATACTTTTTTAAATTTTTAGTACTAAAATTAATGCTATCACTCATTTTAGTATCTGTGCAGTTCATCCCAAGTTTAGTTTTTAATAGATTAAGTGCTGTATCGTCACTTTGATTTGGCATACAGTATGTTTGTAGATTCTTATGAGAATTCATATCTAAACGACCAAATGTTATAAACTCTTTTAATGAATTAGGATCTGATTGATGTGCTACCTTTTCATTTAGTTTTTTACATGCTTCTACACTTCCTACTTTTGTAGTATCACCACGAACTCCATCTCTCGTAATATAAATATTTGGATAATTATCACATTTATAGTAGTCTATCGCACCAGTAAACTTTCTTAATTTAGAACTATAATCAGAACAATCACCATTTCTATAGGTTAATTTTCCAATATCATCTTTTTTTACCTCAACACAAAATGATTTAGCTTCACTTTCATATAATGAACCAACACTCATATAATATTTTGGTACTGTTTTTATCTGTGTAACTTTTCCCTTATTTTCTCTTTGCTTACTTAGTGCATAACGAGTTCTTGTTTCACAGTCAAATGAAGTAGATGTATATGTTACTAATAAATCATCTTTTTTACCCTCATTTTCACATTGATACCACTCCATTTTTCTATTCTTTTTATTTAATATATTTGTATTTTGACATTTATATTTCTTAAAAATTCTATTTAATTTTCTTTCAGACACTTTTTTACAAAATTCTTCACCTTTAGGCTTATTATTTTTATCAAAACTTCCTGTCGTTATATATACTTTACTAGCAAATATGCTAATAGGTAAAACCAATACCAATATCAATAAATTCTTAAATAATCTTCCCATTTTAATCCCTTTATATAGCATTTGCTTCAGCAACTGCACTATCTCTTACTCTTTTATACTCTTCTCTAAAACCATTAGTGGAAAATGTAAAAGTGATGTCATCTTGAGCTGCTACCACATTACGCTTAGTATCAAACTCATTAACTAAAAAATTATTACCATTGTATGTTTGTGGAAAATCCATTCTCTCATTATTCCCAACACATTGTGCAAACATTTTTACTAAAGTACCATTAAATTTCATTGCTCCTGTTTCATATACATCTTCTTCAAATCGTCTACAATCATCAGAATGCATACTGATACCAACTCTTATTTTATTATCTCCACCTACATAAAGTGTAGCACTTAAAGTGTTGTATTCTTTAGATTCTATTGTTCCATTTTTCCATATATTTGATGATTCAAATAAACCTGCAAAACTCAATGAATTACAAAAAATTAATAAAAAAATATACTTTCCTATATTTTGCATAAATAATTACCCCTTACTAAAAATTATCTAAATAAATTTTATAAATATGTATTTGAAAAGAAAAAGTATAATATGTGATTAGTTATTATTCAAGAGAGATTTATACTATAATTTTTATCATTGACAAAAACGGATTTGTATATGTATATAGCCTTATTAAATAAAACTATTTACATACTTTGTTAATTAACTATTGAAATTTTAAAGTAACTTTTGGTGGTAAACTTGCTTCAATTTCAACCTCTGCAAACTTAAGATTTCCAACTTTAATAGTTTTTTGAAGTTCTGCTGCTTGAGCTAATGATTTAACTAAAAGAGTAGCTACTTTATTACCTTCAAGTGCTGCTAAAATCTTTACCTGTTTCTCTTCAGTTAACTCCTCAGAGATTACAAAATGTGGTTTAAAACTTGGAATTAGACCTAATTCCATTTCAAACTCATTCATTTTATAACCATTATCACTTAGAACTGGTAATGCTGCATTAATATCATCAATCATGCTTGATATTAAACCACTTATATTTCCAGCTTTTTCAGTTGCTACACTTACAGCACTATTTGCAGAATCTTTTGCTTTATTTGCAGAATCTTTTGCTTTATCTGCTGCTGCGTTTGCTGAATCTTTTGCTTTATCTGCTGCTGCGTTTGCAGAATCTTTTGCTTTGTCTAAAAAACTTCCAAATGCCATATTATATTCCTTGTTTTAATTAAAATGATAATACATCAATAATGTCACATTTATGTAAGATTCTCAAATATTACTAACAATATTTTATTATCTAACTATAAATGATACAATTTAACACTATCTAAATTTATATCTAAAAATATTTTGCTTCTTTTTATAAGAAACTTCATATAAAATATTATACTTTTCACAAATTGACTTCACCATATTTAAACCAATTCCTAAGCCTCTTTTACTCTCATTTTCTCTATAATTTTTTTCGAATAATCTTGAACTATCTTTTATAGAATCTCCAAATGAACAAAAACAAAGTTCTATAATACTGTTGTGCTTTATCATATCAATAGTTATAAATTTATCTACACTAGCATATTTAATAGCATTAGAGATATTATTATCTATCAGTCTCTCTAGCTCTATTTGATTTATAGTAAATTTTATATTTTCATCTATATTAGATAAAATATTTTTTTTATTTACTTTAGCAATAGTTGAAAAAAACAAGATTCTTTCATTTAGAATATCACTTAAACATAAACTTGTAGGATTATATATAATTGAATCATGGGAAGTAATATATGATAAATCTTCATAAGAGTTTGTCAGCATATTTATTGAAGCGTCTATTTGGTCTATAAACTCATTTGCAGATTCATCTTTTTGAACTATCCTTATCATATCACTATTCATCATAATATTACTCAATGGTGTTCTAATTTGATGTACAGTATCTGCTATAAATCTTTTATTTTCTTTTAAAAGATTCTCATTGAGTTCTACTTCATTTTTTAAGGATTTTAAAAGCTGGATATTTTCATTAGAGATTGATACTAACTCATTATTTTTAGACACCATCTTATTAAAAGCTTCTTTTCTATTATGCTCAAAAAAGTATGCCAAGATTGAAAATAAAACTAATCCTACACTAAGATTCAAAAAACTTACAAAATTAGTATATACCCCAATATTGTTATATGTATCAACTATTATGATTGAAACATATACTATTGTAAAAACTTTTCCTATTTTTAAACCATTTAGTAAAAATACACTTAATGGAAAAAAGAACAACCACACAGATGAGAACAATGTTTTAGCACTATTAAAATAAAAAGTAATAGTTACAATAAAAATCAATGTTGTAGTAGCAAGTAAAAAACTTTCTATATTTTTATATTTTTTATAATATACCACTACCCCAAATGCTATTATTGATAAAAAAAGTTCTATAAAAGCTAATGATTTGTTGTTGTTTATTGTAAAATTTATAAAACTAAAGAATATTAATATAAATATTAATGAGATAATACATATTAAAGCAAATTTAGGAATATTGTAATCTGGATTCTTAATATCAAAACCAAAATCAAATATTTTTTTATACTTCAAATTTATACCCAACACCAACTTCTGAAACTATATGATTTTTATCTAACATAAACTCTTTTCTTAATTCAGCAATATGCTGTCTTAAGGAATAGTTCTCTTTAATCTCATTCTCCCAAACATAATTTATTATATCCTCTGTTTTTACAGTGTGATTAATATTTTTGAGTAAAATATACAATAATCTATTTACCTTTTTCCTAAGTTTAACAACCTTACCTCTTATTTTTAACTCTCTAAATTCAAAATTATATGTAATATCATTAGAGATAGTAAGAATATCTATTTTTTTTATCTCCAAGAGATGATTCATACGAATCTCTAACTCTTTGAGATGAAATGGTTTTTTTATATATTCACTACAACCATTATCATAAGCCTGCACAAAATTATCAACTTCTAAAGAGGCTGTTATTATAATTATTGGAGTATTTATATCTTTTTGTCTTATATACTTTACTATCTCTAAACCACTTATATTTGGAAGATTTATATCTATAATATATATATCATATTTATTAGAATCGATTAATAATATAGCTTCTGCTCCATCAAGTGTAGATTCTACATTATTATTTTGTAACTCTAAAAATCTTTTTATTGTTGTATTTAATTGTATATCATCTTCAACTATTAGAACTTTCATTTTAAATTTTCTCTTGATTTTTTATATGGGAGGGGATTTACCAGTTAAACTTAACTGGTAAAATATTTTAAGCTTTTACCCTTTTAATTCTATCTTCCTCTTGAGCTTTATAAAGTTCAGCACAAGCTTTTGATAATTCACGAATCTTAAGTATATAGTTTTGTCTCTCTGTTTGTGAGATAGCTTTTCTAGCATCTAAAACATTAAAAGTATTTGATGCCATCATACATAAATCATAAGCAGGAAGAGGTAAACCTGCTTCTATTGTTTTTAAACACTCTTCACTTTTTGCATTAAATTCTGCAAAAAGCATATCAACATCTGCTACTTCAAAGTTGTATTTTGAGAACTGTATCTCACTCTCTTTATGAACATCACGATAGTAAGTTTTTCCATGCTCATTCTCATTCCAAACAATGTCAAAAATATTATCAACACCTTGTAAATACATCGCAAGTCTTTCTGTTCCGTAAGTTATCTCAACTGCAACAGGATTACACTCAATCCCACCAACTTGTTGAAAATAAGTAAACTGAGTTACTTCCATACCGTTTAACCAAACTTCCCAACCAAGACCCCAAGCACCAAGTGTTGGAGATTCCCAGTTATCCTCTACAAAACGAATATCGTGTTGTGAAACATCAAGACCTAAAAATTCTAAAGATTTTAGATAAAGCTCTTGAATATTATCAGGAGATGGTTTTATAAGTGCCTGAAACTGATAATAAGACCCAAGTCTATTTGGATTCTCACCATATCTTCCATCTGTTGGTCTTCTTGATGGAGCTACATAAGCAGTAGCCCAAGGAGTAGAATCTAATGAACGAAGAAAAGTAGCTGGATGAAAAGTACCAGCACCTGCTGGTATATCATAAGGCTGAACAATATTACAACCCTCCTTCATCCAAAACTCTTGTAGTTTTAGTAACATTTCACTAAAAGTTATCATTTTTTACCTTTATATTATTTTTGTATTATACCATTTTGCAGACTATATCGCCCACCTCTTTACCAAGTGAACTTGCTACAACTCCACACTTTACCTTTAGTAAAAAACATATATTTTCTCTATGGGATGGACTCAAAGATTCATAATTTCCCATCCCCTTGCTAATTACCAAATCAGCATCATCAAAAAGTAACTTAGCATCTTCAAAAGCACGAGAATATGCAAATCCAGGAGTATTCACACCACTATCTACTAAATCACAAAGCTCATCAAACTTAGCCTCTTTAGCCTCTTTCATTGTTACATCATTGATTATTGGACAACCTCTAACCATATATATGAAATTAACATCACTATATAACTCTTTTAATGTTTGAATAAACATATAATCAAATATATGCTCCCCAACATTATCTCCAAGAATAACTACACTTTTAGCAACTCTTAGTTCTTCCTCTAATTTTTTTAAATCATCAATCCCAAACTGAGTATCAAATATTTTATTTAACTCATCTTCTAAGTCAAACTCAAATTCAGCAGCCAAATCAATAACATTCCCAGCTACTGCAATTTTTGTTGCTGTTAGAAGTTTATTATCAGAATCTTTTATTTTATTTTTTAAAAGAGGAACAAATGAAAGTGCTTTTTTTGTTGAATCTCTCTTTTGCTTATCATACAAATCTTCTTTACCTGCTATAAGAGACATCTTTTCATAAACATAAGATGCTATTTCAGGAGGAGTATCTGCAAATGAGAAATCTTTACTCATTTTTTCAACACTAGAGATTAGTTTATCTGACAACTCTTCAGAAGCACCAATAGCATCAGCAACTTTTACACTTTGGTTTATTATGCAACCAACACATACTTCATCTATATACATTATGAATCAGTATGCTCATCAATCGCTTTATTCCACATCAATTTATATTTTCTTCTCATAAATTCAACATCTTGTTGAGAAAGTTTTAATTGCTCTTGAAGTGTATGTATTGTTTTTCTATCTTCATCATATAGTTCTTGAAGAGAGTGTAGAGCTTCTCTAAGAAACTCATTTTCAACTCTTACTGCATCAAGAGTTTCATCTTTTGCATCTAAAACTTTTTCATGTAGGTTGATGATAGTACCTATTGTTTTTTCAACAAATTGTGGTTGTACTAACATCTCTGAAGTGTTTCGTTCTGATAACTCTTTGAGTTTAGCAGGAACAACAGTATTTATCCCTTGAGATGGATCAATATATCTTACACCATCTTCAACTTTAGAGGTAAGTTTACCCCTTTCGCAAAGTTTATCGATAGCCTCTATCTCAAGACCTGTTAATTCCATATACTCTTCATTACTCATCCACTTCATAACTTCTCCCCTACACTATAAAATTGTTTCTATCTCTAAAGAATCCATCTCAACTTTTTTAGCTTTTGCGATTCTATCTTCTTTTAGTTTAATAGATAACTCTTCATTATCAAGAGCTAACATCTGCATAGCTAAATATGCTGAGTTGATTGCTCCAGCTTTTCCTATTGCAACAGTAGCAACTGGCATTCCAGCTGGCATCTGAACAGTTGATAAAAGAGCATCGATTCCACTTAAAGCAGAAGCAGACATAGGAACACCGATAATAGGCTTAACAGTTTTAGAAGATAAAACACCAGCTAAGTGTGCAGCCATACCAGCAGCAGCGATAAATACTTGAGCACCTTTTTTCTCAGCTTCAGCAATATACTGTGCTGTTCTCTCTGGAGAACGGTGAGCAGAGGAGATAATTAATTCATAATTAACACCAAACGCTTCAAATGTATCTGAACACGATTTCATCACCTCATAATCACTTTTAGAACCCATTACTATACTTACAAATTTCATTTTATTTCCTATTATAAATTTAAAAGAGTTATCTACATAACTCCAGATTCGTACTGATCTCTCATTCTTTGTTTTTCTGCTTCTCTTTTCGCTTTTTGAGCTAATTTAACATGATAATTTTTCACATCAAAACCAAACCAGATAAGAATCGGTGAAGCAACAAAAATAGATGAGTATGTACCAACAACTACACCCACTAAAAGTGTAAATGCAAATGCATGGATAATCTCACCACCAAACATAAATAGTGTAAATACAACAAAGAAAGTTGTTAGTGAAGTTAAAGTTGTTCTCGCTAATGTACGAGTAACTGATTCATTTACTATATCAGTTAAATCTGTTTTTTTAGAACCAGAAACACCCTCACGAATACGGTCAAAAACGATAATAGTATCATTTAAAGAGTATCCTAAAATTGTAAGTAACGCTGCTAAAACATCAAGATTTACATCTAAACCAACAAGAGTTATTGCACCAAGAGCGATGGATATATCATGAATAAGTGCAAAGATAGAAGCAACAGCAAAACGCCACTCAAATCTAAATGCAACATATATAAGAATCCCTATAATCGCTAAAAGTAAAGACATTATCCCTTTCTCTTTTAACTCAGCACCAACAGTTGGACCAACAATATCTACACGACGAATCTCATAGTTACCAGTCCCTTTTAACGATTCTCTAGTTATATCACCAACATCAACAGTAACATTACCAGTAGTAGTTTTCATACGAATCACCACCTCATCTGGAGAACCAAATTCAGTAATTGTTGCACCAGCAAAAATCTCATTAGACTTCAACTTTTCACGCATCGTGTCAATAGGAGCTACTGTATCATACTTCACTTGAACAATTGTTCCACCAGCAAAGTCAACACCATAGTTTAGACCTTTAGTAGCAAGAAGTAAATAAGAACCTAAAAGTAAAACAATAGATAAAACCATCGCTATTTTAGATTTACCCATAAAATTAAAGGTTTTTGTATATCTAAAAAATTCCATAATTACCCCTTAATCCCAAACCACAAACGGTTATTTTTACTTTTTTGAATCTTACTCTCAAGCATCTGATAAATTCCCTGAGTACCTAAAATAGCAGTTATCATAGATGCTAAAATTCCTATACTTATCGTAATAGCAAAACCTTTAATTGCACCTGTTCCATAAACATATAAAACAACAGCTGCTATTAGAGTAGTTATGTTCGCATCTAAAATCGCTCTCATTGCATTTGAATAGCCATCTTCAATAGCCCTATGCATCGATTTACCCTCATAAATCAACTCTCTAATTCTCTCAGAGATAATAACATTAGCATCAACAGCCATACCAACTGTTAAAACAATTCCAGCCATACCAGGGAGTGTAAGAGTTGCACCAAACAAACTCATCACAGCCAAAATTATAAATAAATTCGCAACTAAAGCAATATTTGCAATGATTCCAGCAAGTCTATAATAAACCACCATAAAGATAATAACTAAAATAAAACCACCTATAAGTGCAACCATACTAGCTTTAATAGAATCAGCACCTAAACTAGGTCCAACAGAACGCTTTTCCATTAAATAGATTGGAGCGAGTAAAGCACCTGAACGAAGTGCAATAGATAAATCTTTTGCTTCCATAACAGTATAATTTCCAGATATTTGACCAGAACCACCACCGATTCTCTCATTGATATTTGGAGCTGAATAAACTTTTCCATCTAAAACAACAGCAAGTCTTTTACCAACATTTTTACCAGTAAAATCACCAAAAATCTCAGCACCCTCTGCATTTAACTTAAAGTTAATTAAAGGTCTGTTATTTTTGTCAAATCCCACAGAGGCATCTGTAAGCATATTTCCATCAAGAATAGGAATCTCTTTAACAAGATATTTAATAGCTGGGTGTTTAGCATCTGCTAAAATCACATCACCATACTCTGCTGCATCGCTATCACTCATATTATTAACACGAGCAAATCTATCTTCATCAACAGCCATAAGTTCTAATTTAGCAGCACGAGAAATAAGCTCTCTTGCTCTTTGCTCATCCTCAGCAGTTTTAATTCCAGCAAGTTGAACAAGAATCTTATCTTTACCTTGACGAGCAACAACAGGTTCTGCTAATCCAAACTGATCAAGTCTATTTCTAATAGTCTCTATCGCTTGGTCAACAGCCTCTTCTTCTGTTTTAGCTATCTCTTCATTTGTTAAAATTAAAGAAAATACTTCGCCATTTACAGATATTTTTGCACCATCTATCTCTGCTAAATACTCTTTCATCTGCTTTGTATCGTCAGCATCTAAAAGTGCAAAAGATACAGAAGATTCATCAAACTTTAGTTCATCTATTAAAATATCTTTTCTATCACTAAAACGCTTGATACTTGCAGTGATTGATTTTATACGAGATTTAGTTGCTTCTTCAGTTTTTACACCTAAAAGCATATGCAAACCACCTTGAAGGTCAAGACCTAAGGTAACTTTTTTTCCATCTTGCAATTGAAACAGAGATGGAACAGAAAAGAAAATACCAAAAACTATCGCTAATGAAAAAATAACTATACGATAATTAAGCTTTCCCATTCGATTCACTCTCAGAGATAATATCCTCATACTTTCTAGAGATAGCTTCTTTAGTAATCTTTACAACAACATCATTGTTCATTTTTACACTTAAAAAATTCTCTTCAACTTTATGAATAACAACGATAAAGCCACCATTTGTAACAACCTTATCACCCTTTTTAAGAGCTGAATGCATCTCTTTTAAAGCTTGAGCCTCTTTTTGTTGTGGACGAATAATCACGAAATACATGATTGCGATTAAAAAAATAAACGGTAATAATTGACCTATAATTTCCATAGAAACTATCCTTTATATATAGATTGTTTCGATTATACAAAAATTATATTAATAGATGACTGAAAAGGATTTTTGGTTGTTTATCAAAAAAATATTATTTAAAATATTATTTTTAACACAAGATAAAGAATAAAATAAACTTTAGCACTATTATTTATATGCTACAATATCCACATATTAAAACATCGGAATTACTAAATGAATTTATACGAAGAAAAATTTGAAAACTCTATAAAAAATAGCTTTTTTTATAAGCTACCAGAAAATGAACAAGAGTTCATAAAAAAGAGGTCTTTTGAACTAAAATTTACTCATCAAGAGTTAAAACAAATCATAGATATTGCTAGAGATTTAGGGATGTGGAATGAAAAAAATATAGTAGAGATTTTTCCTAGCCATAATCAAAAAAAAGTGGTTTTTACTAGACTTAAAAAAGCTTATGAAACTATAAGAAATACACCAAATAATTATAATGATTTTGAATTAAAAAACATACCTACGGAACAAAAGTACAGTTTTAAAACAGAGGAAAAAAATGGTTTTGGTTTAGGTCTTTGTCCTGTTGCTAGTGAAAAAACAAGATGTTGTAACCTACTAACTCTTGATGCTGTTGAGAGTTGTGGGTTTGACTGCTCTTACTGCTCTATACAATCATTTTACAACCAAAATACTATCACATTTGATAGTGGATTCGCAGAGAAACTCAACAATTTAGAGTTAGATTCTAACAAAACTTACCACATAGGAACAGGACAAAGTTCAGATTCTTTGATGTTTGGGAATCGTGAAGGAATCTTAGATGCACTTTTTCAGTTCGCTCGTAACAACAAAAATGTAATTTTAGAATTTAAAACAAAATCTGATAACATAAAATACTTTTTAGAAAATGATGTTCCATCAAACATCTTATGTACTTGGTCACTCAACACTCCAACTATCATAAAAAATGAGGAACATCTCACTCCATCTCTCAAAAAAAGAATCGCATCAGCTAGAAAACTAGCAGATAAAGGTGTAAAAGTTGGTTTTCACTTTCATCCTATTGTCGAGTATACAAACTATCTCAAGGAATATGAAGAGATTTATGCACAACTTATAAATGAGTTTAATAGCGATGAAGTTGCACTTATAAGTTTTGGTACTTTAACATTTATAAAGCCAGTTATAAAACAGTTAAGAGACAGAGAGTTTAGAAGTAAAATCACTCAGATGCCATTTGAAAATGCAAGTGGAAAAAGCTCATACCCACACTCTACAAAAGTGGAGATGTTCAAATCAGCTTATGAGAGTTTTAAACCTTGGCACGACAAAGTTTTTTTCTATCTTTGTATGGAGGAACACTCTATGTGGAAAGAGAGTTTCGGTTATGAATATGCCACAAATAACGACTTTGAAAGAGCAATGCTCGCTAGTTATGCAAGTACACTAAATATGGAATTTAAAATATGAAATACTTTTTATCACAACCTCACCAACCATTTTTTATACTAGGAATCGTCAATGCAATTGTTATGATTCTTCTATTTGCATTGAGTTACAAAGCTATTTTAGAGATTAATATTTCAACTCTTTTTTTACACTCATATACAATTGTATTTACAGTTTTTACTAATCTTTTTACAGGATTTTTATTTACAACCTTTCCAAGATTCTGCCAAACAAAGGTTATAGAGAAAGATTACTATACAAAACTATTTTACCTAAGTGTTTTTGGAACATTAACTTTTTTAATAGGTCTTTTCACTCTAAATATAATCACACAAATAGGGATGTTGATTATTTTTATATCTCAAATACTTGTTGTAAAAAAACTTAGAGAGATTTATATAGATGGTTCAGCCACTGACAAAAAAGATGCTTTTTGGATTTTAATTGCTCAATATTTTGGACTATTTTCCCATCTATTTTTTATCATCAGTTCATTTGGATTTGGGATAGAATCATTTGCTATAAAATTATCTTTTTATATGTACATCATCTTTTTAACATTTAGTGTTGGGCAAAGGATGATTCCATTTTTCTCACACTCTTTTGCGATAAAAGATGAAAGATTTGTAAGTGCTGTTTTTATACTATTTTTACTAAAAACTTTACTTAGTACCTTTAATGATTTTAGCTATTTTAAAATCGCTGAAATATTTGTAGATTTGATTTTAGGTGCTTTTTTACTAAAAGAGTTTTTAAACTGGGAACTAAAACCATTTAGTTCACCTGCTATTTTATGGGTTCTACATCTTGGACTTTTTTGGTTACCAACAGCATTTTTTCTCTCTGCCATCACTTTAAGTTTAGAACTATTTTTAGGAACATCTTTCTATTATCTCTCTATCCATCTTTTAGCAATAGGATTCTTAACTACGATTCTAATAGGTTTTGGAACAAGGGTAACATTAGGACACTCAGGACAAGCACCAAATGCTGATAAATTTGTAACAAATCTATTTTGGTTTATTCAAATTGTAGTTATTTTAAGAGCCTTATTTAGTGTAAATATTGCTTTTGGATGGAATCTAAATTTTCTTTTTGATATATCTTTTACAGCTTGGTTAGTTCTATTTTTATTATGGTCTTATAGATATGCTAAAGTTTTAATTTTTGGAACGAAACTCTAATGCAAAATTTATATGATGAAGTTACTTCGCTAGATAAAAGATGTTACGAAGAGTTTGCACTAAATGAAGATATTTTGATGGAACATGCTAGTGATGGTATGGCTCAATTTATAAGAAATAAGTTTAAAAATAACTCTAGTATTATAGTAGTTTGTGGAGGTTCAAACAATGGAGCAGATGGAATCGCCCTTGCTAGGCTTCTTCATATAGATTATGATGTTTCTATATTTTATGCTAAAAAACCATCATCACCTATGGCTATTTTACAAAATAAAAGAGCCTTAGCTATCGGTGTAAAAGAGTGCAAAGAGTTAGAAGATTCTGAGATAATTGTAGATGCACTATTTGGTACTGGTTTTAGTGGTGAATTTAACCAAGAGATAAGTAACTTAATGAAGAGGATGAATAGTCTAGAATCTTTTAAAATAGCTTGTGATATTCCATCAGGACTAAGAGCAGATGGAACTGTTGCCAAAGAGTGTTTTGTAGCCGATATATCTTTAACAATGGGTGCTTTAAAAAAGAGTATGTTTTTAGATGAAGCTAAAGATTTTGTAGGTGAGATAAAAGTTTTAGACTTAGGTGTAGCAAGAGAAATTTATGAGATAGAATCAAACTGGAAACTTTTAGAATCTTCTGACCTAAAACTACCATTTAGAACAAAAAAAGATTCACATAAAGGAAGTTTTGGACACTTAGCCTTAGCTTGTGGAGATAAAAGTGGCGCATCTATTATGAGTGCGTCATCTGCTCTTAAATTTGGTGCTGGTTTAGTAACATTAGTGGGTTATGAAAATCACCACACACTAAACATCCCCTACTCTATTATGTACTCTCACACACTTCCCTCAAATACAACTGCTATTGGAATCGGGATGGGTTTGGGTAGTGAATTTAGTGATATAGAGCTAAATAAACTTTTAGATAATGAACTACCTTTAGTGGTTGATGCTGATATTTTTTATATTCCATCTTCAGTAAATAAGATTCTAAAAAGAAAAAATATTGTTCTCACTCCTCACCCTAAAGAGTTTATAGAACTTTTAAAAATCACAAATATAGCAGATATTAGTATAGATAAACTTCAAAAAAATCGTTTCAAATATGTAGAGATATTTTGTAAAAGATTCCCAGATACAACACTCCTTTTAAAAGGTGCAAATGTAATTGTCGCTCAAAAGAAACAGTTTTTTATAAACCCTAACGGCTCATCAGCACTAGCAAAAGGTGGAAGTGGGGATGTTCTAAGTGGACTAATCGCTTCCCTTTTAGCACAAAATTTCACCCCTTTAGAATCAGCTATAAATGGCTCACTTACACATACTCAACTGGTGCAAAACTTTAAAGGGGCAAACTTCTCTTTAACTCCTGATAACTTGATAGAGGGAATCTCTAACTTATAACATAGTTTAATAAGGATAATTTTATGACTAAAAATAAACAAACAGTATCACTTGTATTAGGGAGTGGTGGAGCAAGAGGATATGCACATATTGGAGTGATAGAAGAGATTGAAAAATATGGATATGAGATTAAATCTATTAGTGGCTCATCAATGGGAGCAATGATAGGTGCTCTTTATGCTTGTGGAAAACTTCAAGAGTACAAAGAGTGGGTATTGGGATTAGATATTATTGATATTGTTAAATTATTGGATTTTTCACTCTCTACAAAGGGTGTTATTCAAGGTGATAAAGTTTTTCGTGTGATAGAAAAGATGATAGGTGATGTGATGATTGAGGATTTACCTATTAGTTTTACTGCTGTTGCAATAGATCTTATAAAACAAAAAGAGGTTTGGTTCAAAAAAGGTAAACTTCTTGATGCAGTAAGAGCTTCAATCGCGATTCCAACAATCTTTACTCCAAAAGAGATTGATGGAAGATTATTAATAGATGGTGGTGTTTTAAACCCACTACCTATTGCTCCAACTATTTCAGATAATTCAGACTTAACCATAGCAGTAACTCTAAATGCCAAAATATGTAAAAACTATAATATAAAAATTCCAAAAAAAGTATCTGACAAAGAGAATAAGATTCAAAATATATTTTTCAAAATGACAAAAAAAGCTGAAAAATTATTTTTAAAGGATTCTAAAGATGAACTAAATGATATAAATATGGTAAGCATTTTAGGTAAAACTATTGATATTATGCAAAATGCTGTTCTTGACTGTAAAATGGCTGGTTACTCACCAGATATCTTAATAGGTATACCAAATAATGCTTGTGGATTTTATGAATTTAATAAAGCTTACGAGATGATTGAACTTGGTCGAATCATTGCAAAAGAGCATAAGTTAGATTTCAAGTAATAACAAATATTACTAACTATTTAATTTTGAATCTTTTAATACAAAAATCCAAACAACAAAAGAGAGATTTTATTGCCACTACAATACTAAAAACTACGGAAAAATTTTCATTAAGATATTTAGTTGTCCCCCTGAAATAGGACTTTTCAAATCTTTTCCATAGTTTTTGGAATCTCAATAAATTATAGCAAAATTATGAATATGAACACAATTTTTATTTAAATATTATATTGTTCTACATAAATTTAGTAATAATATTTAGTAAATTTATTGTATCCTTGCAAACTTACTTAATTTATATTTATTAAAAGGCATTTCAAATGACAAATGTTAGTATCATTGTTCTAGATTTCGGTTCTCAGTATACTCAACTTATAGCTCGTCGTCTTCGTGAAGATAAAATCTATTGTGAAATTTTACCTTACCATACATCGGTAGAGGAGATTAAAGCAAAAAATCCTAAGGGTGTGATTCTTAGTGGTGGTCCATCAAGTGTTTATAATAAAGATGCTTATGAGGTAGATAAAGGTGTTTACGATATGGGTCTTCCAATTCTTGGAATCTGTTATGGTATGCAAAGAATTGCTGTTGATTTTGGTGGTAGTGTTATCCGTTCAAATCATCACGAGTATGGAAAAGCTGAACTTAAAATAGAAACAGATTCTCCACTCTTAGCTAATTGTGAAGATGGTCGTATTGTTTGGATGAGCCATAGTGATAAAGTAGATGTTCTACCTGAAGGTTTCACACCTATCGCTACATCAGCAAACTCACCTTTCGCAGCTATTGCTAACGAAGAGAAAAGAGTTTATGCTATGCAATACCACCCAGAAGTTCAACACTCAGAAGAGGGTTACTTAATGCTTAGAAATTTCGCAAAAAATATTTGTGGGGTTACTGAAAAATGGAAAATGGAGCATTTCTTAAAACAACAGATTGAATCAATTCGTGAAAAAGTGGGAACTGGTAAAGTTCTTTGTGGTCTTAGTGGTGGGGTTGATAGCTCTGTTGTTGCTGCTATGCTTTATGAAGCGATTGGTGATCAACTGATTCCAGTATTTGTTGATAATGGACTTTTAAGAAAAGGTGAGAGAGAACAAGTTGAAGAGGTTTTCAAAATTAACCTTAAAACTCCACTTATCACTGTTGATGCTGTTGATAACTTTTTAGGTAAACTAGCTGGTGTTTCAGACCCTGAGCAAAAAAGAAAAATCATTGGTCACACTTTTATAGAAGAGTTTGAAAAAGAAGCAAAAAAACATGATGGAATTAAGTTCTTAGCACAAGGTACACTTTACCCTGATGTTATCGAATCTATCTCTGTAAATGGTCCATCTGAGGTTATTAAATCTCACCATAATGTTGGTGGTTTACCTGATTGGATGGATTTTGAACTAATCGAGCCTTTAAGAGAACTTTTCAAAGATGAAGTTCGTAAAATCGGTTTAGAGTTAGGTCTTCCAGAGGGTATGATTAACCGTCACCCATTCCCTGGGCCTGGTTTAGCAATAAGAATCATGGGTGATGTTAATGTTCCTGATTTAACAATTTTAAGAGAAGCCGATGTAATTCTTTTAGATGAGTTAAAAGCGAGTGGATATTATGCTAAAACATGGCAAGCATTCGCAGTTCTTTTAAATGTAAAATCTGTTGGTGTTATGGGCGATAACCGTACTTATGACAACACAGTTTGTGTAAGAGTTGTAGAAGCAGTTGATGGTATGACAGCAACATTCGCCCATCTTCCACACGATTTACTAGAGAGAATCTCAAGAAGAATCATTAATGAAGTTGATGGAATTAACAGAGTTGTTTATGACATCTCTTCTAAACCACCTGCTACTATTGAGTGGGAATAATCT
>JAMOPL010000152.1 GCA_027064515.1 Sulfurimonas sp. | reverse complement strand
CTTTCTAACTGATAAGTTTTTTTAGTTTGCTGTTAGCAAATATATTTTTAAACTAATCTTTTCAGAATTGTTTTTGTTTGCAAAAACCACTTAACTCTAAGCTTGGTGCTTTGGTTGACACATAACGATTGTCGTGAGCGATAATTTTCCCACTAGGGTAAATTATTGGTCTCCTCGTTCTTGTTATATCTTTGTTACTTTACACCCTTAAAGTGGAGATTAACTCGCAAGGGTGTAGTTTTATCTTTACACTATCGCTCTAAAAGTTTAGTTTTTTCTTCTGAAACTCATTTGAAAATCCGTAAGCTCTTTTTGTGTTATTTTACCGTCGCCATTTGAATCCATACTCTCAAATGCAGGAGCATTAGCAGCATTCCTCATTGGGTATCCTTGTGTAGCTCTTTTTGCTTGTTTGTCTGCTCTAACACTTAGTAGCTCATCTTTAACTATAACACCATCTTTATTTAGGTCAAAGTCTGCAAATGTAGAATGATTTTGCATTCTTCCCATACCTCCTGAACCAATCCCTCTGTTCATATTTGAATTCATTCTTGAGTTCATGCGAGAACTTTGAAAAGCATTGAATTCATCTTGTGTTATTTTACCATCACCGTTAATATCAAACATTGCAAATATTGGACGATTTTGCATCCCTTGTATTGAACCTCTTCCTCTAAAGTTCGTTGGTGGGTAGTTATCAAACATCCACTCTGCTACCTCTTTAAGCTCTTTAGGTGAAATATTAGCTTTTTGTGAAGGCATTAGGCCAAAACGAGCAATTTTTTGAGGCATACATATTGCTTTTTCTTTACTTGGATTTTGAACATAATCAACCATAAAATCAACTGCATCTTCTCTATTTGGGTATGCCATTTTTACATGTCTCATGACACCAAAGAGTGCTGGTGCAACCATATTTGAACTATCTGTTGGTATCGTTTTTATATGACACATCACACATTTGCTATCAAACACTTTCTCAGCATATACTGATGCAAAAAGTGATGTTGTTACTACTAAAATTCCTGCTATTGTTACTATTGTCGGCTTCATGATAAACTCCTTAATTTGTTTATGTAAGAGTATTTTGACATCCAAATGTTAATGGAATATAAAATAATTGAGTTTAGAAAGATACTTTTGAAATTACTTTAGAATCTAATGACTTCAGAGTAAATGTAAAACCATAAATTTTACAAATTTTTTGAACAATATATAAACCAAGTCCAAAGCCTCCCTCGTTTTTATTTTCTCTTACAAACTTTTTTAAAACTTTCTTTTCGTTTTTAATCTCACCATCATTAGTAATCTCAATATACTCATCCTTAAGTGTTATGATAAGTAAACCACTACTTTTTGTATATTTAATTGCATTTGAGAGAAGGTTGTCAATAAGGCGTATTAAATCTTCTTTATCTATCTCCACTTTTACAGTTTCTATGTTTTTATCTATTTGTAAATTTTTATTTTCTATTAAAGATTTAAAAAAATCTAATCTCTCTACTAATGTTTTGTTTACATCAATATTAGCTCTCTCTTTAATCTGATTATTTTCAAATTTTAAGAAGCTTAAATCTTTAAATATTTTAGAGACACGAAAGGCTGAGTTCTCTATCTTTGTAAACTCGTCACTATCTTTAATAATAGGATATAGTTCCCTGCTAAGCTCTATGTTAATTAATATATTGCTAATTGGTGTGTTTATCTCATGTGTAGCATCTGCAATAAACTCTTCTAAAGATTTAATAACATCACTCATTGGTTTTAAAAATATTTTACCAAGTACATAGGCAATAGCCACAATAAACAGTATACTTAAAAGGGTGAAAATCATAAGATAATATTGTAAATTCTCAATATCCTTACCAATATCGCTGTATGTTACAAAAAACACCTCTCCCCATCTTTTATGTTCATGATGAATATAGAAAAGTTTATCTTTTTTTTGAAAATACTCTTTTCTTAAATTTTCTATATTTTCTAGTTTAAAAGTACCATCTTTATAGTTTTTGTCTACATATATTGCAATAGGTTCTTTTAAAATTTTTGCTTCTGTTTTGTTCCCTAAAAAGTGTTTTTTTTGATTCACTTCAATAAAAGCATTTATGTTTTTCTTCATTTGAGAAATATGGCTATATATTATAAACTGATGATTCATTCTATAATACAAAAATATTCCAGCGCTAAGCAAAAATACAGATGAGAATATGTATATAAACAAGAATCTTACGAAACTTTTTCTTTCAACTAACATATTTATATCCAACAGCTTTAATAGTTAGAATTTTTTCTTTTCCAATTATTTTTCTTAATCTATTTATAAAAACCCTCAGAGATGCATCGCTTGGATCTTCTTCATATTCATAAATATGAGAAAAAATCTCATCTTTTGTAAGTATTTTATCCTTGTTTTGTAAAAACTGTGACAAGAGTAATATCTCTTTAGCGGTTAAATGTATATCTTTTTTATTTTTTGTAAGTGTTGAGTTTGATGTATTAAAAACAATATCTTTTGAAATTAATATAGTTGTTTCATTTTGAAAATTTCTTCGTAAAATTGCATTTATTCTTAGATATAGTTCATTGAGTGAAAAAGGTTTTGTGATGTAATCATCCCCTCCATGTAAAAAACCCTTTTCAATATCTTCGTGTGTGTCAAGTGAAGTTAAAAAAATTATAGGTATATTGGAAAATTCTCTAATTTTTTTTGCAACTTCAAGACCGTTCAAAGAAGGAAGCTTTATATCTAGCAATATAAGTTCAAAGTTTTTTTCATAAGCAATATTAACAGCATCTTCTCCGTCATATATAGCCTCACATTTAAAAGACTTTATCTTTAAGTACTTAACAATGGTGGTGTTCAAATCTACATCATCTTCAACAACTAAAAGTTTTTTCATAGTATTCCTACTTTAGATTTACATATAACGGCTGAGTACAAAAATATGTTACCTATGTTTGTACTCTTTTAACTTTTACAATGTTATCTAAACTTTTCTAGTTTTAAAAGTTTTTTTCGGCTAGGGTAACATATTTTTGTTGCTACGATTTGTTATATCTATGCTCTATTTGTTGTAAATGTATAAGTATTTCCTGCTTTAAATTCACCTTTATGTTTTTCACCTGCAACTAAAATTGTATTTAGTTTATGTAAATTATTATTCCAAGTTAATACACATCGTCCATCATTATCTGTTTGTTCTTTTGATGTTGGACAATCACCTGATATTCCACCATTGTAGTATCCATAAACATTTACTCTTATAGCTGGTCTATTACTATTTCTTGAATTATAAATAATAATTGTTATTGCATTCATCAGATTTGTCTTAAAAAATCTTTGATTTCTGATTCTGCATCATTAAAATTAATACTTATTCCGTATGAATTTAAAACATTTATAATTTCTTGTTTTGATTCAAAAGCAAAACTAAATTTTGAATTATATAATTCTACCTGATTATCAGGGTAAATATCATAGTATTTATCCATAATTTCTTTATAATCTTTCCACGCACCCATTGGTTTTTTATTAACAGCCTCATCTTCTAATGCTGCTGCTATATTTTTTACAATATGATGTAAATCATTAAAGCTTAAATCTCTATACTCCATTTTCTTTCTCCTAAAATTAAATTTGCTATTTAAATTAATAAATAAACATATCTAAAATTGAGGATTATGGTCAATCTTAGATATAACGGTTGAAGATAGCCAATAAGTTGCCCTTGGGTAACTTATTGGCTACTCTGTTTTGTTGTCTTTTAGAGGTACTTCTAATTCTTGTTTAAAAAATTCTAAAAATTTATAGGCACTATTAAAAAGATTTATAATTTCTTTTGTTGTTTTATCTGTTGTATAGAGAGTAAAGTTTTGATGAATTAATTCATTTCTGATTTTTCCAAGTTCTAGAAAGTCTTTTATATATTGCTCATATTTTTCTTCTTTAATTTTTGCTTTTATTGTATCTCTAAAATCTATACCAAACAATCCTAAAAAGCTATTTGCATTTTTACCATTCCAATCAAAATATGTATGGTATTGTCTTGATATTGCTTTATTTTTAAAAAAACTTGTTATAAGTTGATGATTTGATGTTGACTCGACAAAGTCTATTAAAATATCTTGCATATAGCTTTCAAGAAAACTAGCTGATGAAATTATAAGATTTTTTGTAAATTGTTTTTCAACAGTATTTAAATAATCAAGCTCTTTATTTGTCAGTAGATAACTCTTTAAACTTTCAAAATCATTATAAAGCTTATTTATAGGACAGGACATGAATTAAACCAAAAATTTTCTAGCTATTTCAATTCTTTTAATAACGGTGGCAGTATTTGTAGTACTTTTTTCTGTATTTATTTTAAAGTCTTCATCTGCTCTCATAGCTAAAAATCTTTCTTTGTCAAAAGTTACAATATTTTGTTTCATATATTCCTTTGCCCAAACATAGAATACAGCATCAAAAATAGAAATTTGAAATTTATTATTAATATTTACAAAACTATCATTATCTAAGTTACTACAAGCTTTCGTAAAATCAAGAAACATCTTTTCAAATATTGATACTTTTTCAGCATCGTATTCTCTTGCTTTAGAAGAGAACTCATTTAAAAGTTTTTTCATATTTCCTTTATAATCTATATTTGCATCTAAATGTGCAAGTGAAAATCCTCTTAAAATGATTTCTATATCTTTAAGATGTAAATCTAAATCTTCTTTTCTTAATAATTCTCTCCACTTAGTATTAAGATTTATTTTTTGTAACATATCATAAAATTTGCTATGATAAACACTACTTCTAATTTCTTGAGGTGTTAAATTCATACCACCAATATTTAATCTATTGAAAATTTCATACATTGAACTATTGTTATCTGTATCTGGACTATTTTGTTGAATAGATATATTTCTCAAAGTTCTAAAATTAAAAGTATTAAAATGCTCACCTAAATCATTATAATTTTTTCCATTAAGAGGATTCTCACTACCAAGGGAAAGTTTAAATGTACGATAGTAATTATCATCATTTAAAAATTCATCATCAATAATTCCACCTTTTTCAATAAGTTTTTTTCTGATTTCAGCTCGTTTATCTTGTCTTGGAAATCTTTCTTTCATAAAATAATATATTGATAATAGTCTTTGTTGACCATCTATTACTAAATATTTATTTTTTCCTTCACCAAAAAGAAATATTTGAGGAATTGGAAGCCCTATAATTAATGATTCAATAAGTTTTGAAGCTCTTTTAATATCCCATACATAATTTCTTTGAAATGTAGGAATAACCACCATTCCAGCTTCTATAAACTCAAAATAAGTTTTTACATTAAAATCATTAGGTGATGAAGTAATATCATAAAGTTTTACTTCATAATCAAGTTCAGCATTATTTTCTTCATCAGTTGAGAACCAATCATTTTTATTCATAATTTAAATTTCCTTTTTCTATATTATAACTTAAATTTCATTGTTAAGGTTAAGACAACGGTCGAATAGAAGCATAAATTTTCGCTAGAAAATTTATTGACTTCCTATGTTTTGTTAGGTATTCAACCTTTCAAGCACTTCAATTGTCAAGTCTGTTGATGGATAAATCCCATCAATATCTTG
>JAMOPL010000151.1 GCA_027064515.1 Sulfurimonas sp. | reverse complement strand
TACTTTGAAAGTTTACAGATGAATGATGAAAATTACTTAAAAAAGGAAAATGCTGTTTCTTAAAGTTACAGGTTAGAGGTGAATAAGGAATTTTAAAAAGTTGTCTTGATTATTTGGGGTAGTATATAATATTTTTATCTGTTCATCTTGTGGTATATCTTTTATTTGGTTTGGGTCTAGTGATATTATCTCATGGTAAAGGTAGTTTCAATTTTTTATATTTTTTAAATTACTAGAGTTTGTCATAAACTCTTTTATAAGCTCATCTTTGTTGAAAAAATTATATATATTTTTTCAAATAACTAAGCTATTATCTTTTATAGAGCCTTTGTCTATATACTCAATCAATGTTTTAAAACTTGGTTTTTTTCTGCTAAGGCTTTTTACTATCATCTTCTTTAGTGCTAGATAATAAAGGCTTTTTTATAAACTCTATAACACTTTTTTCAAGTGTTGCTAAATTGGTAACAATCTTGTTAGTACCAATTAGTTTTTTAAATATATTTGAGTGTTTGGCTATCTGATTTATGTTGTTTGCTATATTTCTAAATAAAAAAATTAACTGCTTTAAATCTTCATCTATACTTTTTGGTACTAAATAGTTACTATTTTTATATGCCAATGCTTGATTTATGATTAGTTTATTAGGTGTAATACCATACTTAGTAGCTTCTTTTTTAAAAACTTCATACTCTTTTACACTAAGTGTAATTTTTAACTCTTTGATATGCTTTTTTCTTTTTAGTTTATAATCTTTTAAATACTTAACTCTTTGTACTTTTTTCAAATCGATTAACCTATTTAACGAGCTTTTAGTCGATAATATGGTGCTGTTAATCATCTTGGTTTGTTACTAATTATGATGGGTTGATAAATATAAGTAATGATTTTAAAATAGCAATTTTATTTTTTCTTTTCAATAGCAAAGAGAAATAAAAAGGGGGTTTTAGGGGGAAATTCCCCATAACAAGTTGGCAGTTCGGTAGAACTTGCAAACTTGCCTAGTGCTTTTTTAAATCTCTTATATTTTATATATGGTGATGTTAAAAAAGTGCTTCTGCTATTGAAAAGAAAAAATAAATTTTATAAGATATATTGTTATGTTAGAAGTTGTTACTAAGTAGTTTGGTAACAAATAGTAATAACTAATTTAGCTTAAAATATTTATTGACAATCTTTAATGATTTTTATAAATTATAATCACAATTTAGTAACAAATCGTTAATTTATGAAAAAGCAGTATTTAACTATAAATGAAGCTAGTTTAGTAACCAACAAGCATAGTAATACTATCAGAGAGTTACTAAAAACTAATAAAGTACAATACACCAAAGATAATAGAAAATATCTTATTTTAAAAGAGTCTTTAGCTTTATTTTATAAAGATAAATCAGATGAGATTTTATCATTTGGAGAAGATAAAAAAACAACTGTTACCAATGATAGTAGTAACAACTTGGTAACTGAACAATTAAAACCCTTAGTTGAAAGTCTAACTTACCATATAAAAAAATATGATGAAGTGCAAAAACTATTAACAAACTCTAAAGCTGAAAAATTAGAGCTTGAAAAAAGTTATACTTCTAAAATTAACTCTTTAAAATCTTCATTTGAAGATGAAAAAAATAGTACAATCAATAGTTATAAAAAGGTGGTATCTAAAAAGGATATTTTTATAAAAGTATTGTTTGTGATAATATGAATCTTATTATTTATAATATGATTAAAATCAAATACTATAAGTATCAATTTTTAAAAGTAACAGATTTACTAAATATTTATTTCTTTTAGTTTTATATTGTTTTAATAGTTTTAGGAGGTCGCAAAGCTATTATTCAAGCTAAAAAAATACTCTAAATGTAACAGATTTACTAAATAATGTAACACATTTACTAAGTTAAAGTAACAAATTTACTACTGATGTAACAAATAATTTGACTTGTTACATTTATTTTTTAAATTTTTTATATGGAAAAAAATAAAAAAAATTCATTGATAGTTAAATCTAATCATCTTATAGAATCTAGCTATAAGTTAGGTTTAACTGAGATGAAAATAATATCTAAACTTACATCTACTATCCAAAAGGATGATACTGATTTTAAAGTATATACCTTTAAAGTTTGAGAATTGGTAAATGATTTACAACTTTGAAAAAATAACCATAAGGAGCTTGAAAATGCTAGTGATAAACTATTATCAAGAACTTTAACTATAAAGAAAGATGATTGATGATTTTTAAAACTCAATTTTTTATCATCATTTGAATATAAAAAAAATGAGTGAATTATAGAATTATGCTTTGACCCTAAACTAAAGCAGTATCTATTGCAATTAAAAACATTTTTTACATCTTATACACTTCGTAATATTATACAGCTAAAATCTAGCCATTCTATCCGTATATATGAGCTTCTTAAACAGTATGAGGCTATCTGAGAAAGGCAAATTAAAATAGAAGCCTTAAAACTAATTCTAGGGCTTAATAAGCATCAATATAAATATGCTATGTTTAAAAAAAGGGTTATCCTACAAGCTCAATATGAATTAGAAAAATATACTGATATATTTTTTGAATTTAACGAAATAAAAGAGGGTCGTAAGGTTGTAGCTATAAAGTTTATTATCCATAATCAAAAACAAACCACTTCACAAAAACTACTTTTAAAAGATGAAAAAATAGCTTTGAAAAAAAGGTTAAAAGAGCAAGATTTTTACAAAAAAGAGGATGAAAAACTACAACAATCTTTAAAACAAGATTTATATAAAAAACAGCTAGTTTCTGCTTGGATAGATAAAAACCCATCTAAATATAAAAAGCTCTTAGATGAAAAATGAGAAGTTTATATCGTAAGGGCTTTTATTCAAAAGGAGATTTTAAAAATCTAAGGTAGTTTTTTTCAAATATAATTTAAAACTTTTTGTTTAACTTTTCAGGTTTCTTTGCATCTGTAACTACAAACTTCATAATAATAAATATTTCACTTTATATTTTTAGTTCTTATAAAGCTTTTTTTTAATCAATTTTTAACATCACATTTAAGTTTATTTTTCTCTAGCTCTTTTTTAGCTAAGTTAAAATACTCATCATCTAGCTCAAATCATAGATAATTTCTATCTAGGTTTTGCGAGGCGAGGAGTGTACTTCATGAACCTGCAAAAGGGTCTAAAATTAAATCTCATACATTGGAACTATTTTTTATATATAACTCCATCATTTTAATTGGTTTAGCTGTTGGGTGTTTACGATTGGCTATTGGGTTTTTAAACTCATGAACTGTTTGGCTTGAGCAAAATTTTATATTTTTAGCTTTTCATTTATAGGCTAGTATGATATACTCGCAGTTCTTCATATACCGTTTAGATGCTATGGTATTGCTCTTTTTCCAAACTAAAAGATTATGGATTTTAAACTTAGCTTTTTTTATGTGGTCTAAAAAGTCGTGTAAGTTAAAAGTATTTGTCATTATATAGATATGGCTATCTTGTTTTAAAACTCTGTATAGCTCATAGATATAATCTGATATATGAATATCGTTGTGTTTAAAAATCTTATTTTTATTCTGATTTAAAATTCATTGCATTGAACTTTTAGAACTTCATCATCAACTGAGTTTATATGGTGGGTCTGTAACAATTAAATCGATAGAGTTGTCTTTTAATTGTTTTAGTCATATTAGGGTGTCTATGTTATAGATTTGATTTTTTTGCATAAAATTTATTGGTTAGGCATTACAAATACTTTAGCTATTTTTTTATGAAAAGATAGGTTTTTATTTATGGTGTTGTGCCTAAAGTATATATTTTTATAGATATTATAAAATATATCAAGATTGATAATAAAAAAACTATTGACTTATCAATATTAATAACTCTACTATCTAAAACTTATCAAATAATATTTTATTATGAATATAGACTTTGAAAAATTAAATCTTTTAGATTGAATTGTAAAAGATTTAGAAATTATTAAAAAACAATTAAATTCTAGTAATTCCAAAAGATGGTTAAGTACAAAAGAGCTATCTAAATATCTTCCATATAGTGTAGAAACTATAAATAAAAAAGTGCAAAATGAAATATTTATCTGTGGTGTACATTTTTTTCAACATCAAAAAATTAGAATGTTTGATAAAAATAAGATTGATGAATGGATTATGAATAACTGATTAAGCGACAAGCAAATGAGCCTAAAAGAGGAGGTTTTAACTAAAATGAAATGAAGTTTTTAGCATAGATACAGTACAATATCGTGTTGTATTTATGTGTAATCTAGTATTAAAACTAAGTAAGGTTTAATATGAAAATTAACATGAATAAAAAAGTAAGAAAAGATGAAAACGGAAAAATTATAAGAACTGAGTTATGGTACTCTTATACTCTAAATGGTAAAAGAGTTAGAAAATCTCTTGGTTTAACAGATACAAAAGCTAATCGTAGATTTGCTGAAAAGGAAATTTTTCCTGATTTATTGGTCAAATTAAAAAATGACGAGTTATTTAAAAATACAAAAGAAGTTCCAACTTTAGATGAATTTCTTCCACACTCTTTAAAATTGCACTACAATGAAAGAAGGCAACAAACTAGAGATGATTATGTTGGTATATATAAAAATCATATAAAAGAGTTTTTTAAAGGTAAAAAACTAAATGATATTAAACCATCACATATTCAACTTTGGCAAAATTCTATTTTAGATAAGGGTATAAGTTCTGCTAGAATTAGAACTATGAGGTCTTTATTATCTTGTGTGTTTAATGATGCAATAAGGGATGAAATTATTGAAAAAAGTCCATTAAGTGTTGTAAAAACACCTAAATTATCACCCACTGATATAACTCCATTTACTTTAGATGAGATTGAATTAATTTTATCTAATGCTGATGGTCAGTTTAAAAACTTTTATGCTACTGCATTTTTTACAGGTATGAGGTCAGGTGAATTGATAGGTCTTAAATGGTCTGATATAGATTTTAACAATAATGAAATCAGTATATGCAGAAGGATAAAAATGGGTGATATAGATGTACCTAAAACTGAAAGTAGTATAAGAACTATTGAAATACTTGATAGCTTACTACCTTATTTAAAAGAACAGTTTAACTTAACAGGGCATCTAAATTCTTATATCTTTTTAAATAAAGATAATGAACATTTCTATGATATAAAAAGGATTAGAGATACTCATTGGAAAAAACTCTTAAAAAAAATTGGTTTGGATTATAGACCTATTTATCACACCAGACATAGCTTTGCAACATTAATGTTATCAAACAATGAAGATATACTTTGGGTATCAAGTATGCTAGGTCATAAAGATTCTACTATGACTTTATCAAGATATGCGAAATATATTAAAAAAGATAAGAAAAAAAGAGGACAGTTTTTAAATACTGTGTTTCAAAATGGTACCAAAGTGTCGCCATTTATTTCTAAAAGTGCTTGAAAGTCCGATAAATAGGGGGTTTAAAAATGTGTGGCTCCGGATACTGGATTCGAACCAGTGACCAAGTGATTAACAGTCACCTACTCTACCGCTGAGCTAATCCGGAATGTAAAAAAGTTCTCTTAAAAACATGGTGTCAAGAGGGGGACTTGAACCCCCGACCCCCGGCTTATGAGACCAGTGCTC
>JAMOPL010000150.1 GCA_027064515.1 Sulfurimonas sp. | reverse complement strand
CAACAGATACAACAGCAAATCTTCTTATATCAACTCATAAAGCAGTTGAAAAAGATATACAAGCTATGATGAGTGAGTTAGAAGCTTTAGATTTTGTAAATTCTAAGCCTGTTATGATTAGGATAGTTTAGTTTTTATTTTTTACTTAATTATAAGATTTATAAATCTACTTCCACACTTTTTAAGAGATAAAATTGTAAACTCTATTCCATAATCAAAAATGGGATAGGGAATTCAATAAATGTCTTTAGAATTAATATTAAAAGATTCAAATTATAAACTTACACAATTCAAAATTGAACACATAAAAGAGTTAGAAAACACTATCTTTGAAAAAGAGGTTAGAGATAAAAAATCTTTTTATATAAAATGTTTAGTGAGAAATAAAGATATAAAATTAACTCCTGAAGAGGTTGTAAGACAACTGTTTTTACTAAAACTTCATAAAGATTATGGCTATCCTTATAATCGTATGCAGATAGAATTTGCTGTTCATTTTGGACGAGAAGTAAAAAGAGCAGATATAGTTATAATGGACAAAGTGCAACCTACTGTTCCCTATATAGTTATAGAAGTAAAAAAGCCTAAACTAAAAGATGGTAAAGAGCAGTTAAAAAGTTATTGTAACTCTACTGGTGCAACTATTGCTATTTGGTCAAATGGTGAACAAACTACCTTTTATCATAGAAAAGACCCTAATTATTTTGAGCCTATACCCGACATACCATCTGCAAATAAATCTTTAAAAGATGTTTTAAAAGAAGAGTTTACGATTCAAGATTTGATTCAAAAAGATATTTTAAAAACTCAAAAAAGAAGTCTTAAAAATATAGTTTTAGATATGGAAGATGAAGTTTTAGCAAATGCTGGAGTTGATGTTTTTGAAGAGGTTTTTAAACTTATATTTATTAAACTTTTTGATGAACTTCAAAATACTAGAGGACTTACTAAAAACTTAGAATTTAGAAATTATGGTGAAAGTGATGGAGAGTTAAAAGAGAAAATAGATGATATTTTTAACGAAGCTAAAGAGCAATGGAGTGGGATATTTAAAGAGGATGAGATTATAGAACTTAGTCCATCTCATCTAAGTGTTTGTGTTTCTTCACTCCAAGATGTAAAACTTTTTAACTCAAATCTTGATGTTATAGATGATGCTTTTGAGTACCTTGTAAACAAAAATGCCAAAGGTGAAAAAGGTCAATACTTTACCCCAAGATATGTGATAGATATGTGTGTAAGGATGATGAATCCACAAGAAGATGAATATATGATAGATAGTGCATCTGGAAGTTGTGGTTTTCCTATACATACAGTTTTTGATGTATGGAAAAAGATATATGCAGATTTAGGTATTGAAGAATCTCATCTTTTCACAGCAGAGGAAAAGCATCCAAGAGCCTTAAAATATGTAAAAGAGAAAGTATTTGGTATAGACTTTGATAAAAAAACTGTAAGAGTTGCGAGAATGTTAAACATCATAGCAGGTGATGGTCATACAAATGTTTTAAATATGAACTCACTAGATTTTGAAAGATGGGATGAAAACTTAAAAGATGAAGATTGGACAGATACTTACTTTGAGGGTTGGAAAAGACTTAAAAAACTTAGAAAAGTTAAGAATGAAAATAAAGAGTTCAACTTTGATATAGTGATGGCAAACCCACCTTTTGCAGGAGATATAAAAGAGGGAAGAATTTTACACCGTTATGAGTTAGGTAAAAAACCAAATGGTAAGTACCAAACAAAAGTGGGAAGAGATATACTTTTTATAGAAAGAAATCTTGATATGTTAAAGAGTGGTGGACGGATGGCAGTAGTTCTACCACAAGGAAGATTTAACAACTCTAGCGATAAAAATATAAGAGATTTTATAGCTGAAAAGTGTAGAATCTTAGCAGTTGTAGGACTTCATGGAAATGTTTTTAAACCTCATACAGGAACTAAAACATCTGTTTTAATTGTGCAAAAATGGGATGATAAACTATGTCCTAAAAAAGATGATTATAATATCTTTTTTGCGACTATGCAAGAGCCATCAAAAGATAACAGTGGTGAAAAAATCTATGTTAAAAATGAAGATGGAACAAATCGTCTTGATAACCACGACCACCTTATAGTAAAACACGACCTTTTTAACCACGATGAAATCACCCAAAATGGTATAGCAGAAGCTTTTAATGAGTTTGCTAAAAAGGAGAAACTATCTTTTGTGGGAAAGAGTGAAAGCCCATTTAATGAAGTAAAATATAATGCTTTATTGAGTGGGCTTGAAGCTGTTGAATTGAAACTTAGTGAGGTTTTAGAGGATAATTTTACTTTTAGATTTGATCCAGAATACTTTAAAAGGATATATTTAAAAATTGAACAAAATATTAAAAATAAAAAATTTGATAAATTAATTAACTTGTCAAATAAAATTACAGATTTTGGAGCATTTTCTCAAAATAATTTTATTGAATATAAAAAAAAAGGTAATCATTATTTTATAAGAAATCAGGATATGAAAGATATGTTTATATCTGATGAAAAAATATTTATTGATGAAAATGTATATAATAAATTAACATTAAAACTTGATGAATATGATTTACTTTTACAACGAACAGGAAGTATTGGTAAGGCAGGAATGGTATTAAAAAAAGATTTACCAAGTTCTGCGAATCAAAATTTAGCACAAATAAAATTAAACTTAGAAAAAATAAATCCATATTATATAAATACATTTTTAAATTCAAAAATAGGGAATAATATTTTTGATAGATTAGCCACAGGGAATGTACAACCTTGGCTAAACTTAGGACAAATTGAGAATATAAAAATACCAATATTTTTAAAAGATTTTCAAGCTAAAGTAGAAACCATAGTAAAATCATCATATCAAAAATTAGAAAATAGCAAAACTCTCTACAAGCAAGCCGAAGAACTACTTTTAAAAGAGTTAGATTTACTAAATTTTACCCCATCAAAAGAGAAAGTAGCTATAAAAAGTTTTAGTGAAAGTTTTGGAGTAAGTGGACGGTTAGATAGTGAGTATTATCAACCTAAATATGATGAGATAATTGAGAAGATTAAAAGTTATAATTGTGGTTATGAGACTATAAATGAGGCTTGTACTCTAAAAAATGTAAATTATAAACTAGAAGATAAAAAGTTTTATCAATATATAGAATTGTCAAATATTGGAACTACTGGAGATATAACAGGTTGTACTTATGAACAAGGTAAAGACTTACCAAGCCGTGCTAGAAGATTAATAAAAGAGAACGATGTAATAATTTCATCCATAGAAGGTTCACTTGAAAAAGTCGCAATAGTAAGAAAAGAGTTTGATAATAGTTTATGTTCAACAGGATTTTATGTGATAAATTCTGACAAAGTAAATACAGAAACTTTACTTGTTTTATTTAAAAATAGAGTTATACAACAAATATTAAAGAAAAATTGTTCAGGAACTATTTTAACGGCTATTAATAAAGATGAATTTTTAAATATAGTTATCCCTATTATAGATATAAATATCCAAACTAAAATAGAAGAAAAGATAAAAGAATCTTTCAAACTAAAAGAGGAATCAAAACAACTTTTAGAAGTAGCTAAAAGAGCTGTTGAAATTGCTATTGAAGATGGGGAAGATAAAGCTATGGAATATATAAAAAGGAAAGTAAAAAAATGAGCATTGGAAAAGTACCAGTTACTATAAAAACTATTGTGTCTGATTTGCAAACTGTATCTTGGGAACAAGTTATTAATGAAGCCGTTACAAATTCTCTTCAAGCAAATGCAACAAAGATAAATATAAAATTTATACAAAATACTTTAGATTTAGAAGATGTGAAAAAGAATATCGATTCTGTTATTGTAGAGGATAATGGAGATGGTTTTAATGATACAAATACAAAATCATTTAAAGAATATCGTACTCAACATAAAAAAGATTTAGGTTGCAAAGGGATAGGAAGATTTTTATATTTAAAAGTTTTTGATGAAGTCAGTATAAAAAGTTTAGATAAAAAGATTAAATTTGTTGTAGATAAAGATATAGAAATTAATGATATAGATAAAAAAATTAAAAAGACTTTAGTTACATTTTTAAAACCAAAAAAGAATTTTACAGTTGATTATAATCAATTCCAACATAATTTACAAGAATATTTTATCGCATATTTTAAATTATTAAAAGATGAAAAAAAATCTGTTATTTTTAATATTTATGAAAATAATATCAAAAAATTTGAGATAAAAAGTGATAATATTTCATCATTTACAAATAAAAAATTTAAAATAGATAAGCATAAATTTAATTTAGATTATATCCTTAATGATAATACGATTAAAATTACGGATGGGTATTATTGTGCTGGTGGTAGAGTAGTTATAAAAAATAGTAATCTTGATAGTAATAAAAAGTTAAAACTTTTTAAAGATATAAAAATAGTATATTTATTATCATCAGATTATTTGGATAGTAATGTAAACAATACTAGAGATGATTTTACTATTTTACCAAAAAGAAAAAAATCTGAAGATTTATTTCATAATTTATCATGGAATGAGATTCAAACTGAAGTAAAAAATCAAATTAAACTTATTGCAAAAGATAAGGGTATTGATATAGAAGAATTATCTAAAAAAAATCGTTTGAAAGCTTTACAAGAAGCTCCATTTTTAGCATATTATTTACAAAAAAATGATAATTATGATGATTATGAAACATTGAAAAAAAATGCAGAAAAAATGTTAAAAGAAGATAAAAAATTTATTAGAAATAATAGTGAAAGTGATAAAATTGATGATAAATATCAAGAAAAATTAGCAATTATTACACAAGCAGAATTAGCAGAATATATCTATGATAGACAAAAAAAGATTGATTTATTAAAAAAGCTGACAAATGAAGTTGCTTTAGAAAAAGAGATACATAACCTTTTTATGAAACAACATACTCAAGATAATGATGAAAATTATAGAACAAATAATCTATGGCTTTTTGATGATAGATTTATGACATATGATAAAATTTTTAGTGATAAACAAATTAAAGAAATATTTCCAGAATTAAGTAAAAATTTAGATAGACCAGATTTATTAAGCATAGTATCTAACACTTATGATAAAGATAAAATTACTGATATAGTTATAATTGAATTAAAAAAAGCTGATTCAAATATTACTCCAGAGGGAGCAGAAGGACAACTTTTAAAATATTCAAGATATATTAATCAATCTAATATTGATTCATCTATAAGAATTTGGACATATGCTTTTTTAAAGTATAGTGAAGATATTGATGAAATTTTGAGAGGGGATAGAGGTTATAATAAAATCCCAACTCATAGTAAATATCCTATTTATTATCAATACTTTAAAAATAGGAACACTATTATCAACTTTATGGATTATAGAGCTATTGCTTTTGATGCATATAATAGAAACAAAACTTTTATGAAAATATTAAGTGGTGATAATCTAAAAAATGAAGAAAATTAAATTTTAATTAAAAAAACTATAATGGGGAAAATATGCAAAACACAAAAACAATAGATAGCGTATGTACATACTGTGGGGTTGGTTGCGATATTGCTGCTGATGTAGATATAAAAGAGAACAAAATCAAAAAGATTTTTGCTCATCCTGATGGGGTTGTTTCTCAAGGTAAACTTTGTATAAAAGGTAAGTATGGGTTTGATTTTGTTACTTCTGATGATA
>JAMOPL010000149.1 GCA_027064515.1 Sulfurimonas sp. | reverse complement strand
TCAATATCTTAGATACAAAAGTTGATACTCTTAATGAAAAAATAAATTCAATAGAGACAAACTTAGACACTAGATTTGATTCCTTAGAATCTAAGCTTGATGTTAAATTAAATTCAATAGATATCAATCATAAACATGTAATGGAATCTATACAATTTGAACAAGAACAAATCTTAGAAAAAAACAAAAAGATTATTATTAGTGTTGTTGGGCAAGGTGTAGCTCCAATGAATACTATATCACCTGCTCAAGCCTATGCTCTTGCTAAAAGAGCTGCTGTTGGAGATGCTTATAGATTAATTGCAGAAAAAGTTAAAGGTGTTCGTATTGATGGACAGGATTTAATAAAAAATATGATGGTTAAACGATCAACTGTTCGCACTTCTGTAAATGCGATGGTAAGAAATGCTAATATTGTTGAAACAACTTTTAAAGAGGGTTTATGCGAAGTAGAGATGGAAATAGCAATCTCACACTCTCAATTTGCACGCTAATATTTTTTAATTCACTTGCTTTAAATGCAAGTGAATATCTAATCTCATATCGTTATGTAATAAAAGATATGATTATTTATAATGAAAAGCTTCAAATTTCTCATACAATGACGAGATGTAATGGCACTCCCTATAATCCACTAATATTAGAAAATAATAATCACTTAAGTTTAAATGAAATTATAAATAACAATTTAAAAAAATTCACAGATTATATGCATTTTATTGGTCTTGATATTAACTATAAAAGTAAATCAATAAATTCACAAAACAGCTCAACTACAATACTTACTTTTAAAACAACATGTTTCAAAGTCGATTTTAATGATAATTTTGTTAAAATTGCCCCTTTAAAATAAGGGTTTATCTAGTGAAAATTGCAATAGTTGAAGATGATATCAACATGAGAAAATCTCTTGAAATTGCTATGAGTGATTATAAAGAGTTTGAAATTAAGACATTTAGAAATGCTAAAGATGCTCTCAAAAAACTCGATGATAGCTTTGATTTGATAATTACAGATATTAATATGCCTGGTATGGATGGGATTGAGTTTATAAAAACGCTTAATGGTCGGTATGAAGTTATAATTATGACAGGAAATGCAACTCTTCAACGAGCGATAGAATCGATTCATTTAGGGGTAAAAGACTTTTTATTAAAACCTTTTGATATTGATACATTAATTGATTCTATTAAAAGAGAGAGTGAAGTTCAACAAGCTCAAAAAAAATTACCTGCTAAGGTTAAAAATAAAAAATCTACAAATGATTTTTTAGGAACATCAAAAGCTTTAGAATCAATTTTAAAGATAACAAATAAAGCAGCTAAAACTGATGTTTCTATTTTACTGCTAGGTGAAAGTGGTGTTGGAAAAGAGGTTTTTGCCAACCATATCCATAAAACTTCACCAAGAGCAAAAAAACCTTTTATAGCTATCAATATGGCTGCTATTCCTGAAAACCTTATAGAGAGTGAACTATTTGGATTTGAAAAAGGTGCTTTTACAGATGCAAGTGAGGCAAAAGCTGGTCAGTTTGAACTGGCAAATGGTGGAACACTATTTTTAGATGAGATAGCTGAGATGCCATATGGGGTTCAAGCTAAACTACTTCGTGCATTACAAGAGAAAGAGGTAAGAAGACTAGGCTCATCAAAAGCTATTAAGATAGATATTAGAGTTGTGTCTGCTACGAATGCAGACTTAACTACTAAAATAAAAGATGGAGAGTTCAGGGAAGATTTATACTATCGGTTAAATACAATCCCTATCACTATTCCACCTCTACGAGATAGAGAAGATGAAATATTACAAATCGCAGAAGCGATGTGTGAAATAAATTGTAAAAAATATAATTTTGAAAATAAATTTTTTAGTCAAGAAGCGAAAGAACAACTTTTATCTTACTCTTGGCCTGGAAACATTAGAGAACTTATCTCCGTAGTTGAGAGAGCAGTGATATTAAGTGAAAATTCAGAGATAACAGTAGATGAACTGTTTTTACAAAATAGATTAAATTAAGGAACAATATGAAAAAGTATAATGTAGCAGTAGTAGGTGCTAATGGAGCAGTTGGTGAAGAGATATTAACAATTTTACAAGAGATTGATTTTCCTCTTAATAAACTAGTTCCACTAGCAAGTGCTAGAAGTATTGGAAAAAGTGTATCATTTAATGGTAAAGATATTGCTATTAAAGAGTTAACCAATGATATATTCAAAGAAGAGGAGATAGAGATTGCTCTATTTTCTGCTGGGGGAAGTGTAAGTGCTGAATTTGCACCTGATGCTGTGAAAGCTGGTGCAGTTGTGATTGATAACACTTCACACTTTAGAATGCACGATGATGTTCCTTTAGTTGTTCCTGAAGTAAATCCTGAAGATATTGCTAAATGGAAAAAAACAGGTGTGATTGCTAATCCAAACTGTTCAACTATTCAAATGGTTCAAGCACTTAAACCATTAGATGATGCTTATGGTTTAACAAGAGTTGATGTTTCAACTTACCAAGCAACATCGGGAGCTGGTAAAACGGCAATGGAAGAGTTAGTTACTCAGATGCAAGATTTCTTCGCATTTAAACTAAGTGATTCTGAACATAAAGCTTTTAACCAACAAATTGCTCTTAATGTAATTCCTCAAATTGATGTTTTCATGGAAAATGGATACACAAAAGAGGAGATGAAGATGGTAAATGAAACGACTAAAATTATGCATAAAGAGATTCCATTAAGTGCAACTTGTGTTCGTGTTCCTACTCTTCGTGGTCATGCAGAAGCACTTACTCTTACTTTTGATTCTGAAATTCAAGCTGATGAAGCAAGAGAGGTTCTTGCTAAAGCACCAAATCTTGTGATAGTTGATAATCCAGATGAAGCTATTTACCCAATGCCTGCTACTTGCGTTGATATGAATGAAACATTTGTTGGAAGAATCAGAAATGATAACTTTTCTAAAAATATGCTTCACCTTTTTGTAGTTGCTGATAATCTTAGAGTTGGTGCTGCTACTAATGCAGTAAGAATCGCTCAAAAATGGGTAGAGATGGAGGGTGAAAATCAATGTTAGAAAGAATATTTGAAAGTGCTCTTTGGAATTCAAGATTTATAATTATACTAGCTGTTATATTTGGTTTAATTGGAGCGGTGATTTTATTTTTAGTAGCTAGTGTTGATGTATTTGCAACTGCAAAATATGTTCTTACTACCTATTTTACAGGTGCACACCCTAGCAACTTTCATGAAGATGTTGTTGGTGGAATCATTGGTGCAGTTGACCTATACCTAATCGGTGTAGTTATGCTTCTTTTCTCATTTGGTCTTTATGAACTGTTTATTTCAGATATAGATGCTGCAAAAGATGAAAATGGAAATGAAAATCAACTTTTAGCTATCCATTCACTTGACCAGTTAAAAGATAAGATTTCAAAAGTAATTGTGATGGTTCTAGTGGTTAGCTTTTTTCAAAAAGTGGGGCATACAGAATTTAATGGTGCATTAGATATGCTTTATCTAGCACTTTCGATTACTGCTGTATCAGTTGGACTTTACTTTTTAGGTAAAGTTGGAAAACATTAAAATAAAGGATTATTATGAGTAAAATTTTTGTAGATGCATGTTTAGGTAAAGAGACTCCATACACTCCTGTTTGGATGATGAGACAAGCTGGAAGATACCTTCCAGAGTATATGGCTGTAAGAGCTGAGGCAGGAAATTTTTTAAATCTTTGCCATAATCCAAAAAAAGCAGCAGAGGTGACACTTCAACCTTTAGATATTGTTGGTGTTGATGCAGCAATTTTATTTAGTGATATTCTTGTTATCCCTGATGAGATGGGTATGGATTTAGAGTTTATCAAAGGTTTTGGACCAAAGTTTAATGACCCTTTAAAATCTCAAACTGACCTAGATAAACTTATTGGTGGTGAGGAAGCAGCTTCTAAACTTACTTATGTTTATGAAACTATTGAGCTTTTAAGAGAGCAATTAGATGCTCGTTCTGATGATAAAGCCCTTATCGGTTTCACTGGTGCTCCATGGACACTTGCAACTTATATGATAGAGGGACAAGGGACTAAAACTTATAATATTTGTAAAAAAATGATGTACTCAAATCCTGAACTTTTACACAATATTCTTGCCAAAGTGACAGAAGTTGTAAAATTTTATATGGAAAAACAGATTGAAGCTGGAATTGATGTTGTTCAAATCTTTGATTCATGGGCTAGTGCAATTGAACCTAGTATGTATGATGAGTTCTCTTGGTCTTATATGGTTGAGATTGCTAATTATTTAAAAGAGAAACACCCTAATGTGCCTATCATTATGTTCCCTAAAGGGATTCCAGCATTTTACGATAAAGTGTATGGTAATTTTGATGTATTTGGTGTTGACTGGGGTACTCCTATGTCTCTTGCTAAAGAGAAACTTGGAGATAAATATGTTCTTCAAGGAAATATGGAACCATGTCGTCTTTACTCAAAAGAGGCTACAACTAAATGTGTAGAAAAAATACAAGAGACTATGGGTGGAAAAAGACATATCTTTAACCTTGGTCACGGAATCTTACCAGATGTTCCAGTAGAAAATGCTATCCACTTTGTAGATGAGTGCCATCGTGTTAGTGGAAAAAAGTAATATAATATTTGGTCCTATCAACTCACGCCGTTTTGGCATGAGTTTGGGCATTGACCTCTCCCCTGCCCTCAAACAATGTAACTTTGATTGCCTTTATTGTGAATTAGCACCTAGCCCAACAGTAGATTCTCAAACTCATACTGTTACAGTTTCTCAAATCATTGATGCCTTAAAAGAACACTTAAATGATAAAATAGATGTAATAACACTTACAGCAAATGGTGAACCAACTCTTTATCCTCAACTATCAGAACTAATTGATGAGATAGACAAAATCAAAAACACTACTGAAACACTTATACTTACAAATAGTGCGACTTTGATAGATGAAAAAGTGTTTTATGCTCTTTTGAAACTAGACCAAGTAAAACTCTCTCTTGATGCTATAAGTCCTGATATATTTAAAAAGATAGATAGACCACATAAAAGTATTAATATTGATGAAGTGGTAAATAAAGTAAAAGAGTTTAGTAAAATCTATAAAGGAAAACTCTTTATTGAGATTCTTTTTGTTCATGGACTAAACGATACAAAAAATGAGATTAAAAAACTTAATGATGTTTTACTTGATATTAATGCCCAAAGAATAGACTTAGGGACAATAGATAGACCACCTGCCTACCCTGTTATGGGAATAAGTTATAAAGAGTTACATGAGGCATCCTTACTATTTGACAACTCCTTACCTATCCATATAGCATCAAGAGTTCATGCTGAACCAAATAATAGCTATTATAGTGATGAAGAGATTCTTAATACTTTAGATAAAAGACCTTTAACAATGGATGATATAAATCTACTTTTAGACAAAGATAGTAAAAAACGATTAGAATCACTCATAAATAACAAAAAAATTGTAAAAAGACTCGTTGGAAACCTAGAATTTCTACTTCCAGATACAAATTTAAAAAGAAAACGCAATAATTGACAAAAAAGCTTGACATTCACTCTCTACTTTTGTATAATTTCGGCTCAATTAAACATTCCGGATTAGCTCAGCGGTAGAGTAGGTGACTGTTAATCACTTGGTCGCTGGTTCGAATCCAGCATCCGGAGCCATTTAATTTGAACTTCTTAACAATATTCCGGATTAGCTCAGCGGTAGAGTAGGTGACTGTTAATCACTTGGTCGCTGGTTCGAATCCAGCATCCGGAGCCACA
>JAMOPL010000148.1 GCA_027064515.1 Sulfurimonas sp. | reverse complement strand
GCAAATGTAAAAAAACTAGAAAATGAAGATGAGCATATAATAACTTTTACTGATATTACAGAACTAGCTAAATCTGAAAAAGAACTACTATTATTAAATCAAAATTTAACAAATTATAAAACTGCTTTAGATAGTTTTTCAATAGTATCTAAAACTGATGTTAATGGCATCATCACATATATAAATGATAAATTTTGTGAAATATCAAAATACTCAAAAGATGAACTTATCGGTAAGAATCATAATATTATTAAAGATATTAATATGCCAGACTATGTGTTTAAAAATATGTGGAAGACCATCAGTAATAAAAAAATATGGAAAGGTTTAATAAAGAACAAAACAAAAGATGGTGAAATATACTTTGTAGATAGCATCATTGTTCCTATAATAGATGAAAATAATAATATTAAAGAGTATTTGGCTTTAAGATTTGATATAACTGAACAGATAAAAGCAAAAGAGAAAGCTCAAGATGCTGTAAAAGCTAAAACAATGTTTTTAGCAAATATGTCTCACGAAATAAGAACACCTTTAAATGGGATAATTGGTTTTACAAATCTTTTAATGAAAAAAGATTTAGATGATGAAACAAATGAAGTTATATCAATAATAGACAATAGTGCTGAAACATTACTTGGGGTTGTAAATGATATTTTAGATATTTCCAAGATAGAATCTGAAGGTATTATACTTCAAGAATCTTCAGTTAATATAGTAAAAACATTAACCAAAACCACTCAACTTTTTAAAGTAAAAATGGAAGAGAAAAACATAGATTTTCTAGTAAATATAGATGTAAATGAATCTGTAATTGCCGATGGGCATAGACTAAAACAAATAGTATCAAATCTTATAGGAAATGCTATTAAATTTACTCCATCTTATGGAGATATTGAGGTAGATATAAATTCTAAAATCAATAATGATAAGGTGATAATTAATTTTAGTGTCAAAGATAGTGGAATCGGTATACCAATAGATAAACAAGAGAAAATATTTTTACCATTTTCACAAGCTGATGATGATACTGACAAAAAATTTGGTGGAACTGGACTTGGTCTCTCAATATCAGCAAAAATTGTTGAAAAAATGGGTGGTAAAATAGAGCTAGAGAGTAAAGAAAATATTGGAAGCCGATTCTATTTTACATTAGAATTTAATAAATCTGAAGCAAAAAATAAACAAGAGAACAAACAAGAGAACAAACAAAATACACTTAACAAAAAACTGTTAGGTAAAATCCTTATTGCTGAAGATCATCCAGTAAATCAAGCATTAATAAAAGCCCTTTTAAATACAAAAGGTAATATGGATAAAACCATTGCTAAAAATGGACAACTTGCTTTGGATTTGTATAAAAAAGAAAAATTTGACCTAATATTAATGGATATCAATATGCCTATAATGGATGGTATAGAAGCTAGAAAACAGATAGTTTCTTATGAAAATAGGGAAAACTTACCACACACACCAATAATAGCATTAACTGCAAATGCTATGGAGGGAGATAAGAAAAAATATTTAGCTATGGGGTTTGATGACTATTTAGCTAAGCCTATTCAAGAGAAAGAGCTAGATAAAATTCTGCAAAAATATTTAAACAAAGAAAATTTTAACATTGATGAAATCATTAAAGATATTAATATAGACAAAGATACTTTTTTATCTATTGTTGAAATTTTCTTTGAAAATATTGATAACGATATGAAAGAACTAAAAACTGCTATAAAAAATGAAAATTTTGAAGAGATTAATTATAATGGACATAAAATTGCAGGTAGCTGTTCTGCCATAAGATTCAGTAGTATGTTTGATATTGCCAAAGAGATAGATGAGAGTGCAAGAGATAAAAAAAGTATAGACTATTATAAATTATTTAAAGAACTTAAAGATAAATTATCAATCTATAAAGAGAGGTTTAATAAGGCTTAAATATCTAAATTAAGCCTCTTTCCCACAAATAATTTTAAAACAACTTCCACCATCTATGTTAAAAAGTTTTAAATCACCACTAAAACTTTTTTTCATTATATCCCTACTCATATAAAGTCCTAGCCCTGTACCTTTACCCTGCTCTTTTGTAGTAAAATATGGATTAAAAATTTTATCTTGTATCTCTTTAGGGATTCCACCTGCGTTATCCTCTATTTTAATTATTGGTATCCCATTTTTAGAATCTATCTTTATTTTTATATATTTGTTATCTTTTTTTATATCATCAAAAGCATCTCTAGCATTTACTAAGATATTTATTATTACTTGTTCCAATAAATCTTCATATCCCATCATAGACAACTCTTTATCTGTTATATCTACACTAACATCAATATTATGATTTGCCAATTGTACAGCCATAATGTCTAAAATAGAATCAGTAATATGCTTAAAATAAAATATTTTAGATTCTTGAGATGGTTTTACAAAATTTATAAATGTATCAATTGTAGCAGACATCTTTTGACATTGATTTTGTATAAAATCACTACTCTCTTGCATCTTAGAATCATCTAACATACCCATACTAGAAAGTAAAGATAAATTAATACCTGTTGCACTTATCGCATTTAGTGGCTGTCTCCATTGATGAGCTATCATATTTACCATATCACCCATCTGTGCCTGTTTTGATTGTTGAAACAGTTGTTTATCTTTAAGTCTATTTTTCTCAACAGCCTCTTTTATTTGAGTAGTTAAATTCTCATTCATATACTTTATTCTAGTTTCATTCTCTTTTAACTCTCTATTTATATAGGTAAGTTTTAAGTTCTTTTGATGAATCTCATGTTGTGAAATATTTAGTTTATCTGTCATTAAATTAAAATTATTAGCGAGTACCCCTATCTCATCATCACTATTTATTTTCAATTTTTTAGAGTAATCACCTTTAGATATAGATTCTGTCATCTTTGTTAAAAAAGAGAGTGGTTTTATAATTTTTAATGAAACCTTATATGTCATAAATACAGCTATTATCATTATTAAAAATATCACTATAAAAAGATATTTCAATTTTTCATTAGGTATTCGCATAAATTCATTGTAGTCATAACTTAAAATAATTGCAGAATCGTTTAATAATGGATAAATAAAACTGTAAGTATCTTCCCCATAGATATCTGTTCTAACTAACATTTTTTTATCTAGTTTTGTGTCAATATCCAACATTTTACCTATAATATTACTATTTGTAGAAAATTGTATCTTTTTATCTTTATCGACAACTCTCAATAAAAGTTTATTATCTTCTAAAGTTACATTATCTAAAAATTTTGAAATAGGGATAGATGCAAATAATATTCCTTGAAATTCATCACCAAAATAACCTTGTTTTAATAATGCAAACTCCACAACATAAGTTTTTAAATCATCACACCATTTAATATTAGAATTTACAATTTTATTTGGATTTTTTAAAATATCTTTATATAATGGATTTAGTTTAAAATTATGTAATTTATCGGAAATTTTCTTATTTATAATTTTTTTTACTTCGAAACCATCCTTATTTATATAACTAACCAAAGAGGCTGTATTTCCATACTGATGTAAAAATCTATCTAAAAGTGGCTCATTATAACTTTTGTTATATTTTATAATTTTGTAGTCATTACTCATCAATTTTAGTTGTATCTTCATATCATCTAATTTATCTAAAATTAACATATCTATACTATGAGTAACAGAACTCATATATCGCTCTTGTAACTTTAAAAAATTAACTTTAGCACCATAAATATTAACCCATAATACACCTACAAGAACTAAAACTAAAGAAAATACTTGTAATAAAATTAATTTTTTTGTAATGTTTATTGTTTGCTTCATCTGCTCAACCTAAAACTTGGTATAGAACCATGCGATAGAATAATCTTTTTTCCATCTTCACTAAAAATAAAATCAATAAAGTTTTTTGAGAGTTTACTTAACTTACCTTTGTAAACCAGTCCAAAAGGCACTACAAGTTTATACTTATCTTGCATAATATTTTCAACACTTGCTTCTATACCATCTAAACTTAAAATATTAAGTTTTTTATTAATTGCTTGGGATAATGGTAAATATCCTATTGTATTTTTATATTTGCATATAATATTAACTGTTTTGGGAGTTGTAAATATCACTTTTCCTGCTAATTCTTTTATATCTTTATAGTTATCAATATTTTTTTCAATTACAGTAGTGGATGAATCTCCAGCCTCTCTTCTCGCAATATATATTTTTCCCTCACTATGTTCATCTATATTTTCCCATCTCTTTGTAGTTCCATCAAAAATAGAAACTACCTCTTTTGTAGTTATATTGTTTATCTTATCTATATTTGGATTGGTAACAAACACAACAGCAGACTTTGCAAACTCTATATAGTTAAGATTATATTTCTCTTCACTCTTTTTAATCCCTCTAGCAACTCTACCTAAATCACATTGATCAAATACAACACTTTTAATTCCCCCACCACTTCCAATGCTATCTTCTATAGCTATTTTGCTATTTAGATTATCTTTCTCGTATGCCAAAGCCAATGCACTCAAAAGTTCTTGAGAATCACCAGTCCCACAGATAGTAATTCTATCATTAGCTGATAAACTTATAATTAGTAATAATATTAATATAATCTTTTTCATTTTAATTCTTTATGATAGTTTTATATAACTATACATTATATCTATTAATATCTTTAAGATTTTTAAAAATTGCACTTCAGATTTATATTTGTATTCTTTAAATATTTATTTAAAGTTCGAGAGTTGTTTTAGAAGTCTTGATTTCTCAGTCCATTATATTTTACAAAAAATTAGATATAATTATTTTAAATTAAATTTATTGGAGCATTAGATGACAACAGATCATTTAAACTATGGATCTAGTATCAGCAATATTATTTCAGCAATGTACATTAAAAATGATGTTCCGTTTATGGATGCTATGAGTTTACAACTTGCTAAAACTTTAAAAGCAGACCATGTTTTTATTGGTAAACTACAAAAGGATAAATTTTCAGTTAAAACACTTTCTCGCTGTATAGATAATAAGATTGTAGATGGGTTTGAATATAGATTAAAAAACTCACCTTGTGAGATTGTATATGATGGAAAAGTAGCTGTTTATCCTAAAAATGTTACTCATAGTTTTCCTTTAGATCAAGATTTAAGAAAATTAAAGATTGAAGGTTACTCTGGAATTCCACTTTTTAATGATAAGCAAGAAACATTTGGAGCCATAATAGCTTTATATCGAAAACCCATAGAAGACCCAGACTTTGTTTCTTCTATAATGACTCTATTTGCCAATCAAATAGCAAATGAAATAGAGAGACAAGAATATATAGAAGAGATAGAGAGCTTAAACAAAACACTTGAATCTAAAATAGAAGAAATAAATGAAGAGATTGGGAAAAATAGGGAAAAAGGGAAGCAACTCCAACAACAATCAAAACTAGCCCAAATGGGGGATATGATTAGTATGGTAGCCCACCAATGGAGACAACCCTTAAATGCAATAAGTGCATCAAGTATAAACCTATCCCTTATGTCTAGTATGAATATGCTAGAAGATAAAAAAGTACAAGAGAGCAGTGAATTTATACAAGAGCAAACTCAAAAGATGTCAGCAACAATAGATACTTTTATGAACTTTGTAAAACCATCTAAAGAATCAAAACCATTTAAACTTCTTCATACAGTAGAAGAAATAATGCAAATAATGGGAACTCAACTAGTAAACCATAATATAAAAGTAAATATAGACTCTAAAGATGAAAATATCTCAATGGTAGGACATGAAGATTTACTAGAACAAGTAATAATAAACTTACTATCAAATGCAAGAGATGCTTTTG
>JAMOPL010000147.1 GCA_027064515.1 Sulfurimonas sp. | reverse complement strand
AAGTTGAAAAATACACAATACCAAAGGACAAGAGATGTATAGATTTATACTTATGATGCTGTTAGTTGTTAATGCTTATTCATGGCATATTAAAGCAGAAACTACTAATAATATTCAAGCCACACAACAAGCACAAACAGACCCCGATATTATAGTTATACAAGCACCAGATAAGATTATATATGAGACTGATAATGATGGATTAAGATGTATAGCTGAAAATTTTTATTGTCCAGAAATCAAGTTTAAAAAGATTAATCAAAGGACAAATGAAGTTTTAGGCAGTTGGTATTTAGATTATGATACAAAAAATATCACAAATATAAACTATAAGGATGGTAGATATTCATGTCAATATTCTTCAAATGATATTATAGAATATACCCAAACTTTCACAAATAAATACTGTCAAAAAGAGCTATTAACAGAAAAGAAAGCCATAAAAAATGGTAAAGAACTTTTTGGTTTTGATTTTAAAAAGCTAGATAGTGATATTGATAATATGAAGATAGAAGAAGCTATCTCATCTGATAAACTAGCTCAACAGCTAGATATTATAACTAATGAAGCTGATTATGAAAAAAAAGGTTTTTTCACACTATCTGAAATGATTACTAAAATATTGACAATCTCAGATGAGATAAAAGGCACAGATGCAAAGATGAACCTTACAATGACAGATAATCTTAATGATACAGATAGTTTTACACAATCTTATAATGCTTATGATAACTCAGAAAGTTCTACAGTAAATCTATTTGGTAGAGATAATGATAGCTGGATCAACACTATAACTAACTTTATGGGTTTTACTAATAGTCATGATGGTATAGATGATATACTAGATTCTACAACAGATGTAAAAGAACTTTTTAATACTCAAGCTTTTGGCTACTACATAAACTGGGCTTTTATGTATCAAGATATTTTATTTACACTTGTATGGTTTATTCTTATAATCATAACTGTAAAAAAAGCTGGTTTAAAAACATTTGATAGTTTTAAGGTTGCACTTCAAAATTATCAAGTAAGAGGTATAGATAAAGATAGTAGCTTAAAGTTTATAGCAGTTGTTTCCATTAGTTATGTTTTTTTTATGATGCCTATCAATGAAAGAACTATATATATTAATGGTATTGAAAAAAAATATGCAACAACTCCAGCACAAGAAAGTGTAGAAATAATCGCTAGTATAGGAACTAATTTTGCAGATGTGATGACTAACAACGGAGCTATACTAATCACTAACTATCTAAATAAGATAAGTAATATCTATACAAAAGATGAGATAAAAACATTTACAGATGAGATAGCCACAAATTTAATCGTTGCACAAAGAGAGCGAGATTTTTTTAGAGAACAATGTAGAGGTGCTTACAATATTGCTGGAGATACATTTATGAAATCTCAAAATATTTTCCCACTAAGAACAGATTATGCACTTTATAATCATGGTGTTCCAACTTTAAATGTATGTAAAAATACAGAGAGTAAAATATACTTGAACTTAAAAAGCATAGATGAAAACTCTAAATTGTTAAATTATAAGATCAATAATCAAAACTCCGAAATAGTTAAAAATATGAATGCCCTAAACACAAAACTACTTTTAACAACTAATGATTTTGGTTGGATTGTTAGTCCACTTCTTTATTTTTCACCTAAATTATATGAAGATATTGGAACTGATTTAGAGGAAAAACAAAAAGAGAGTATTAGTAATTTTAGTAAAAATTTCTATAAAGATAAAGACATCAAAAACATAAATGACACTATGTCATCTAAGTTTATGGGAGCAGCTCAAAGTGGTGTAAAAGTAATATCTGAATTTTCACTTATGCACTGGATACCAACTTTTACAACAGTTCAAAAAGATATAAAAAAGAAATTAAGTTTTAATAATGAAGATAGTATCTCACAAGATAAAGACAAAGATAAAGCAAAATCTAAAATTTTTAGTTTTTTATCTAAAATCACCTCAAAACTATTATGGCTTACAGGTGCAATAGTAAGTGCAAATAGTGAAGTGTTAAGTTATATATTGGCTACTATCATAGTTATAGCAAATATTAAGGCTTTAAAAATTGCTATAGTTATAGGGTTAATGGGTTATAAAATATTGATGTATTTTAAAGATATACTAATCTATTATTATTTTTCAATTCTGATTTTTATAAGAATTTTAATGAATCAAAAAAATGATAATATCATATTTTTAACCTCTAAAATAATTTACCTTATATCGTATCCAGTATTTTTAGTGTTTGGTGTAACTATATTGATTTTTTTTGATAAGTTCACACAATGGCTTTTAAACATCATTTTAACTTTTCAGTTAGAAAGTATGCGATTAACTAGCTTTGTAGCAACTCAAAACCAAAGTGGGATAGTAGATACCATATCAACAGGTACAAGTGCCATTATGAAAATAGGTGTAATTGAGGCTAGTTTTCAATTTGTGATTTTAATTGTAACTACTATAGTAGCTTATTTCTTTCTTGTAAAGCTTCCAGATGAATTATATAGAATGATAGGTGAAAACATTAGTCCAGCTGATAACCTAATAGAAAAACTAGAAAATAAAACAGATAAAACTACAGTATAAGGAGAAACAGATGCATAATAAAAACTTTATAAATGAGTGTATAGAGGGTAGAGAAAAGTTAGTGAAAACTAAAGAGTTTAAAACATTTCAAAAAGGTTATACCTTTAAGATGTTTATTTACAATACAATCGCATTTATAGCGATTGTAGGCTTTTTCATGGGATTTATCAATGCTCATCTAAAAGGTGATTATTGGTTTTTTATAGGTCTTGTTATACTTTTGTCTATGCTTGTACCTATCATAAATTTATTTGATGCTTTTTTGATTTTAGTAGGTATAAGAAATGCACCAACAGATAAATGGTTGGAACACATAGGAGAAGATGAAAAAAGAAATTATTATGAAACTTCAAATATTTACAATACTAACCTTTTTAATTTTGATGACTTTTCAAGATTAGAACATCAAAAATTAAGATTTGTATTTGATGATAATAAATCTTACATATATAGTCTTAGTGGAATTTTATTGACTGATGAACCTGTTAAAGATGTAACAATAACTGATAAAAGTTATAACGAGATAAATTCAGGTGTAGGCAATAGAGTAGAAACTAAAAGAATTAAAAAAGTTTACACTAAAGTAATCTTTGCAGATGGTAAGTTTATCACTTTTTTAAATGCTCCTAATGGTTTGGTTAAGAAGTTTGAGCAATTGATGCTTTAAAAGCTTCTATTTTTTCAATTGTTAAACCTGTCATAATATTAATCGCTTCATGGATTGGTTCTAGTGTTAATATTTGATTTTTATATATTTCTAGTGCTTCGTGCACTAGGATATTTTTATCCTCTTCGCTCATCTGTATCTGTTGTGAGTGCAACTCTTCATTTATCCAGCTCATTAAATTTTCTTCGTTTACTTCTTGCATTTTTATCCTTTATTCAAATATAAATTTTGTTGCTTCATGCCTTTTATTTGGCACTAAATGGCTATATCTTAATGTCATTTCTAAGGTTTTATGTCCTAACTGTTCTTTTATCTGTAATATATCAAGACCACTCATAGCTAACCAACTAGCATGAGTGTGTCTTAAACTATGAGCTGTTATTTTATCTTGGGTATCTTTAGTTTTATTATTTGGTATGATTATTTCCAATGCAGTTAAAAAATGCTTTGGCATTCTAAGTATAACCCCACCTGTACTTGTACTTATAACTAAATCAGATTTTTTATTTTTGTATAAATCATTAAGAGTTTCAAATAAAATATCATTTATGTATATGTGTCTAGCATTACCATTTTTAGTTTTTTTAAAGTATATGGTTCTTGTTTCAAAATTCACATCTCTCCATTTTAAGCCTGTTGATGTATTTGTTTTGTTTTTTTGAGAAGCTGACCCAGTTACTTCACTAAATCTTGCACCTGTAAAAAGTAACAATACAGTAAGATGATATGTAGTTTTATCAAGTGTTTGTAAAATTTCTAGTAATTTTTTAGCTTGTTTTTTTGTTAAAAATGCTTGTCTTTGATTATCTATATCAGGCATTTTTATATTTGATAATGGATTTTTAAAGTTCTTTATCAAGTCATGCTTTATTGCATAGTTTATAATCGTTCTAACTAAAGTTAATTGATGTTTAATTGTTTGAGCTGATAAACCAGCTTGTTTTAACTGTTCTTTATAAGTTTCAAAATCTATCGTTTTAAGACTTTTAACTGCCTTATCTCCAAATACAGGCTTTATATGCTTTTCATAATTCCATATATCCATTTGATATGACTTTTTATTTGCTTTAGCATATATCAAAAAACTTTTCCAAAGGTCATTTAGTTTAATCTTTGTTACTCTTGCATTTTTTATTACAGGTTCTTGGTCATGTTGAATTTTATATTTTATCTCTATTAATTTAGCATAGGCATCTTTTGCTGTAAAATCTGATGTTTTGGTTTTTTTACCAACTTGTACTTTTACAGGTTTTCCACTTTCATCACGATAATTTATATAGTATGAAATATCTCCATTTTTAAGTTCATTTTTCCAAACTCCCTCATATCTTCCACCAACTGGTTTAAGAGCCATAATTAAATTCACTTAACTTATTATAGATAATTTGTCTATCTTTTTCTATATGTTTAAATTCATCAAATAGTTCATTTAATATTTTCATATCATTATTTAACCAGCCTAAAACTTCAAATATATCTGTATGTTTATATTTTAAATCAGTTTTATTGTATATAGGTTCATAATGAAAAATTCTATTTCTTAAATTTCGTATATTGTCTATTTTTGAAGCAATGATACTTTTATCTTTGTCTATTGAAGTTAATATATTGTAGTTTGGAAAAACATCTTTAAAAATCTTTCTCCAAAGATTTATATATTTTTTATCTTTTGATGTTAGTAACTCTGTCCAAAAACCAAAGTTTAATTCAGCAATAATTTTACCATCTGATAAATCTTCTATATGTCTTAGTTTATATTTTACACCGCACAACATTTTCCAACATTCCCTTGAGTGTTTTTCTTTTTTTGCTTTATATCTATTAAAAGAGTTTGTTTCAAAAAGATAAAAAAAGTCGTTATCAGGGTAATGTTTTTTAAAACTATCATATATATTGTTTCTAAGAGATACCTCAAGATTTTGTAGAAGAAAATAAAAGTTTTGAGAAATTTTTGCATTTAAAATATAATCTGTAATAGTATTTATATCATTAGAATTGTTTTGTTTATAAGTAGATAGCCTACTGCTTGAGATGCTTCTTTCTAATGATATATAAAAATTATCTTTCATTTTAAACTCTTCTTTAATGTAATAAATGTATCATTTCATCAATAAGCCTTAGGTTCACCCGAAGATTAAGTAGGTATTGCCTCTCTCACTTATGTGATGATGATGCCTAAGGTACTGTTTTATAAATATAATCCGCTAATTTTCTTTTATTGTTTTAACTAAATTATATATTTAACTATAATTCAATGAAATAAAATAAGTAAAAAAATTATAACTAAAAAATAGCTTTTTTACTACAATTTTTACTACAAAATATGAAAAGATATAGTAAATATTGAAATGTTATGAAAAATAGACAACACTATCTAAGTACGGAGTGATAGAGATTTGAAAAGATATATTTGATTTTAAGTAAATAAGAAAAAGTGTGTTTAAAAGACTTAGGATCTGGTGCCGCAAGGCGTGGAGGTTCAAGTCCTCTCATCCGCACCATCCCCTTAAACACGAACTTTCAAAGACTTTTTAAAAATCAAAAAACTACTAAAAATATCTCAGAGTACACT
>JAMOPL010000146.1 GCA_027064515.1 Sulfurimonas sp. | reverse complement strand
CTTAAAGTATTATACGATTATATCTAAATGGAATTCAGAAATGTTATTTTCACTCTCTTTATCTTCATCTTTATCTTCATCTTCATCATATTTTATTCTACTAGTTTCTTGGTCTGCTTCATTTTTTTGGTGTTCTCTATCTGGGTCTACCTCTTGGTTTTCTTCAGTAGGGCGAACTTCTAAAATCTGTTTTTCTTTCTCATTAACAATAGACTGAGACATCACATTTTGTAAGTCAAACTTATTATTTTGATTTCCGTGAGCAGAAGCTACTGTTGCTGTTTGTTGATTTACAAATACTGTACTTCCAACCGGGCCTATCATAATATCCCCTTATTCTTTAGTTAATTAAATATAGATTCAACAATCATAAATGGTTTCCAATCAGATATTAAACCTTTTGGTAAAGTTTTTAAATTCAAATTTATATCTTTATAATATCTTTTACAAATAGTATAGAAATTTATTATTTGATCATTTAAACCGAATAATAGTATATATTTTTTAATCCCTTTTTCTATAATAGATTTATTTTTTTTAGATCTAACAGCTCTCTCTAGTTCTATCAAATAATAATAAGCATATATATTAGATAAAGAGATATATCTCGAAGATACATTAAAATAACATTTTAATACATTATCAATTTGATTAATAGTACCATCTAAAACAAGACTATTTGCTTTTTCTATATCTTGATTCCATTTTTTTTGTAATAAATCAGCACTTTTTGATTTATTTAATTGAAGATTATTATCTAAAATTTTATATGCTATTTGTATATTATTATTTGACACAGATTCAAAGAACTTTTGTTTTATCTTTAAACTATTTAAAATTGTTATAGCTTCTTCTTTAAAATCATTAAAATCTTGTAGAGGTGTAAGCAATTTTATGGCTGTATTAAACTCCTCTTTTTCGATTAAATTTATAGCTTTTATATATGAAGTCTCTGCAAAATTTAACAAATTTTTATATTCTGTAAACTCTTTTAAAAATGGGTGTAATTCTATATATGTAAAAACCATCTTGTAATCTTGTTTAGCTAAGGAGATTTTAAATTTATCATAAATCATATGTTCTTTTATTAGTGCTTGAATAGATAATGTTTTTTGTGTGATACCACGATAGGGTTGAAAAATATCATTTGCTTTATCTAAACCTCTTGGCTCAGATAAAACTTTTTGTGCTTGTAAAAAGCTCCTTTCCCATCTTGATTCTAAAGTTTTATACATTTTAGTTGTTTTATATTCAGGATATTTATTTAATATATTATATGCTAAAGCAAGTTTTCCATTATTTATAGATTCTCTAAATACCTCAAAATCTTTATAATCTTCCAATAATTGATTAATTATTTTATTTTTAGATGGTATATTTCTAAATGCCATAAAAAGTTCATTTACTCTTTTCATATTGCCTTGTTCCAAAGCATTTTTTGCTTTTTTAAATGTTTCTTCCCAAATATTATTAAATCTAATATTTACTGAAGTATATTTTAAAAATAGATTCTTATTTAGAAGATTTTGTATTGATTTGTAATCTTTATGTTGTAAACATGTTCTAAATTCATCTTCACCAAGATATATATTATAAGAAAATATATCTCCATTATCTGTTGCTACAAAAAGTGTGTTGCTATTTTCACTAAACTCCAGCTGAGTTATACTAGAAGTAAGTTTAATAAATTGCTTAGTAATCATCTTATACTCTTGTAACTCATAAACTATAACATAACCTAAAGCAGTACCAAGAAAAAGAAATTTTTCATCGCTATACAAAGATGTTACATCATCATGTAATCCAGATAGCCTAGCTATTACTTCACCATTATATATATTGAAAATTATACAAGATAAATTTTTATCTATGGTTACAGCTCTATATTTATCTATGAAAATAGTTTTCATAACAGGACTTGAATGTATATTGAGTGAATATGTAGATTTCATTGTAGATATATTAAAAACATTCACTTTTTTGTCATAACCAATACTAATACACCAATTACCATCAGCACTAAATGATATATCGTTTACTCTATCTTTATGCATTGGTAATACAAAAGCTAATTTACCATTTTTTATATCTAAAGCAAAAATTTTACCATCATCGCCACCTGAAAAAACATATCTATCTAAAGGGTCAATGGCTACAATAGATGTTTCCCCTTGATGTCTGTGAAATTTAGCAAACATCTTTTTCTTTTCTATATTGATAAGGACAAGTTCTCTATTTTCCTTATTAAGAGATATTAAATATTTACCATTATTACTAAAACTTACAAATTTTTGTTTGCACTCTTTATGAACTATATTAGCTTTAAATTTACCACATAAATCAAAACTATCACTATATAAATAGTGAATCGCAGTATTTATATCTATTGCAACTAATCTGTTATCATTAAGTAATTTAAGGTAGATTATTGGTGCATTAAAATTTAGCTTATTTATAGAATCCATCAATAAAAATAACTCAAAATTATTTTAGAATTATCAATAGTTAATTCAGAAAAATACATAGTACCATCTTTCTTTTTCGCTACTGTTGTACTCTCTTTTATTATATAGGGGGTTGTAATAGATACATTTCCACCTTTTTTTACAATATCAAGTGTTAGAATAGTATTTGCTAAAATTATATTTAATATCTCAGATGTACAGTCTTGTGCATAACCATCAATCTCATCATCAGAAATCTCACAAAACATTAAGTTTTCAGCAATAGGAACAATAAGTGGTCTTTCAACACTAATCCCTATCGTTCCAGTAAATCCATCACTTAAAGAAACAAAAGCAGATGTATATAAAAAATGTATCTCATCTACATTCTTTATTGTAATATTTTCATTAACTTTTAAACCCAATTCAGAACCAAAATATTTAGTAGTTCTTAAAATTAATTTTTCTAGAATCTCTACACTATGCATTGTTACTCTCCATATCAAATGGTAATACAAACTGGAATTTTATACCATTTTTAAAATTATTTTTTATATTTACTGAACCGTCTAGTTTATATAATTCACTTAAAAGTGCTGACAATCCAACCCCTCTACCAGAAACATCAGTAACTTTAGTAGCTGTGGAAAATTCATCTTTGAAAATAAACATAATAATATCTTCTTCAGAAAAAGCATCTATCTTTTCTTTAGAGATTAAATTATTTTCAATTGCTTTATCTTTAATTTTTTCTATATCTATACCCATTCCATCATCAGAAATATCTATATAAAGTTTTTTATCTTTCTGATAAATATTACAAGTTATTAATCCTCTATAATCTTTACCAATATCTTCTCGAATCTCAGGTGATTCTATACCATGATCTACACTATTTCTAAAAATATGTACAAGAGATTTTAAAAATGGTGCATATTTATTAGATATATAAATCTCATCACTCTCTATTTTTAATGGAAATATCTCTTTTTCAAATCTTTTAGCAAGTTGAGCTACCATTTTTTGGTAAGGTCTAAAGTAAATCTCAATATTTTGATATGTTAATTGTTTTATCTCATTAGCTATCTCATTATGCTCTTTTGATTTTTCGTATAGTGAGTTTATTCTATCTTTTGATATATAGATAAAGTCAGATTTTACGAAATAATCTTCACCTAAAATATCTTTTAAAATATCTAAATCAGATTCTAGCCATTTGGACATATCATCACTTTTTATATTTTTTAATTCATCTAAAACTATATTTTGTTTTAAACTTTTATTTATAATATCTTCAAAAGAATGAAGCTCTTTTACAACATTGAGCATCTCTTTTTGAGCGAACAATCCTTTAAATGTATGGATATATCTTCTAAGTTCACTTAATTTATCAATAGACTTAAAGCTATCTATCTTTGAGACAAACTGATAATAATCATCTTTTATCTCTGTAAATTGTTCAAGAGTTATTGCAACTTCAACAACCATTTTCAATATCTGTTGCTCTTCTTTTAGCTTTTCATCCAATTCTATTTTTTCAGTAATATCTGTTAAAATCAACATATAAGAATTATTATCTAAAATTTTATACTCAATTTTTATAGATTTACCATTTATAACAAAATCTGTTTCTAGTAATGATAACATCAACTCCTGTCTTAATGAATCCATATCTAATATATCTATTAAAGATTCTTCCACATATAGTTGTTGATCAATCTCCTCTTCGTATAGTAATTCTGTTATTTTAGAACCTATAATATTTTTTTCAAAAATCTCTTCTGCAATTATGGAGTGTTCCCCACCTATTTTCATACTTTTATCAAAATATAAAAAACCTTGATTTGCATGGTCTAAGAGCTGTTTAATTTTTCGATTCTTCTCTTCTAGTTTCTTTGCAAAAAGTTTATCTTTTTCAAGTGTTTGAGATACAATAGCTATATTTGAATTTATAAGTTTTGACATCTCTCCAAACTCTGCAGATATATCCTCGTTGATTTTTTTTATATCTTCACTTTCTTTATTTAAAAAAGAAAAAAATGAATTTAAGCCATCTTCTAAAATATTTATTGGATAAACAATTATCTTTTTTGAAGCTAAAATAATAAACAAAGCAATAGTTAATGTCATAAACACCATAATAGTAAGTGCTAAATATATAAGATTTGTAGCATCTTTTATAGCATAATTTACTAATTTGATAGATTTGCCAATGAGTGCAATACCTAGATGTTTACCCTCAAAATCTTTTATATCAACATAAGTATAAAAATAGTTATCATCATAAAGTTGCTTATCTTTTAACAGTTTTTTAAAGTCTATTTTTGAAGCAGAATCTACAAACTTTTGATCTATAAAGTTTTGAGAAATTAAATAGTTTTGTTGAAAAGCTTTTTTACTTTCAAACGATTCTATATTATCGGATCTACTCATAATATCCATTAAGAGTAAAAAAGAACTATTTCTCTCTTTTTTAAAGAATTTAGCTATTGAATTTAACTCTTGTATAAATTCTAACGAGCCTAAATAATTATTATCTTTGTCTATTATAGGGACTACTGCTCTTAACCCTAAACCTCCTCTACCTATTTCAAAGCTAGTAATTGGTTTTTTCATACGATTGACTTCTACAACTGTTTCTCTAAATAAGCTTAAATCATCACCATATTTCAATGGTTTCCAATCTCTTAAAAAAGAGTGGTTATCTTTTGTGTGGATATGAACTTTTATATTTGTAAATATTGTGTTGTTTTTTAAATCAGCTAAATATTTTTTTAAAAAATTATTTGCTAACTCTCTGTCATTCTCTTTAAGTGCTTGTTGAATCAATGGATTGTTTGCAAGTCCAATAGCATTTGTAGTACCTATCCAAGATTTTGCACCAAATGCAAATTTTGTAGTATTTTTAAGTTGATTTTGTATATCTAGATATATCTTTTCTTGAGTTTTATTTGAAACTGAAAAAAGTACAAATATAGATAAAGATAAAACTATAAATGATATAAAAAAAACTAGTACACTTAATTTACCAGCAGTAGTCTTAACTATCACTAGTAAATCCCACTCTTTCTATAGATTCTCTAACTTTATCTCTTGTAATTGGTTTTAAAATATAACCTTTTGCACCATTTCTTATAGATTGCATAACTTTTTGTTCTTCACCATGGGCTGTTATCATAATAATATTTGCAAATTCATCAAACTTTTTAATTTGCTTAACTGCATCTATCCCATTTTTAACTCCTGATTTAGCAGGCATTGTTATATCCATCGTAACTATATCTGGGTAAAGTTCTTTATAAAGGTTAACCCCATCAAATCCATTTTCTGCCTCACCTACAACAACATGTCCTAACTTTTCCAATACATTTTTTAAACCATTTCTAATTATTCTAGAATCATCCACTACTAATGCTGTTGCCATAATATAAAACCTTTTATTTTGTTATTTATGTGAACTAAATTTTAAACAGAATTATACTGTATTACAATTTATAAAATAGGAGATTGAGTATCTATCTCAATAGTTTTGTATTTATTGTATAAAACATTCGCACTATGTTGGATTGTTACCTCTCGTCTGGGAGTATAATCGACTAAATACTTGCCTTTTTCAAACATTGTAAAATCAACACATAATCTTGAAGCACTCTCAATCACGCTCATAGGTAGATTTTGTTTGTCAGTTTTTATGATTACATGAGCTGATGGTCTATCTTTCATATGAATCCAAACATCTCTAGCTCTTGCATTTTGTAATATTGAGATATTTCCTTTTTCATTTTTACCAAGTGAAACCTTGTACCCCTCTATTAAGAATGTCTCAATAGAATCATCTCTTTTTATCTTTTTATTTTGCTCTCTTTTTGGAAAAAGTAGAGTGATTTTAGCTACATCTTTTGCCTCTTCAACTGTTTTTATAAAGAGTTGAAGATGCTCTATTTTAGATGAGAGTGAATCCTCCTCTATATGAAGATTCTTAGCTTTTTGTTTTGCTTTTTTGCTTTTTGTAAATAGTGAAGTGGAGATTCTTGAAGCACTTGGATAAGCCTTATCTAATTCTATTTTTACTTTTGAGCCATCATAATCATCTACCTCTATATTTAGTGTGTATGGTTTTATATTATGAATATTTGAGAGAACTAAATTTCCATAGTGTTGAAATTTTTCAGCTTCCTTTTTCAAACTATCTTCATCATCAAGAGTATTATAAAGTTTCTCTAGTTTTTTGAGTTTTTTATTTAAAAACGATATTTTTTGTTTCTTAAGTGAAGATAATTTTTGGTTTTGCTCTTTATAATATTGCTCATATAAAAACTTCTCAATATCTTCTATTGGATACTCTTTAGCAACAAATGGAGCATTTGGAATATCAAGAAGTTTTTGCCCAACTCTAACCTCACGAAATGATGAGAAAAGGTCTACATGTCGCAGGGCTTCAAGAACAAGATTCTCCTCATCAAGTATAATTATATTGGTATATTTTCCTGTAAATTCTATTTGTAAATAAGTTATCTCTTGTTTATAAGCAGAGGCTATTGATGTTTTAAATCGTAGAATCTTATCATCGTTCAAAAGCTCTACACCTAAAATATTACAACGGTTAAATCTCTTTGCTAAAATCACATCAAAAGGTGCATTATAAACTTTAGAACGACTAAATGATGGTGCTTTATACATATTGGAGTTTGATCTTTGCATATTGAAATAGATCTCATCATTTTTATCAAAGGCTATCTTGATAGTAGAATCACTAACTCTATAAATAGCAGATATTTTTTTAAAATTTTGTAAGTAGTTTGTTATTTGTTTTAAATGTGATAGTTTCATAAAAGTATTTTAGCTACAAGTTCATTCACCACTTTTGGGTTTGCTTTACCACCCGTAGCTTTTAGCACCTGTCCCACAAAAAAGCCTATAAGTTTAGTGTTACCTGCTTTAAATTTAGCAACATTATCTGGATTTTTTGCGATTACTTCATCAATAATAGGTAGAATTTTAGAAGGATCACTAATTTGAATAAGTCCTTTTGATTCAACTATCTTTGTTGGATTCTCTCCAGATTTAACCATCTCTTCAAATACTTGTTTAGCAATTTTATTTGAAATAGTCGTATCATCAATCATTTTAACAAGTTGGGCTATCTGCACAGCATTAAACTTCAGTTCATCTACTTGTTTCTCTTTTAGTTCTCTAGCTACTTCATTCGCGACAATATTAGCAATAGTTATTGGGCTATTATTTGCAGATATAGCTTCTTCATAAAAAGATGATAATTTTTCATCACGAGCTAGTGTATTTGCTACTTCACTATTAAGATTAAGCTTACCTGTATAGTTATCAAATAATCTTTGTTCAGATTCGCTCATAGCTACAACTTCACCATCTATTTGTACTTTTTTAGTTTGAGATTTAGCTATTTTTAGAGGTGTTTTTTTCTTTTTTCCCCAAGAATCTTTAAGCCCAACAATTTTATTAAAGACAGGTTTTTCATCTGTATAATCAATAGGATCAGCATAAAAATATCCTTGTCTCTCAAACTGGAATCTCTCATCAGGTCTATCCGTTATTACAGCTGGTTCAATAAGAGCATTTTTGATGATTTGTAGAGAATCTGGGTTTATATCTTCGATTCCCTCTGGAGCTTCATCTTTAAACAATCTGTCATAAACTCTCACTTCTACTCTTTTAGCATCTTTAGCACTAACCCATTGGATAGCACTTTTAACTTTGATACCACTAGTGTCTGAACCACTTTTAGAATCAGGATAGTACTCTGCTTTAATCTCTACTATATTGCCATTATCATCTTTAATAACTTCCTTACAAGAGATGATATAAGCATGTTTAAGTCTCACAGGTTGCTCAGGAGTAAGACGGAAGTAACCCTTGGGAGGATTTTCTATAAAGTCATCACGCTCAATATAAATCTCACGAGAGAAAGGTAGTTTTCTTGAACCATCTTTAGGTACATCATCTGGATAGTATGAAGCATCAAGCTCTTCATTACCATCATAGTTTTCGATTGTTACTTTAAGTGGATTAAGCACACACATAACTCGTGGCACCTTTGTATTTAGATCATCTCTTATACAAAATTCAAGTTGTGCAACATCAACCATTGAGTTTGCTTTTGCTATCCCTATCCCATCACAAAAATTTAAAATAGATTCTGGTGTATAACCTCTTCTTTTGTATCCTGCAATCGTAGGTAAACGAGGATCATCCCAGCCACTAACTTGTCCAGCCTCAACAAGTTCTAATAGCTTTCTTTTACTCATAACAGTGTAGTTAATACCAAGTCTTGCAAACTCATACTGATAAGGTCTTTTTGATTTTAAGCCAAGAGTATCAAGTACCCAATTATAAATATCACGATTATTTTCAAATTCTAGTGTACAGATAGAGTGAGAAACACCCTCTATATAGTCAGATAAACAGTGAGCAAAATCATACATTGGGTAGATAGACCATTCATCTTTTGCTCTAAAGTGATGTATATGTCTGATACGATATAGAAGGGGATCTCTCATTTTCATATTAGCAGCACCCATATCAATTTTAGCTCTTAATATATGCTCACCATCTTTAAATTCACCATTTTTCATTCTCTCAAAAAGGTCTAAGTTTTCTTCAACACTACGCTCGGCATATTTACTGCGTTTTCCAGCCTCTGTAACAGTTCCACGATATTCACGAATCTCATCTTCACTAAGACTATCAACATATGCTTTATCCATTTTGATAAGTTCTATTGCATAATCGTATATCTTAGGAAAATAATCAGAAGTAAAGTGTACCTTATCACCCCAGTCAAATCCAAGCCACTTCACAGCATCTTTAAGAGCCTCAACATATTTTGTATCTTCTTTAGTTGGATTTGTGTCATCCATTCTAAGATTACAGTGACCATTGTAGTCACTAGCAATACCAAAATTTATACAAATAGACTTAGCATGTCCAATGTGAGGGAACCCATTAGGCTCTGGAGGAAACCTTGTAACAATCTCTTTGTTTTTCCCTGACTTTAAGTCCTCTTCAACTATTGTTCTTAAAAAATCTTTGTTCTCACTCATTATTATTAAACCTTTTGATTTTGAAACTTTTATATTTTTTGTATTTTATCAAATTAGAGCTTATAGCATCTTAGAGAAAAAAAGTGTCATAAACTGGAAATATAAAGCTATAATTCACTAAAGGAATATTATGAAAAAATCATTGTTAATTATAGTTATATTGTTAGTTGGAATCCAATTTATAAATCCCTCTAAAACAAATCCAAAAGTAGATGATGCTTTAGCTTTAAAAACATCTAAAGATGTAGAAATAATTTTAAAAAGAAGTTGTTATGATTGCCACTCGTTTGAAACAAAATGGCCAAAATACTCATATATTGCACCATTTTCTTGGTTTGTTGTAGCTCATGTAAATGATGGAAGAATAGCATTGAACTTTTCTAAATGGGAAGAGATAGAATTAGATACAAAAATAAAAAGACTTAAAAGAGTTATTCAAACAACAAATAATTTGAGGATGCCATTATCAAGCTATCTAAGTTTACATGAAGAAGCAAAACTTAGTAATGAAGATAAAAAGATTTTACATAATTGGGTAAATGAGCAGTTAGAATATTATTCAAATAAATAATATATATATTTTAAGGATAGATTTTGAAAATAGCAAAAAATATAACAGAGTTAATAGGAAATACACCATTAGTTGTTTTAAATACTCCATCTAAACTTACAGGTGCAACTATTTTAGGTAAGTGTGAGTTTATGAATCCTACAAGCTCAGTAAAAGATAGAATCGGTTTCAATATGATAAAAAGAGCTATTGAATCTGGTAAGATAAATAAAAATACAACTATTATAGAGCCAACAAGTGGAAATACTGGAATTGCTCTTGCAGCAAATTGTGCTTCTCAAAATTTGAAACTTATTTTGACAATGCCTGAATCTATGAGTATAGAGAGACGAAATCTCTTAAAAGCTTTTGGAGCTGAGTTGGTTCTAACACCAGCTTCAGACGGGATGAATGGAGCGATTCAAAAAGCGAATGAGCTTCAAGTAGCTACTCCAAACAGTATAGTTTTACAACAGTTTGAAAACCCATCAAATCCAGAGATTCATATGCTTACTACTGCAAAAGAGATTCTAAAAGATACAGATAAAAATCTTGATGCTTTTATCACTGCTGTTGGGACTGGTGGAACTCTTAGTGGTACTTCAAAGGTATTAAAAGAGGAGATATTAGATATTGCTATTTTTGCAGTTGAGCCTGAATCTTCGGCAGTTTTATCCGGAGAGAATCCTAGTCCTCATGCTATTCAAGGGATAGGTGCTGGGTTTATACCTAAGATTCTGGATACTGATATTTATTGTGAAGTTATAAAGGTTAGTAATGAAGAGGCTATAAATACAGCAAAAATGTTAGCAAGAGAGGAGGGTTTACTTGTTGGAATCTCTAGTGGTGCAAATGTTTGGGCAACTATGCAAGTGGCTAAAAGGGAGGAGTTTCAAGGGAAAACTTTAGTTACGATTCTTTGTGATACTGGTGAGAGATATATGAGTACAGCACTTTTTAGTGATGAATAGTTTTTTAGAAACAATAAAGTCTGCTGATGGAGAGATATTGAATCTCTCTTATCATCAAAAAAGATACGAATCTGTTTTAAACTCTTTTGGAGTTAGTGAGTGTGAGAATCTTAGTGAGTATCTAAATCCTCCACAAGATGGAATCTTTAGATGCCGATTGGTTTATGATGTAGATTCTATCAATGTAACATATCATAGCTATGAGAAAAAAAACATCTCTTCTCTTAAACTTATTTTTTCAGATATTGATTACTCTAAAAAATCTACAAATAGAGATGAGTTAAATTTACTTTATGGAGAAAGAGAATCTTGTGATGATATTTTAATAGTTAAAGATTCTTTTATCACAGATACCTCTATTGCAAATATTGCTATTTTTTCGGATGGAATCTGGAAGACACCTTTAATACCACTTTTAAAAGGGACAACTAGAGATAGACTTTTAGATGATGGTATCTTGATAGAAGCAAATATAGGTGTTGAAGAGTTAAAAGAATCTAGTAATATTGCACTTATGAATGCTATGATAGATTTTTATATTTTGGATGAGTGTGAAATTTTGATATAATTTTAGTAAAAAAAGGAAAATAATTTGTTAGATAATATAGTAGAAGATGTAGAATTTTCAAAAATGATGCAAAGAAATTTGCAAGATATGATAGTACACTTTTTTAAAAAAGACCAAAATTTTGGAATTTTATGTAAGATAGAAGAGGTCTCTTTCAATCCTGAATTACCAGAGGATATAAGTAATAGCTTTAATCAACTTACACTCTTTTTCTTAGCAGGTTATACTTTTGAAACTGCTAGAATAGAGGGGGAATTTCTTGTTTTTGAAGCTGGATTTGGTGCTGATAATATTGGTAGTGTTGTGAGTGTACCATTGTTATCTATAATGCAAATAATTGTTGATGAAACACCAGTAATGATAAATCTTAGCTCTTATAAAGCTCAAGAGGAGAGAGTTGTTAAGGAAGTTGATAATGGTGGTGTTAAAAACTCGATGAACTCTTTTCTTTCAAATCCAGAAAATTCTAAGTTTTTAAAATAAAGATTTATGAATTGGGATATTTCCCAAATTCATAAATATTTTATACTTTGTTTAAAGATAATAGATAATTAACTACATTATCTATAAAAACATCATGTTTTTTCTCTTTCAAGTATGCGATATAGAATTTTCTTAAAACTTTTAAATTTTTAAGTCTAGCTTCAAAAAGTGTACCATTTGCTAGTTCATGTTGAACCACATGACGAGACATAACAGACACTAAAGGTCTTGGGGCATTTTTGTCTGAGTTTATCATAGTCTCTTTAATTGCAGTTGGAGATGTTAATACTGCTAAAACATTAAAGTTACTACAATGTACACCCATCTCTTCAAACACTTCAGATGTTAACTTTCTTGTATGTGAAGCTTCATCTCTACATAACCAGTCAAAATTCATTAAGTCTTCAGCACAAAGGTGCTTAGGAATCGGCTGATTTGAAAAAACAACAAGCTCATCCTCTACCCACTCTCTATAAATAACACCATCTTTAAATACAGGAGACTCTACAAGTGCTAAATCCAATTTTTTATCAATCAGCTGGTCAATAATCTCTTCTGATAAAGCAACATTCATATGCACTTCATTATCAATTTTTTTCTTAATTTCACCAATATAATTTGGTAAAACATAATTTCCAATTGCATTTGATGAGCCAATTACAAATGTAAATTTTTTATCAATTATTTTTAATAACTCTTTTTCACTGTTAGCGATAGATCTTTCTAATTTTTGAGCAATTCTATATAAATCCTCACCCTCTTTAGTTAAAAGAATTCCATTCTTTTTTCTTTCAACTATTCTCGTGTCTAAGTAATCTTCTATAAATTTTATTTGTTGAGTTACTGCTGGTTGTGAAATTCCTAACTTTGCAGATGCTTTTGAAAAGCTTTTTTCTTTTATGACCATTAAAAATGTTTGTAGTTTCGCAAAATCTCTTAACATTTATATTTCCTATAAGTTTAATTTATATTAAAAGTATAACTAATAATTATAATTAATGCAAGTTTATAATTAGTTGTATCTTTTAGGTTATAATATATATAGTTATAAATATAAATAATAGTGGAAATTATGGAAAAAATATTTGAAAAATTAAATGAAACTCAGTCTGATGCGGTAAAAAATACAGAGGGTTCTGTGCTTATATTAGCAGGAGCAGGAAGTGGAAAAACAACGACTATTGTATCTCGTTTAGCATATTTGATAGAGGAGGTGGGAATACCACCATCTAACACTTTAACACTAACCTTCACAAATAAAGCTGCTAGGGAGATGAGAGATAGAGCATTGAGTATGATGGAAAATATCTCTTATCCACCATTACTTTGTACTTTTCATAAGTTTGGCTTATTATTCTTAAAATTTAATATACACCTATTGGGAAGAGCAAATAATTTTGTGGTGATAGATACTGATGATAAAAAGAGAATTATTAAAAAAATAAATTCTGAAATAGCTACACCACTTATAGCTAGTGAGATATCAAGATATAAAAACTCTTTAATCACTCCTGATGAGGCTTATCGACAAGCAGAGATTTTTAACTACCAACAGATAGCAAAAGTATATGATGAATATGAAAAATATCTTTTAGAAAATAATCTAGTAGATTTTGATGATTTAATAGCACTAACATATAGATTACTTGAAGAAAATAATGATTTAGCAATAGCAACATCACAAAAATATCAGTACATAATGATAGATGAGTATCAAGATACAAATGAGTTACAACTCAAACTGATTCAAAAACTTTGTTTAACTCATAAAAATATTTGTGTTGTTGGTGATGATGATCAGAGTATTTATGGATGGAGGGGAGCTCATATACGAAATATTATGGAGTTCGATCAAGATTTTTTAGGTGCAAAGGTATTTAAACTAGAGGAAAATTATCGTTCTAAAAATCCTATCTTGAAAGTAGCAAACTCTTTAATAGAGCATAACCGTTCAAGACTTGGTAAAAAGCTTATTGGTACTCGTGGAGAGGGTGATGATGTAATTATCCTTGATAATAATGATGAAAATGAGGAAGCAAGAAAAATAGCAAGTAAAATCAGAAAGCTTTTTGATTTGGGTGCTAGTCCTAAAGATGTGGCTATTCTTTATCGTGTTAACTCACTGAGTCGTTCTATTGAAGAGGGTTTGAATCGTGCTGGAATCCCATATAAACTTGTAGGTGGACTAAGATTCTACGATAGAGCTGAGATAAAAGACCTTATAAGTTACATAAGAGTTATAACAAATTTTAATGATGATTTCTCTTTTAAAAGAATTATAAATAAACCAAAAAGAGGCTTAGGAAAAGCTAGTGTAGATAAGATAGAACTTGCTGCGATGCAACAAGAGTGTTCAATATTTGAGTATATTAAAAATTCAGATATAACAATATTAGAATCTCTTGTTAAAAAGAAAAACAGTAAAACATTAAAAGATTTTATAGCTAATATTGAGAATGTTGCAGAGGTGGCGAAAGATTCTACTTATGATTTTATAGAAGCTTTAGAGGATACTTTTAGTTTAAAAACTATCTATAAAGGTACTCAAGATGAGGATGATAGAATCCTTAATATGGATGAATTTTATGGGCTTCTTCGTGATTTTGTGAAAAAATCGCCAAATGCTAGTATGGATGAGTTTTTAAATGAGATTACACTCCAAAGTGATCAAGATAAGGTTGAGGGTGAATCTATCTATATGATGAGTATCCATGCTTCAAAAGGTTTAGAGTTTAAACATGTGTTTATTATTGGTCTTGAAGAGGGATTTTTACCACTTGTAGGTGATGGAAGTGATTTAGAGGAGGAGAGAAGGTTAGGGTATGTTTCATTTACAAGAGCAGAAGATACCTTAACACTTTCTCATGCTAGAAGTAGATTTTACAAGGGTAGAAGAAGTAATCTTGATAAAAGTAGATTTTTTAATGAGGCTGGATTATGTGCTGGATCTTTAAAAGTGGAAAAAAATACTGCATATAGAAAAGGTGATCTTGTTAGACATAAAATTTTTGGTGCTGGTAGAATAACTGGGGTTAGTAAATCTGGTAGAGAGTTTAAACTAAGTATTAATTTTGGTGGAACTAAAAAAGATATCTTGGCATCATTTATAGAGAAACTATGAATAGACTGTTTGTAGCATATAAACCATCGTGGATAGGTTCAAATCAATATCTAAATAAAATCAAAAGAAAATATGGCACAAAAAAAGCTGGATTTTCTGGAACATTAGACCCTTTTGCAAAAGGTGTGTTACTTATTGGTTTAGGTTCACATACAAAACTGTTTCGTTTTTTAAACAAGACACCTAAAAAGTATAGAGCTACATTATGGCTTGGTGCTAAAAGTGATAGTTTAGATACTGAGATGATAGAGAGTGTTGATATTTTAAATGAGTTTAGTGAGGATGAGGTTCAAAAGTGTGTAAAAGCATTAGAGGGTGAGTTAGAGTATGAACCACCAATCTTTAGTGCAAAAAGAATTAATGGGAAAAGAGCTTATGACTTAGCAAGGGCAGGTAAGGAGTTTAAACTAAATAAAATCAACTCCACAATCTATGAAATAAAGCTTATACATTATTGCCACCCTTTTATAAGCTTTGAAGCAACTGTTAGTGAGGGGACTTACATCCGTTCTTTAGGTAGAATCATTGCTCACTCTTTGGGTGTTAAAGATGGTAGTTTAAGTGCTTTAGAGAGACTTAATGAGGGGATGTTTGAGTATGAGAATGAAAAAGCATTAGATATTAAAAAATCTCTAAATATTCCTCAAAACTATTACAATGGTGATATTGATAATCTTAAATATGGAAGAGTTCTTGCTATTGAAGATATAAGTATTAAAGATAGTGGATATTATTGGTTTGATAATGGTGATAATATCTCGATTATAAATATTCAAGAAGAGAAAGTCACATATGAATTGGGTAGGATATATACATGTTAGTATTAGCTAGAAAATTAGATGAATCGATAGTGATTGGTGATAATATAGAGATAAAAATAATATCTATTGATAGGGGTGTAGTAAAACTTGGTATAGAAGCACCTAGAGATATTAGCATCGTAAGAAGTGAACTGATTCAAGATATTAGAGATTTAAATATTGCAGCATCTAAAGAGATAGATGAGGATAATTTATCTAAACTTTATAAGTTTCTTACAAGATAAGTCGTATGAAAATATATAAAGCTTATGCAAAAGTAAATATTTTTTTAAAAATCACTGGAACTAGGGGTAATTATCATGAAATAATCTCTAGATTTATGAGAGTAGAATCTTTGTATGATGAACTTTTATTTGTTAAAAAAAATGAAGATGAGTTTAAAATTATAGGTGATTTTTCTTGTGAAACAAAAGATAATACAATCTATAAAGCATATCAAGCTTTACTAAAAAACACTAAGAGTGAAGAGTTAGAGAACTTTATGAAAACTTATGCGATAGAGGTTAAAAAATTTATCCCAGCATTTGCAGGTCTAGGTGGTGGAAGTAGTGATAGTGCTACTTATCTAAAAATGTGTAATGAGGTTTTAAATCTTGGTCTTAGTGTTGAAGAGTTGGCAAAGATAGGTTTGGAAGTTGGAGCAGATGTTCCATTTTTTATATATGGATATGATAGTGCTAATGTTGGTGGAATAGGTGAGATAGTGGAGGAGTATAAAGAGAAACTTTTGGAGTTTGAAGTTAGAACTCCTGATGTTAAAATAAGTACACCAAAGGTATATACTACATATAGAAAAGATTTCTTTTCACCAATAACTAAAGAGGAATCAAATAAGCTAAAATCTATGGATTCTTTAGATGCTTTAAATAGCTATTCGATAGATGAGATAAATGACCTTTATAATCCAGCCCTACAAGAGTATAAAGAGTTAGGTAAGCATTATAAAAATGGATGGTTTTTTAGTGGAAGTGGCAGTAGCTTTTTTAGGATTAATACAAAAAAAAAATAAAAATAATTAAGGAAAAATTATGAACAAAACTAACTCTATATGTATTGCGAATTTTATTGTAATATCTTTTATCCCAATACTATTTTTTATCTCTATGTTACTTGGTTTTATAGGTTTAATACCTTTAGATATACCTATAACAACTGTTTTTGTAATTGGTTTTATTATGGTTATATTTTTACTGTTTGCAAAGCATAATGCTAACTACACTATTTGTAAGATGAAATACTCCTATAATAATATGGAAAATCAATTAAAATCAAAACTTGATGAAAACTCTTTAGTTTTAAATAACAAGAGAAAATCTATTTTTAATGTAGATCTATTTTTAAAAGATTACTATAAAAATATAAGAAATAATAACTTTGTATCAGTTGCAGCTTCTGTATTTCCAATGCTTGGAATCTTGGGTACATTTATGGCTATCGCTATCTCTATGCCAGATTTTTCTGTTACAGATACAAAAGCACTAGATAATGAGATAACAATACTTTTAAGTGGTGTTGGTTCTGCTTTTTATGCTTCTATTTACGGTATTTTACTTTCTCTTATTTGGACATATTTTGAAAAAAGTGGGCTTAGTAAGATAGATAGATATATTTATGGGATAAAAGAGAAGTTTAACTCTAATATATGGTCAGAAAATGAGTTAAAAATATATAAATATGCCCAATATGAACTAAAAGATGATAAGTTTGTAACTGCACTTAAAGAGACTTTTGATTTAGATTTTATCCGTTTTATGAATGAACAGCATCTATTAAATTTTAAAGAAGTTATAACAGTTAGTAGTGAGAATTTTACTCAAGTATCTGCAAAACTTGAGAAAACTTCTAAAGAATTAACAAGTATATTAACAAATATGGATGAAAATAAAAATGCTCTTGAAGTGAAAAATAAGATAGAGAAAAATCTTCTAAAGTTTATAGAAGCAACAAATACTTTAGAAAAAAATTCTAAAATATTTAATGCTCAACTAACAAGTTCACTTGATAGAACATTTGAAAAAATAGATACTGAAGTTGCAGATATAGTGATAAAATTAGCAGATTTTGCTACTCATGTCAGTTTACAGAGTGAAGAGGTACAAAATAGCATACAAACATATCACCGTATGATTGCAGATAAAACAAAAGAACAATAGATGTTTGAGCAAGAAAATAGAGATAACGATACCAATTTTTGGATATCTTATGCAGACTTAATGGCTGGTTTACTTTTTGTTTTTATCTTATTAATTGGTGCTATTGTTGTGAAATCAATAGTATTAAAAGCTAATTTAGATTCTAAAGAGACATCATTAAACAGTTCATTAGAAAATTTACTTTTAAGAGATGCAGAGGTTCAAAAATTAAAAGAACTTTTAGCAAAAAGGGCAAAAGAGTTAGAAAATAACAGTAAAGAGATTCTTTTATTTAAAGAAGATTTAAAATTAAAAACAGAGGAGATAGTAAATCTAAATAATATTTTATTATCTAATAACACTAAAATAGATAATTTTAGCTCTAAAATTATAATAATGCAAACATTACTTGACGAGAGTAATTCAACTATTATAGATAACAATAAAATTATAAAAGAGTATGAAAATAGAGTTTTAGTTTTATCTAATGAGGTGATAAGTAAAGATGATAGTTTAAAACTAAAAGATGAAAAGTTATTATCATTATTACAAGCTATTGAAGATAAAGAAACAGCACATGATAAACTTATAGCTAAACTACAATCACAAAAAGCAAAAATAAAATCTCTAACAGGTATAAAAATAAAAATAATTTCAGAGCTTAAAAAAAGTTTGGGAGATAAGGTTCATATAGATCCGAATAGTGGGTCACTTAGATTATCATCAAGTATTTTATTTGATAAAAATAGTGCTGTGCTAAAAGAAAAATCAAAAGCTGAACTTAAAAAAGTGTTTATAAATTATATAGGGGCTTTAATATCTAACAATAGTATAAAAACTCAGCTAGATAGAATTGTGATTGAGGGGCATACTGATAGTGATGGTGCTTATCTTTATAATCTAAATTTATCTCAAAAAAGAGCTTATGCTGTTATGAACTATCTACTTACCTTAGAGTTTACAAAACAAAATAAAATTAAACCTCTTTTGGTTGCAAGTGGTCGTTCATACTTAGATACTATTTATGATTCTAAAGGTAAAGAGGATAAGTATGGATCAAGAAGGATAGAGATAAAGTTTAGGCTGAAAAATGATGATGCTATGAATCAGATAGAGAAGATTTTAGATTATGAATGATTTTAAAGCTAAAGAGTTAAAATCAGCATCAGATTATCTTCAAGAGAAATTAGATATTTTAAAAGTTGAGCATATAGAAAAAGATAAGATTCAAAAAAGAAATCTCTCTTTTAAATCACTTGAAGTTAAAGATAAAAAGGAATCTTTTGTAAAGAGAATCTTAAAAAGAATCTTTACTTAAGAGTTATACTGTACCCATCTTTTAGCTGTTTTGTATTATATTTATACATCCCATCAAGTTCAATAACTATTCTATAATATCCAGTATGATTACCAATTCTAATTGTTTTAAAAATAGAATTTTTTAATGATTTTTTATAACTTTTCATTTTTAAATCAGCTTTTAAATCAACTACAATTCTATGTGGTTTAACAAGTAAAAAATTTCTTATTATTTTATTCTTTGTGATAATTTTTATAGTTTTACCGTTACTCATAAAGGTGTTTTTATGAAATGAAGCGATTTTCTTAAATTTGGCTTTTGATTTGGTTTTAGCTTTTGATTTCTTTTTAAGCTTATTTTTTTTAGCTTTTTTTGGAATTACTTTTTGTTCTTTTTTAGTATTATCTCTATAAAAATCTTCTCTTAATATATTTTCAAGTTTTTGATTCTCATGTTTTATAGGAGAGTAGCTTTGAGATATAAAAATAGGTAGATGCCAATCAATTTCATTGTTTATCTCTATTGTTTTTATCTCCGTAGAAGCATCAAGTGTTTCATACTCAATAGTAACTTTTTTAATAACTCTAGCACTAGATGGAAGTACAACAGAAGCTTGTTTAAATGGTGGATAGTTAAATTTTTGGTTAGATGTATAAGGCATATCTTGAGCAGTATCAGCTGGAAAAAATGGGTTTTCTCTAGCTTGAAGTATAGATGTAAGTAAAAGTGGAACCAATATCAATTTTAGCACTATTATTCCTATTATTGATTTATAAATTAAAACAAAATAAGCTGTTTTTTTAAAGGCTTATTTTGTTTTAATTCTTTATTGAGCAGAGATCTCTTTTAATTCAAAATACTCTTTTTGTAAATTAGCATTTTCTTCTTTTAGTTTGAAAATTTCATCTTGCAGGTAGGTCTCATAATCTTGTAAGCTAAATAAAATTTCGAGTGAGTTTGTTCCGTAAAAAATTATACCAAAATATATACCAAGACCAAGAACAACAAAGAGTAATAAAAAGAACCTTAAAATAGAGATTCCAAAGTATTTTTCTGTAATACTTTGGTTATCTTCTATATCTTCGTAAAGTTCTTCATCTAACATTTTTTTTCTTAGTTAAAAAGTGCTAAACCTAAATACTCACCATATACAACTTCGTTTTCTATCTCTAAAAGACGGTTATATTTAGCAGTTCTCTCACCACGAGCAGTTGAACCAGTTTTGATTTGACCACAGTTAAGTGCTACTGCAAAATCAGCAATGAAAGCATCTTCACTCTCACCTGAACGGTGACTCATAACACAAGTGTAACCATTTCTTTGAGCAAGACGAACTGTAAGCATTGTCTCAGAAACTGAACCAATTTGATTTGGTTTGATTAATATTGAGTTAGCGATTCCTTCGTTGATACCTCTTGCTAAAATATTAGCATTTGTAACAAAAAGATCATCACCAACAATTTGAATCTTGTCACCAAGTTTTTCAGTCATAAGTTTAAAACCATCCCAATCTTCTTCATTCAAACCATCTTCGATAGAAACAATAGGATATTTAGCACATAAATCTACATAATAATCAACTAATTCAGCAGAAGTAACTGTTCGGTTTTCAGATTCTAGTCTATAACCTTTACCATCTTCAGCAAGAATTTCAGAAGCAGCTACATCTAAAGCGATAGCAATTTGTTCACCAGCTTTATATCCAGCTTTTTCAATCGCTTCCATAATGATTTGGATAGGCTCTTCATTTGAAGATAAATCTGGAGCAAAACCACCCTCATCACCTAAAGCAGTATTATGTTTTTTAGTTTTTAAGATACCTTTTAAAGTATGATAAACCTCAGAAGAAGCTCTTAACCCCTCTGCAAAATCTTCAAAACCAACTGGAACAATCATATATTCTTGAAAATCAACCGAGTTATCAGCATGAGAACCACCATTGATGATGTTTAACATCGGAGTTGGAATCGTCATAGCATTCGCACCACCAAGGTAACGATAAAGTGGCATACCTAATGATTTAGCAGCTGCACGAGCAATAGCCATAGAAACACCAAGAACAGAGTTTGCTCCTAAATTACCGTAGTTTTCAGTACCATCTAACTCTTTCATAGTAGCATCAATCACAGCTTGATTAAATGGAGACATACCGATAAGAGCATCAGAAATTTCATTGTTTACATGACCAACTGCTTTTAAAACACCCTTGCCCATATAACGCTCATCACCATCTCTAAGCTCTAAAGCTTCTCTTTTACCAGTACTAGCACCTGAAGGTACAATTGCACTCTCAATAGTTCCATCACTTAACTCTACTGTTGCTTTTACTGTTGGGTTACCACGAGAATCCATTACTTCAATTGCACTAACGCTATCTATAAACATATTTTTGCCTTTTATTTTGCATATTAATTACTGTCATTCTATCTAAATTTGATTGAAATATAGTTTATCGAAGTTTAAATTAAGAGAAAGAGTTGATATATATATTTATCAATAAAATAGTCCAATACTTATAGCATTGGAACTAAATAAATTTTATCAATTATGAACTAGAATCAGAGTCTTTAATCTCTGAAGTATCCATAACCATAACATCACTTACACCCATGGCTACTTTGATTTTTTCCTCTATCTCTTTAGCTAATTCAGGCTCATCTTTAAACTTTTGTTTAACATTTTCACGACCCTGACCAAGTTTAATATCCTCATAAGAGAACCATGCACCTGCTTTATCTACAATGTCTAGTTTAACACCATAATCAACAAGTTCACCCTCTTTTGAGATACCCTCACCAAACATAATGTCAAACTCTGCTTGACGGAAAGGTGGTGCTACTTTATTTTTAATAACTTTTGCTTTTACACGGTTACCAATTTGGCTTTCACCCTGTTTTAGTGATGCGATTCTTCTCACATCTATACGAACAGAAGCATAGAATTTTAGAGCATTTCCACCTGTTGTTGTTTCAGGAGAACCATAACCCATCATCCCAATTTTCATACGAAGTTGATTGATGAAAATTACTGTACAGTTCATTTTGCTTAAAACAGAAGTTAATTTACGAAGAGCCTTTGACATAAGACGAGCTTGAAGACCAACTTGTTGATCACTCATCTCACCCTCTAACTCAATTTTTGGAGTAAGAGCAGCAACTGAATCAATCACTATTAAATCAACTGCACCACTACGAGCTACTGTTTCAACAATATCAAGAGCTTGTTCACCATAGTCAGGTTGTGATACTAAAAGGTTCTCAATATCAACCCCAAGGTTTTTTGCATATACAACATCAAGTGCATGTTCAGCATCTATGAAAGCACATACCCCACCATTTTTTTGACACTCTGCTGTGATTTGAAGTGCTAAAGTTGTTTTACCAGAAGATTCAGGTCCATAAATTTCAATAACACGACCTTGAGGAACCCCTCCAATACCTAGTGCTAAATCAAGTCCAATAGAACCTGTACTAATTGATTGCATTGGTTGAATATCTTTATCGCCTAGACGCATTAAAGCACCTTTACCAAATGCTTTATCGATTTGTTTCATTGCTAAGTCTAATGCTTTTTGTTTATTTGCGTCCATCTTGGTCTCTCTTGTACTTAATTTTGAGTAATTATATTCTACTTTTATTTTATTTCTAAATTATATGTCAATTTGTCATGTTAAATATTGAGTTTGTATTATACTTTAAATTATAATATTTATGATTAATGCTATAACTATTCTAATTCAATCTATTATTGAGGAAATTGAAACATCAACATATTATTCAAATAAGGCTAAAAAAACTGAAATAGAGTATAAGATTAAAAGTTAGTTTCTTTAAAATCTTCTAAAATTGCTTTATCTATTTCACTAATAATCCCATCGTTTGTAGTAAGAAGTATCTCAATTTCACAATTTAAATATTCTGATGTTGAGATAGCTTTGAAATTTTTATCTTCAAAAGCTGATTTTTTAGCATGTCTAATTATATCTTCTAATAGAGAGTGAGAGGCTATGTCTGATTTAGATGAGCCTCTAAGTTTTTTGTTTAGATACAAATTTATTTGTGTTTGAATTTTTTGATTGAGTAGAGGATGCTGTTCTAAAAGAGTTTTTTTATCAATTGTTCTTTGTGCTTCTAATACTTCTGCGATAGAATCACGAGCTAATTGAATTAAAACAGAACGAGCCATCATTAGCCTCCATTATTTAGTGTAATTTTTCTTATATTTAATATTTTAATAGCAATCATAACACTTATAACCTGAATTAATGAAGCTAATATAAGAGCATAGTAGTGAAGTGTATCTATTGAATTAGCATGGTAAGCTAATGTAGCCATAGCTATTAATAGTGTTAGAGGCATAGAGTGTGAAAGCCCCATTAATACAGTATCTAAAATACCCAACTCTTTAATAAATACAAGTGAAGCTATGATTCTCATAGTAATCATCACAACCGTGATTAAAATAGCTTTGTATATTAAACCATCAATAGATAATGCATTTAAGTCAAAAGAGCTACCAATATGTATGAAAAATATAGGGATTAAGAATCCAAAACCATATGATGCAAGTTTTTCAGGAAGTTCATGTTTATGTTCAAAAAATGTTGGAATAAAGATTCCAGCAAGGAATGCTCCAAAGGCAAGTTCTAACTCTAGATAAAACATAGCCCCAACTAGTAAAAACAAAATCCCCATACTTAATCGAATATCTTGTTCTTGATTATCTTTTATAGGCATAAGTAAGACAGAAACTTTAGGGTACCACCAAAAAATTAGTTGAATAGTTCTAAATATAAAAAACATAAATACTAAAAATAGAGATAGAGATAATATAGTTTGAAAAAAATCAGTACCAAAACCTGATAGTAGAGCAGAGGATGTGATAGTTAAAAAGACTATACTTATTACTTCACCGATAGCACCAGCAGTCATAGATAAATCTAACCATGGTGTTTTCCCATACTCCTTAGAAAGTGTTGCAACAAGACCAACTGATATAAGAGGTAGAAGAACTATAAATATTTTTCCTAAATCAAAATAGAGTGAAAATGATAAGGAAAAAGCATAAAGGATTGCAAGGTAAACCATAACTTTTTTTATCACCATTGAGGGTGTTTTTAAAGTATTTTTTAGATTAATCTCTGTTCCAGCGATAAACATTAGGTATAAAAAACCAAGTTCTGCTACCACTTTAAACAGATGCTCATCATGTAAGAAACCAATATAACCAAGAATTGAGCCTAATATAATCTCTATTGGTGTTGTTGGTAGTTTTAGAATTTTTGCAAAGAAAGGTGAAAATATTATTATCAATGCAACAGTAAAAATTAAAGTAATATTATCGTGCAAGACAGTTTTCCTTTTAGTTTACTTTCGTAGCCACTTCAAGATTAAGTGATTGTAACATCTCTAAATCTTTATTCATCTCTCGACCAGCAGTTGTAAGATAGTTACCAATAACAATAGAATTCGCACCATTTGTGAAAATCTCATTTTGTCTATCGCCAAACATCAACTCTCTGCCACCAGCAACCATAATTCTTTGAGCTTTAGGAATCATCTCTCTTGTAAGCCTTACAAGTTCTAATGCTTCATCAACACTTAATGGATTGGGTTGTAGCTCTAGTGCTTCGTTGTGATGGTAAAAGTTTATAGGAACTGATGATGGGTTTAAAGAGTTTAAAGATTCTATCATTGAGATTCTATCCTCTTTAGATTCTCCAAGTCCAAAAATTCCACCAGTTATAAGAACCATACCAGCCTTGTTTACATTTTGGCAAGTTTCATATCTTTCACTCCACGGATGTGTTGTACAGATTTGAGGGTAAAAAGATTCTGATGTTTCAAGGTTATGGTTATAAGCTTTAATACCATTTTCTTTAAGAGTTAAAAGTTGTTCAAGTGTAGCAGTTCCATTACAAGCGATAAGTCTAAGTTCAGGAGCTACCTCTTTAACAGCTTTTGCCACATTGCAAACAAACTCTAAAGTTTTATCATTTAGCCCTTTATCTGCTGTAACTAAACAAAAACCCAAAGCTCCAGCATCTCTAGCATTTACAGCTTCTGCTTGAATCTCTTCAATCGGTTTTTGTTTAAACCTCTCTATATCTGCCTTATATCGTACACTTTGTGAACAAAACTTACAGTCTTCGTTACAAGTTCCACTATTTATATTACAGATAGAACATAAAAATATTGTATTTTTTTTATTTAAAATTTTCAAATTTAAATCCTTGAACGGAATTATACTCTATTAGTGAAACTCTTACGAATATCTGCAACAGATATGTACATTTTATTTTTCTCATCTTTAAATGATTGGAATCCAAATTTCTCATAGAATGATTTTTTACCATCTTTTGCATCAACAACTATGAGTGAAAATCCAACAATTTCACTAGCATTCAATAGTTTTAATAAGGCATCAACAACTAACCAACTCCCAACCCCTCTATTCTTATATCTTTTGCTTACTGCTAGTCGTGCCACTAATCCAACACTTGTGTTAGAGTTATGTTTTTTTTCTAATTTTTTAGCAAATAAATTCAATTCAACACCAATCATAGTTAAAGTATAAAAACCAATAATGATAGATTTATCGTTTTTATCTTCTATCACATAAGTACGACTATTGTCCTTGTTAGATTGTTGATTAGCAGTAAGTTTTAAAAAATTATTTAACTCATTAACACCACAGTCAAACTCTTTTCTATTATGTATATTTTTATCTAAAGCTACACTATTCATCTATTGTAAAATCATTGTAATTTTTAAATGCATCACTCAATGCTTGATTTTTTTGGCGAGGTTTATCTATCGCTTGTAAAAATAATAAGCTATCATCGTTACTAAGAGATAAATGGTTCTCCTCTTTCATAATGGCATTTGCTTTCTCAATTGCTGCATTTAATACAAATGAATTGATACTAGATATACCAACTAAAGAAGCTGCCTTAGATAATAACTCTTGAATATCTGGTGTTACTCTTGTAGTTATTCTAGGAGATGATGCTGTCATAATAAACCCTTTTATGTGTCAATATGGCACAATATTAGCATTAATATTATATACAGTCAAGAATATTCAATTATTTTCTCTCTTATGTTCAAATGTTTTTGTTTGAAACTCTTTTTCACCATCAGGTTTAGAGTATTGTGTCACAATAAACTTATCATCAAGAATATCAAGCATTAAACACTCTGAAACAGGTTTTTTTCTTCCACAAATCTCACCAGAATTTAAAAATAGAGTTCCATTGTTAAACTCATTGTGAAATTGGTGAGTATGCCCAAAAACTACCACATCAGCATCTGGTGCCATATAGTAGGGGAGGTGCATAAGTTTGAATTTTAAACCTGCTAGTTTAAAATAAAAAGGTTCTTGAACAAGCTCAAAATCTTTATGATGTTGTACCAAGTGGGCATCATTATTGCCATATACTGCGATATAGTCAAGAGAACACTCTTTAAGCATTTGCAGAATCTCAAGCTCTACAATATCACCAGCATGGATAATAAATTCAGCCCCATTTTCTATAAGCATAGCTAGGGCATTCTTGGTTTTTTTGACTTTTTTATGAGTATCTGAGATGATTCCTATTCGCATTATGATTCTTTACTTTCCTCTTTACTCTCTTCCTCTCTAGGTGTACGATTCTTACATTTCACACACTCATAAACCTCTTTGTTTCTGTATGTTCTAGGTGCTAAAACACCTGTACAACCATCCTCTTCACATTTGATAGTTGTTGGTTCAAATTTGCTTATAAACTTGCAATCAGGGTAGTTTTCACATCCCCAAAAAGCTCCACGGCGAGATTGTTTCCAGATAAGTTTTCCACCACAATCAGGACAAGGAATCTCAGAAATTTTACTCTCACTTGCTATGCTTTTAGTGTTTTTACAATCAGGATAATCAGAACATGCTAAAAATTTACCATTTCTACCATTTTTGACAATCATCTCTTTGCCACATTTATCACATTTTTCATCTGATGTTTCAACTTTTACCTCTACGGCATTTCCCTCATCATCAATTTGTTCTGTATATTTACATTTTGGAAAACCACTACAAGCTACAAAGTTACCAAATCTTCCACTTCTCAAAAGTAACTCTTCGCCACATTTAGGACACATTCTTCCAAGAGGTTTAGCAATTTTAAGCGATACAATATTCTCTTTTCCTTGAGCTATTTGCTCCATAAAAGGGGTATAAAAATCACTTAAAAGTTTTTGCCAATCAATTTTAGCTTCTGAAACTTCATCTAGTTTCTCTTCCATATTCGCAGTAAAAGATATATCAACAATATTGGCAAAATGTTTCTCTAAAATTTTTATAACAGTAAATGCCATCTCAGTTGGGATGATTTGTTTTTTCTCAAT